>CALIBP010000178.1 GCA_938048165.1 uncultured Alphaproteobacteria bacterium | reverse complement strand
GATCCGCGTGGCGGATTTGCAACGTTCTGTGGATTTTTACACGCAGCATCTGGGCATGGACCTCATGCGGCAGCGCACCAGTGAGGAGCGGGGCGAGCGTGTTGCCTATGTTGGGTATGGTGATGAAGACAGTAATCACGCGCTGGAAATTGTCGAAATGATGGAGCCGCCTTCAGAGTATGTTCATGGCAATACTTATGGCCATGTCGCGCTCCTGGTCGAAAACGTGCAAGAGATGAGTGATCAGCTAAAAAGTGCCGGTGTTGAGTTCGCCCATGAACCGCATTATGTCCGGGCCGGAAACCCCAATATGATTGCCTTTATCATAGACCCTGATGGCTACGAAATTGAGCTGACGGAACGGCGATAGGATAGGGCGAGTCAGCGAGTCCACTCGCTGAGTTTGCCGTTGGAAAAAATTGCCCGTGAATTGAAAATTTCATCGGGAAGCGGAAAATCTGAGTCTTCGTCGGGCGACTCGCAGCTATGCGGCCAACCGCAGCCAAAAAACCATTGTTCTGTCTTTGCACTATATTGCTGAATATAGGCAGGCTTACCCCAGGCTGCGATGATCTGTTCTTTGGTCATATCCTTGTGCAACTGCATGCGCCCAATCGCACTGGCAATTGCCGGATCAAGCGAGGGGTTTGCTGCGAGATAGGCCTGCACGCGCTCCTGGGCTATCGTGTGATCGGTTTTCAGGCTTCCACCTGCACAACCACTTAATAAAGCGCCGAAAATAAGAATTGTGCCAATGCGACGAGCAGAAAGAGCCATGTCTGACCTCCCGATTTTCAATCTCCTCTATACACCGGATATAGGGTGTTCAGACCGAAATAATATATCCAGCACAAAAATTTGATTGATCGTCTAGGCGACCGGATTTTCGTCGAGGATTGTCATGCGCCGCAGCAAACGCCGTTTTTCAGGGTCATAATGCTGACGGGCATGAGCTGTGCAGCGGTTATCCCAAAGAACCAGATCGTTCACCTGCCAGACATGTTCATAGACGTTTCGCGGGCTCTCGATGAGGTCAAACAGATAGTTGAGAATCTCATCGCTTTCTTCTTGATCTACTTCATTGATCCGGATCGTCATGAGACGATTTACATAGATCGTTTTCCGTCCTGTTTCGGGGTGAGTCCGGAAAACAGGGTGTGAATGCTGTGGTGCATCGGGATCAATCTCGTCCGGTCGCATGCTGGGGTTTGTCGCGTAGTTGAAATAGTTGAGCGCGGTTTTGCCTTCGAGGCGCTTCTTCCATTCATCGCTCAATTGGTCATAGGCCGCGCAACAGTTAGCGAAACTCGTATTGCCGCCAACATCGGGGATTTCGATCGAATATAAAGTGGAGGCTTTGCAGGGGCGCTCGGCATAGGCCTGATCGCAGTGAAACATCATCTCGCCAAGCTGTACGGCGGTGTCCAGCTTGGGGTCGTCCTTGTTGGTGACAAACAGGAATTTGGAATCCGAATTTCTTGAGGTAAGCCCGGCGATCTCACCAAAGGTTCTGCAAAATCGTTCCTGCTCTTCTTCGGTAAGCTCCTGACCGCGGAGCACCAGAACCATGTGTTCCTGCCAGGCCTGCTTGAGAGCTTGCGCGTCATTTGCCGGTATCTCCCGGGTTAAATCGAGTCCGGAAACGATAGCGCCTGCCGCATCGGATAATTTTTCTACACTTATTGCCATGGTGCCTGTTGCCCTGTTGGGTTTATCATTTGAGTTAATCATTTTATGGGGCGCGCCCCGTGAACATAAAGGGAGAGCCAGTTGGCTATTATAATTAGTGATGACGATGTGCGAAAGCACCTGACTATGGCCGAATGCATCGAGGCAATGGGTATTTGTTTTGGTGATTTTGCTCAAGGAAAAGCCAAGACCCTGCCACGGCTCCGCTATCGCGTTGATGCCCCGGATGATTCCGGGCGTGAATATTTTAGCAATGTTCATGTCGGTGCCGTTCCGAGTTATGGCATGGCGTGCGTCCGAGCGGGATCCAATATGTTGGTGAAAGGCGGTGCGCCGGGTCGCAAAACCATGAGCAGTCCGGATTCAACCAACTGGACAGTGATTATTCTGTATGACTTAAATACCGCGGAACCCGTCGCTTTTATGCATGAATCCTATATGAGTGGGGTGCGAGTCGGTGCGACAACCGGTGTTGCTGTCGATAAAGTCGCCCGTGATGATGTGACAGAGCTTGGTCTTTTGGGTACCGGGCGGCAGGCGCGGTCGAATTGCGAAGCCATTTGTACAGCGCGGCCTTCGATCAAGCGCGTGAAAGTTTTTAGCCCGACGAAGGAAAACCGAGAAGCCTTCCCTAGCCAAGTTCAATTGGAGGGGGTTGAGATTGTCCCTGTTGGGAGTGCGGACGAGGTTGTGGTGGGCGCTGATATCGTCTGCTCCATGACGAATTCAACAACGCCGACATTTGATGGAAACCTTCTGGTGCCGGGTCAAATGGTTATCTCGGTGGCCAATTCTGATGTCACCCTCAAGCGCCATGAGGTGGATGATACGACTTTCAAAAAGGCATCGGACATCATCATCAATGACTGGGAAAGTGTTGTCTCGAATCAGCAGACCGAACTTCTTGACCTGATCGATAGTGGGACCGTGGACCGAGACCGTATTTTCGAACTTGGTATGCTCTGCACGGGTGACGCCACGGTCAAGCAAACCAAAGACAATATTGTGTATTACAAAAACAATACGGGACTTGGCATGCAATTCGCCGCCGCCGGTGCCGTGGTCTACAACAAGATGAAGGGGGATGATACCAATCGGGTTGTGCCGCCCGAATGGCTGGCAGCGGAGGAATATGCCTAACTCAAGGGGGTAGCGTATGCAGTATCGCGAATTCGGCCAGTCCGGCCACAAACTGTCCCGCATAGGACTCGGTTGTTTCAGCATGTCAGGGGCCTATGGGGCTGCAGATGATGCTGAATCAATCGCGACCATCCATCAGGCGATGGAACGTGGCGTAAATCTTCTCGATACATCAGCGCGCTATGGTGGCGGGCACAATCATCGTCTCATTGGTGAAGCCATAAAAGGTCGCCGGGATAAGGTCTTTATTCATTCCAAGACTGGCACGATCCGCGATGAAAATGATCGTAGTGTTGCGGCCGGCAGCGGTACCCCTGACCGGTTGCGGGAAATATGCGAGCTCAGTCTTAAAAATCTGGGTGTCGATTATCTCGATGCGATGTGCCAGTCGCGGGTAGATCCAACGATCCCGATTGAAGAATCCGTTGGCGCCGTGGCGCGGTTGGTTGAAGAGGGGAAGGTCCGTTTTATCGGTCTGTCAGAAGCGGCGCCGGACACTGTGCGCCGGGCAAGCAAGGTCCATCCGATTGTGTCGCTCCAGTTTGAATATTCCCTATGGACCCGTGATGTTGAAGAAGGTCACCGCGATGCTTGTGATGAGCTCGGTATGGCACTGATGGCCTATGCGCCGCTCGGCTATGGATTTCTCACCGGCGTGGTTGATAAAGCGGGGTCACAGTCAGAAGACGATATTCGCGGCAAGTTTCCCCGGTTCTACGAAGAAAATTTCGACGCCAATCGCGAGCGCGTAAAGCAGCTCGAAACGTTCGCGGCGGATAAGGGCGTGACCGCGGCACAAATCTCTCTCGCCTGGCTTCTCGCCCAAAACGACAATGTGTTTCCCATCCCGGGCTGCAAAAGCAGGAAGCATCTTGATGAAAACCTCGACGCGATTAATGTTGAGCTGACGGCTACTGATCTCGCGCGGTTATCGGAAATTTTTCCAAAGGATGTGGCAGCGGGGACACGCTATCCGCCCGGCGGCATGCAGCGCGTAAATTTGTGACCGGGTTTGAATCGGCCTGAGTTCATTGATAGTTGTTAGCGCTTGATAAGCAATTCAATTGCCGTAACAGAAAAATAAACAAGGAGCCGGATGATGGGACAATATTCACTACCTGCTTTTAACGAGTTTATTGCGGATCTGCGGGCGCATTTTGCCAAGGGGTTACCCGAGGTAGAGCAATGGGAAGGCGTCCGGCCTTTGCTGCAGACATTGGTTTCTGATGAGCAACTGCGTGAGGTCTCAAAGGGTTGGGAGCGGAAAAAAGGCCGCGAGTACATCCTGCATCATGACCCGGATTATGATTTTTTTGTTGGGGCGTTGGTCCGCGAACCAAAGCACACGGCGACCGCCCATGATCACGGTCCGACCTGGACGATCTACGGTGTTCTCGACGGTGATGAAGTGACCCATGTCTATGACCGGATTGATGATGGCAGCAAGCCCGACTATGCCGAATTGAAATTGAAAGTCCGGTCGGAAGCACCGGCCGGCACCGTTGACGTCGTACCACCGCATATTCCGCACGCCGAAAATGGCGCCAGCCCGCGTTCTGTGGCGATAACCGTTCGGACGACCAAGCCGGGCAGCTATGATCAGATCATGTTTAATCTCGAGACGGGAAAAACGGGGATATCCCGTGGCTTGGATTTGGTGCCGCTGGCAGTTTAGTACCAGAGAAGGAGGCCGTTTATGAAGGGCGAACAAATTCACGGCCATCGTGCGCGTATTGGCTACACGGTGGCAGCCGTCACGACCGAGGTTTATCCGATAGACTGGTATCGCGTTGTCCCGGATGGGGTGTCGCTTATGATGATTACCCTGCCGCTTGGCGAAAGGTCTCCGGAAGATGTTGAGAAGTGCTACCAGATTTCGATTGAGTCGGCGCATACCATGGCGCGTGCCGGGGCAGATTTGGTCCTGCTGGGAGGATTGCCGATCAATATCTCCAAGGGTGACGATACCGTCGATGAGCTCATGCAAAACTTGGAGAATGAAATCGGCGTGAAGATGTCGTGCTCTGCTTTGGCTCAGGTTAACGCGTTCGCGGCACTCGGCTCAAAGAAGGTTTGTATCGTTCATCCATTCTTAGAGGATCAAAGTCCCCGTCATGGAAACCATATGAGTGGTTTCTTTGGGTTGGAGCCAACAGGTGTATATGCTGGCGGTTCCAGTCTCGTTGCTCTCGGGACGTTACCGCCGGATCGCGCGCTTGAATGGGGCCGCGCAGCGTTGGCGGCCAATCCCGACGCTGACACGCTTTATTTTAGTTGTCCGCACTGGACCGTAATTGATGCCATCCAGCCGCTGGAGGACGAATTCGGCATCAACGTGATGACGTCTCTGCAGGCGATCGCCTGGGAGTCGATGCGAAAGACCGGGATCGATGATCGTTTTGAGGGATTTGGCCGCCTGCTGCGTGAGTTTTAAACTCGGTTGGTCGGGGTCGGGGCAACATTGATCATTGGCTTGTCATTCGGCAGCAATTTGCAGAGACCGCTGTCGTAGTGTCGGTTTGTCAAACAGGTGGCTACAATTACTGAGAAATGCAGATGTCAGATGTAAATTCACCCAGGATGTCAGTGTCGCCTCTTGAAGGCGGAATCGGGGCAGGGATGTCGGGGATTGATTTGTCCCGACCACTAGGTGACGGAGCATTTCGGCTTATCAATGAGACCTTTGAGCAATATCGCCTTCTCGTATTTCACGGGCAGGCCCTGTCGGTCAAACAACAGGTCGCGTTTAGCGAGCGGTTTGGTCGCCTTGAAAAATTCCCCGATCCCAAGGACCAGGCAGAAGGATATGAAACCGTCCTCAGGGTTTCAAATATCGATCGTGATACTGGAAATATTAAGCCGGTCGATGATCCCGGACATAAATCCTTCACGCTTGGAACGTCCTCATGGCATATCGATAGCTCGTTCAGAACACTGCCTTCCCGGGCCTCTTTATTGTACGGCAAAGAAATTCCGGCGGAAGGCGGTGATACGATGTTCGCTGACACGACTTTCGCTTATGACGCTTTACCAGAAGACCGGCGCGCCGAGCTGCATAACTTGATTGTCGTTCATGATTTTGAGGAAACCCGGCGTCGCCACAAGCTGCCACCGCGGCCGCCCGAGGTACAGTCCGCGACTCCACCGGCCCGCCATCCACTTGTTACCCAACGCGAGAATGGACGACGGGCGCTTTTTATTGGTTCACATGCCGCGGGCATTGACGGTTTGTCCTATGAGGACGCCCGTGCGCTAATCGATGAACTGGAAACATTGGCAAATGCGCCAGATTGTACCTATCGTCATAAATGGCGGCCCGGGGATTTGGTGATGTTTGATAATATCTGCGTTATGCACCAGGCGATGCCATACGATCTGGTCAATTCGCGTCGCCTACTCCATCGAACAACGGTGGCGGGGGAAAGGCCGCTCGCCAGGGTGGGCTCAGAACTCTGACGACAATCCAGCAATAAACATATGAAAAACTGGTCGGAGTGAGAGGATTTGAACCTCCACAATAATGATGTTCGGGGTATCCTGTTGATACCGCACGAAACAACTTATTTCCCGTATTTATCTGAAAAAAAAGGATAATTTGTTTCTCCTCTCATTTCATGAGATTTCAGCTTGTTTCATATTATTTGTTACCCATATGTTACCCAGGAGGGTAAGTGGGTATGCCGACGATCAAATTTCGAGCGCGAACAGTCGATGGTTTAAAGCCGCCTGAGAATGGGC
>CALIBP010000177.1 GCA_938048165.1 uncultured Alphaproteobacteria bacterium | reverse complement strand
CCCAATGCGGTCCATTACAGCCGCCATGGTTTCCTTTCGCCAGGCACCAGAAGACGGGACCCGTCTCGTTCAACCGGGGAATAGAACTGATGAGCTTGGTGTTGCCGAACGTGAGCTTGCAGGCATGCAGCGGGGATTGCGAACAGCGCTTATTCAGAAAACGCGCCTCGCAGCGTTGGGAACCGCGGTCGCCAAGATCAACCATGATCTGCGCAACATTCTTGCGACGGCTCAGCTGGTGTCAGATCATTTGGAAGTCTCCGAAGATCCCAACGTGAAGCGTGTTGCCCCGACGTTGATGGGCGCTATCGATCGTGCTGTAACATTGTGCTCAAAAACTCTTCGCTTTGTGCAGGAAGGGACGACAAAGCTTGAAGTGACGCGATTTGGATTGGCCCCCTTACTAGATGAACTTTCAGACGCCGCGGAAACAATGGGTGATGGCAACACTGTTCTCGATAGCCGTGTTGATGCGCGACTGGAACTCCATGCTGACAGAGATCAAATGTATCGAGTTTTTCTCAATTTGGCGCGTAATGCCTTTGAAGCGGGGGCAACCCGCGTAACAGTGAGAGCTCATTCCGAAGTCGGTCATGCCATTATTGAAATCTCTGATAACGGACCGGGCCTCCCGGAACGCGTTCGCAATGAGCTGTTCCAGCCATTTGCGCGCTCTTCACGTGCCGGAGGCTCAGGTCTTGGTCTATCGATCGCACGAGATCTGATGCTGGGCCATGGTGGTGATATTAGCCTGGCGCGCAGTACGGATGAGGGTACGGTTTTTCGGTTGTCACTGCCGATTGAGCCTAATCATGGTGAGCGGCCGACCCCAACATTGGTCCACGGCTAGACATCATTGCTGGCAAGTTTAGTATGCGCTGAGTAAGTTGCGGTTAATCACCGATGCGGTATACAAAGTGTGAAATTCGGTTCGTTATGTGAGGTTTTACAATGAAACAGCTAGGTAATTGGATTATGGGTGCGGTAACGGCTGTCATGGCGGTTGGCGGACTGTTTGTCGCGGCAAATTCTGGCCACGGCGTCCCGTATTATGGCGGGCTCTTATTCTTTGCTTTTGCAATTTTCTTCGTTTTCCACCTGATCCGGGTCAGCTTTGACCACGACTCCTAAGACGCCTCGGGTCAATTCTAAGGTTTGAAATAATAATGCAATCCAACGCTGATAAGCTTCGAACGCTCCTGGCGAGCCCCGATATTCTTGTGGCACCCGCCTGCTATGATGCGCTTTCCGCACGGCTTATCGAGCGGGCGGGTTTTGGTTTGAGCTTTATGAGCGGGTTTGCGGTATCGGCAGCGCGTCTCGGTGTCCCAGATACCGGGCTGATTTCTTATGGCGAAATGCTCGAGCAGGGACGGAATATCTGTAACGCGGTTTCTATCCCGGTGATTGGTGATGGCGATACCGGGTACGGCAATGCTCTAAACGTAAAACGGACCGTTGCGGGTTATGCACAGGCCGGGTTTGGCTGTTGTATGATTGAAGATCAGGTCGCGCCGAAAAGATGTGGTCATACGCGAGGCAAACAGGTCGTTGATCGTGGAGAAGCTATTGGCCGGATTCAGGCCGCCGTTGATGCCCGCGAAGAGGGGGCTGATATTTTAATCATGGCCCGCACGGATGCCCGAGCTACCGACGGGTTTGATGAAGCCATGTGGCGCATTAGGGCATTTGCTGACCTGGGTGCTGACATTCTTTTCCTGGAAGCGCCTCAAAGCGAGGAAGAGATGCGGGGATTCTGTGAGGGTGTCCCCGGCCATAAAATGGCCAATCTGGTCGAGCAGGGTGATACGCCGCTCTTGCCACCCGATGTCCTGCATGAGATGGGTTTTAAGATCGTACTGTACCCACTCACAATGATAGAAGCTTCCATAGCGGCAATGGAAGCAGCACTCCAATCGCTGAAATCAGGCAAGACACCAGAGGGTCTCGCCGAGTTCGCGCATTTAAGGGATGTCGTCGGCTTTAACGATTATTACGAAGCTGAAAAGAAATACGCTGTTGGCGAGTAGATATGCCCCGACAGGGTTCTTTATCCCAGTCCCACCATGACAAATTCCTGAAAAGCCGGTCGTTCCTGCAAGGACGCGTACCAGCGCTCCAAATTGGGCAGCGATTTGCGGTCTAGATCTTCGAAGGCATACCAGCGATAGGCGTAAATCCCGATGGGGATGTCGCCCATCGTTAATTCATCACCGGCGATGAAGGCGGAATCAGCCAGATATTGATCCAGTATTTCGAGATTGGCCTGCGTTGTCGCGATAGATTTATTAATCGCATCCCAGTTTCTTTTTTCCGGTTCGTCGCGAATGAGCCCGTGAAACATCCCCGTAAAGCCCGGACCGAGGGTTGCGAGTTGCCAGTCCATCCACCGGTCTGCATTTGCCCTAATCTGCAGATTTTCGGGATATAGTGACCCAAAACCGTAATGCGCAGAAATCATGCGAACAATTGCATTGGACTCCCATAAAATAAAATCCCCGTCGATTAAAACAGGAACCCTTCTATTAGGGTTCATCTGGTAGAACGCGTCAGTATCCACAACGCCAAACTCGCGCCCGGCATCTTCTCGTTCATACTCTATATCCAGCTCCGCACAACACCACAGGACCTTCTGAACATTGGAAGAGCTTTTTCGCCCGATAATTTTCATTCTGTTACGCCATAGGGTTCATAATATGTTCCTGAAAAGCAGGACGTTCGCATAGTAGATCATACCAGCGCTGAACGTTGTGATATGACTCACGCTTAATATCCATACTGAACCAGCGATAGGCCGTAATACCTAGAGGAATGTCGCCTATGGTGAGGCTGTCGCCTGCCAAATAGGTCGAGTTGGCGAGGTGGTTATCCATAATCGCGATATTAGCAGACAGTTTCTTGCGAGACACCTCAATGGCGTCGAGATCGCGATCTTCCGGCTTTGTGCGAACCATTCCCCAGAATACTGGGACAAGGGTGGGGCTCATCGTTGCGATTTGCCAGTCCATCCAGCGCTCAGCATTGCCACGGGTTTGTAAATCATCGGGGTACAATGTTCCCGGCGCGTGTTTGGCTGCCAGATAGCGTGTGCAGGCGTTGGATTCCCAAAGGACAAATTCGTCATCGATAATGGTTGGTACTTTGCCATTCGGGTTGAGCGCGCGATATTCAGGTTCGTCATTGCCGCCAAAAGGCCCCCCTAAATCTTCACGCTCGAATGACAATCCCAGTTCACCGCAAACCCAAAGTACTTTCTGTACGTTGGATGATGTGTCACGTCCGATAATTTTTAACATGCTAATCCCTTGCTTCCATTTTTTGCGCCTCTAAGGCGTTTCTTCCGACGGGCCTTTCAGTTCTACAAAATTGCCATCAGGGTCCTGAAAATAAACCGATGGTCCGTATCCCTGGGCACCGAAGCGTCGTCCACTCCGTTCGACGGTAACGCCGTTCTTTTCAAGATAGGCGACAATTGCCTCTTCATCAAATTCACCCAGTGTCAGCGCAAAATGATCAACGTTCCGCCCCGCCTCAGGCGGGCCATAGCCAGACCGTTGACCAATATCGCTATCGATTGGAACCAGGTCGATCATCGAAGTGCCGGCCTGATATTGATAGAGCCCGTCAGAAATTCGCTTTTCGGGGCACCCCAATATTTCACGATAGAAATGGATCGATTTTTCGATATCGGCGACTCTTAGAACAACATGATCGAGTTTGGTAATATGGATGGGGTTCATCGCTTTCTCCGCCATTGCCCATTTGAAATGACTATATCACGCAGGGTTTTCTTGCGAAGTCTTCTTAGTCGGTTGGCTTGACTGCTGCCTTTTTGACCATGCTTTCACGCCAGGTGATGTAGTAGGTGGAGGCAAATATAATTGCACCACCGACCCATACCCAGAATTCGGGCCATTCGGTATAGAGGAAATATCCGAACGCAGCGGCAATCGGCAGCCGTAAAAAATCGAAGGGCATTACAAAGCTGGCATCAGCGGCTGCGAAGGCCCGGATGATACAGGCATGCGCGGTGTATCCAAATACGCCTAACAGGATGATTGGAATCGTATCTGACCAGTCTGGCGTAACCCATACATAGAAGGCGGGGATCGCTGATACCGGTATAAAAATCAATGACATATAAAGCAGGATGGCATTTGGCGTATCAGTGTTTGAGAGTGATTTGGTGGAGGTTTGAGAGGCAGCGTAGAAGATCGCTGACAGGACGACAGCAATTGTGCCTGTGCTCAATTCCACGAACCCCGGTCGGATAATAACCAGCGCCCCAATGAAGCCAAGCATGGTGGCGATCCATCGATGTGGCCCCACATGCTCTTTGAGAAATATCGTCGCCATCACAATTGTGAAGAGCGGTACCGTAAATTGCAGGGCTTGAAGGTCTGCCAGCGTGACCAAGGTGACACCGATAAACCAACCAACATTTCCGAGGTAATGAATGGTATTGCGAAAGATATGCAGGGGCAGTCGTTTTGTTTGTAAATCTTCCCGTTTCTGACGCAGGGCCCAGGGCAGGATAATCAAAAAGCTAACGACGCTCCGTAAAAATATCATCTGCAGGACATGAAACTTGTCCTGAATGTCTCTGATGACGATAGCCAACAGGATGAGTGAGACGCCCCCAAGGACCATCCAGATGGCACCGCGGGCGGTCGCTGGCAACGCGTTAAAAACGCGGGCGATTATCATTCCTGGTCTCTCTTTGGGTTAGCTGTTTTTTTAGTCGCCACGGGCGACGCCTTCACGGCGTGGGTCAGCGCCACCCTCATAGCCACTACTCCGCACTCTAATACCATGTAACCCGCTGGTCTTGCGGCGGATGTCGATTTGATGCCCCAGTTTGCGTAAAGCGGGGGCAATTTTTTCTAAAAATGTACCCTTCTCAAGCTCGGTTTTACGATTTTTGTTCAGGAAATTGGGCAGAGCGATGGCATCCTGCATCGTCATTTTCCAGTCCAATCCCGCAATCAGTGCTTTGAGGACATAGCCGATAATGCTGGAGCCCCCTGGAGAGCCAACAGCCATGATGAGCTTTCCCTCCTGATCGGTAACGATCGTCGGGGACATAGAACTGCG
>CALIBP010000176.1 GCA_938048165.1 uncultured Alphaproteobacteria bacterium | reverse complement strand
TGAGGATTGAACTGGTCGGCTTAACAGCAAATCGGACGACGATATCCTGTCCTGTTGAAATGCCGCCAAGGATTCCACCAGCCTGGTTCGACTGAAATTCGACTTTCCCGTCTTTCATTCGCATTTCGTCGGCATTTTCTTCACCGGACAATGCAGCAGCGGCCATGCCGGCACCGATCTCAACACCTTTGACAGCATTGATACTCATCATCGCGGCGGCCAAGTCGCCATCAAGTTTACCGTAAATGGGAGCGCCTAACCCAGCCGGTATACCGGAGGCAACGATCTCTATGACCGCGCCGACTGATGAACCCGATTTGCGAACGCTGTCGAGATACTCTTCCCAATGTGCTGCTGTTTTGGCATCGGGGCACCAAAAGGGATTTTTTTCCCGTTGCGACCAATTCCATTTACTTCTGTCGATGGACTCAGTTCCCATTTGGACCATTGCGCCGCGAATTTTTACGGAACGCCCGAGAATTTTTCGCGCGATACCACCGGCGGCTACGCGCATTGCGGTTTCCCGCGCGCTAGGCCGCCCGCCGCCACGATAGTCGCGGATGCCGTATTTTTTCCAATAGGCATAGTCGGCATGGCCGGGACGGAATTTGTCTTTGATGGCTGAATAATCTTTGCTGCGGGCATCCTGATTTTGAATAAGCAGACTTATCGGTGTGCCGGTGGTTTTTCCTTCGAAAACACCAGACAGGATTGCAATCTGGTCGGGCTCCTGGCGTTGGGTAACGAAGCGAGAGGTGCCGGGTTTTCGCTGATCGAGCCAGGTCTGAAGGTCGGCTTCCTTGATGGCAATTCCTGGTGGTGTTCCATCAACGACACAGCCGATGGCTGGCCCGTGGCTTTCTCCCCAGGTGGTCACGCGAAAAAGCGTGCCAAAACTATTGTCGGACATTTAATTCGCCCCGAATTCTTAAAGCTCTTTGGCTTAGTCCCCGGTTACCACACTGATATCGGGGGCGTCGACTGCTTTCATCCCAACGACGTTATAGCCACAATCGACATGATGCACTTCGCCGGTTACGCCCTTGGAGAGATCGGACAATAAATAGAGGCCGGCGCCGCCAACATCGTCAATGGTGACATTGCGTTTCAATGGAGCATTTAACTCATTCCACTTGAGAATATAGCGGAAGTCCCCAATGCCCGAAGCTGCCAGTGTTCGAATGGGACCAGCAGAGATCGCGTTGACCCGGATATGCTCTTTACCAAGATCAACAGCCAGATAACGCACGCTGCATTCCAGGGCAGCTTTCGCAACACCCATGACATTGTAATGCGGTACAACACGTTCGGAACCTGCATACGTCAGAGTCACAATGCTGCCACCCTTATTCATCAGTGGCTGCGCTGCGCGGCAAACCGACGTGAAGGAATAGCAGGAAATAGCCATGGTTTGTGTGAAGTTCTGTGCCGAGGTGTCCAGATAACGACCGGTAAGTTCGTTCTTGTCCGAGAACGCGATCGCATGAATGACGAAATCAATCGCCCCCCATTTTTCGCCGAGTGTTTCGAAGACTTTTTCAATGCTTCTATCATCAGAGACATCGCACTCGATCAGGATATCGCTGCCCAGCCCTTCGGCGAGCGGCCGTACGCGTTTTTCGAGAACTTCGTTCTGATAGGTGAAAGCGACCTCGGCACCTTGGTCGACGACAGCCTTGGTAATTCCCCATGCAATCGAACGATCATTTGCGACGCCCATGACAAGGCCCTTTTTGCCCTTCATGAGAGATGCTGGCTCTGTCATGTGTAACTCACCCCTTTACGCAACTACTATGGTTGCAATCCTACACGAAAGGATTCCCGCGGCAAAGCCGGAGCAATGCCGTCTGTCCAATCTCTGTTTACGCGTCATTGAATGCCGCAGCAAGCGCCCTGCATTAGTTTACGATTTGCCAGCTTCCATCCGCCTGGCGACAGGCCAGACCATAGGCCTGTTCAGTTTTTCCATCAATAGTGACAGTGTGCTGATACTCGCGGCAAGGTTGACCATTATCAGTGCTGGCGACTGTTTTGGTAGGTGTAACCGTGCCTGAATTGCCGGTGTCTGGATTGGACCAGCTGGTCGAGTGTCCTGCAGGATTGGTTTCAAGCGCTGTTTGTTGCGCTCGGGCGGCTTGCATTTGATCGACCTTGTCGAGCTTTTTCCCGATACGGCTTCCGAGAAAAACACCTAGCGCGGCCCCGGCTGCTGAAGAGACAATTCTGCCTTTGCCGCCACCAACCTGCGACCCCAGAAGGCCACCAATCACACCTCCGATTATGGCACCACCTGTTTCGTTTTGGTCGTTTCCGGTGCAGGCAGTGAGGCCCAGCCCAAACATGCCGATTACGGCAACAGTCACCAGTTTTTTTATCATATCTCAAACCTCAGCAAAATCAGTTAGGTCAAATCATAAAGGATTGCGACGCCAAATCCTGCAATACTTTTCGTTGTAAACAATTCTATTATGTATAGATGGGTATCCAAGCGTTATTAGTGCAAGTCCTGTAGTGCAGGAGTATAACGCCTACAGGGCGTCTATCTTGTGATAAATGCGTAATAGAATGATTTTAAAAGGGTTTTTGATACCCATATGGTAGATGATAACGAAAAAAAGCCGCTAGATATTTTTAGAAAGTGGTTTGCCGAAGCAGAAAAGGCCGAACCTGGGCTCGCTGAGGCGATGACGCTTGCTACGGCGGACCAGTCCGGAATACCGTCTGCGAGGATGGTTTTGCTTAAAGAGGCAACCGAGAAAGGGTTTGTCTTTTATACAAATCTTGAAAGCCAAAAGGGGCTTGAGTTGACGGACAATCCTAAGGCTGCCCTGGTGTTTCACTGGAAATCACTTAAGCGCCAAGTGAGGGTTTCAGGGGCTGTTGAACAGGTTAGCGATGTTGAAGCGGATTCCTATTTCGCGAGCCGGGCCCGTGGCGCGCAAATAGGTGCCTGGGCCTCTGATCAGTCTCGGCGGATGGAAAGCCAGTTTGATCTTGAAAAGAACGTTGCAAAGTTTACCGCGAAGTTTGGTGTCTCAAAGGTTTCCCGTCCGCCAAACTGGTCTGGATTTTGTGTGATTCCTTCTGCAATCGAATTTTGGGAGGAACGCCCGTTTCGACTTCATCGGAGAACATTATATCGATTGGAAAACGGCGCCTGGTCTGCAAGCCATTTATTTCCTTGAATATAAGGTCCGAAATCACTTGAATGCTATCCAAAAAACGTCAAGTCTAAGATGACGGAAATTTTTATCCGCCGATCTAGTTGGCACTATTTCGTGCCGGGAGGAAAACATGATCAAAACGATTCTTGCTTGTGTAAGCAGCGGTGATTCAGGACAGACGGTTCTTGAAACTGTTGGACGAATAGCGAAGCGGTTTGACTCCCATATAGAGGTTTTACACGTTAGAGCTGATCCCCGTGGTCTCGTTCCCTATACCGGAGAAGGGATGGACGGTTCTATGATTGAAGAAATCATGGAGGTCACTGAGAAAGAAGGTGGCGAGCGCGCTGTACATGCACGTGAAGTATTCGATGAGTTTTGTAAATCAAGCGGGATAGCCATCGCGGATGCGCCGAACGGCCAATCTGGCCCAACGATCTGTTGGCGGGAAGAAAGTGGCCGGGAGGACGAGATCGTCGCTATCCGCGGCCGATTGTTCGATATTGTTGCGGTAGGACGTCCCGTGAAAGACTCAGCATTACCGTCGCCGATTACACTGGAAGCAGCGCTCCTGGATACTGGACGCCCAACGCTTGTTGCATCGCCAGAATTGCCTAGCGAAACAGGTAGCCACGTCGCTGTTGCCTGGGAAAGCAGCCCGGAAGCTGCTCATGCAATTGGTGCGGCAATGCCAATTCTTGAGAAGGCCGATAAGGTGACTTTGCTGGCAGCGGACCCCGTCGAACCGCCGTCAATTCCGCCCGAAGAAGGGGTAACGCGTTTAGCCTGGTCTGGAATCAAAGCGGAGATCATGCGTTTTGATGTGCACGAAGATGAGATCGGTGCGGCATATTTGAAACACGCAAAGGAAGTAAATGCGGATATGCTGATCAAAGGGGCCTATTCACGGAGTCGCGTCCGTCAGATGATCCTGGGCGGTCGGACGCGCCATATTATCACGGCAACCGAAATACCGGTCCTGCTTTGCAAGTAGTCTGCACTTTGGTGCTCGCCAACTGAATGACTGACCCGGTTAAATCTATTGTTCTAACGGGAGCAAGCCGGGGTATTGGCCATGCGACCGTTAAACGGTTTAGCGAAGCTGGCTGGCGCGTAATCACTTGCTCTCGTGAAGACATTCCAGAGGATTGTCGGCGCGATCCAAATTGGACGCATCATATTTCAACTGATTTAGCGGATCGGCAAAGTGTCGAAAAATTTATTAAACAAGCCAATGACGTTCTTGGCAACGACGGCCTCAACGCGTTGATCAACAACGCTGCCCAATCGCCTAAAACACCTTATAAAGAACGGCTGGGTTCTCTGAACGGCAGTCTGGACGATTGGCGTGAGGTATATGAACTAAATCTTTTTGCGCCACTTTCATTAGCGCGCGGCTTTGCAGCGGCTTTACATCGGGCAGAAGGGGCAATCGTGAATATCACTTCTATCGCTGGTCATGCCATTCACCCCTTCGCAGGGTCAGCCTATTCGACCTCGAAATCGGCGCTTTCGGCGCTTACGCGTGAAATGGCGGTTGAATTTGCTGAGCTGGGTGTAAGGGTAAATGCAGTGGCACCGGGCGAAATCGCTACTGAAATGATTGGCGCGGAATATGAATCCCTTATTCCACGAATTCCGTTAAACCGCATGGGGACCGCTGACGAAGTTGCTTCTGTTATCTTTCAGCTCTGCGGTGAAGATTTTGGCTATGTCACCGGATCAGAAATTTTTGTCTCTGGCGGCCAGCATCTGTTCTAGCCGGGTTTTTGAACAGACCTGAGGCTAGTTCGCAGGCCACGGAGCCATTCTAGCCGGTCTTCAACCTGTCCGATATCGTGATCCAGCCATTCAACCAATAGGCCTGGGTCTTCGCTATGGTGACCGCGTAGATCGACAAGCCTGGCGAGTTCTCCTTCACATGCCTCGATCATCATTTCTATTTGATCGCACTGATCTGAGACATCAAGTAGATGAAGGAAACGAAACTTGAGCGCCAGGATGAGCTTCGCGACATCATTGACCGGTGGTCGTACTGCGGCACGCAATAGGGAAATCAATTCTGTTCGTCCGTCATTCGTTAGCGTGAGGACGGCTTCTGGAATTTCTTCTTTCTCGGTTTCTTCCGTCTCAACAAGACCCTCAAAACGCAATAATTCGATCGATGTTCCCATCAGGTCGAGTGAAGGCCCGGCGATGCGGCTTGTGAAATTGCGGACGGCAGCCGCAAGCGCAGCATAGGTCATCGACCCACCGGCAAGGATGCCGAGAGCGGCTAGACGCACAGCTTCGCGCGGAAGAAGAGAATTGTCCTTATACACGCCGCTTTCCCAAATTTCGTAACTTCAGACACATATTATACACCCGTTGGGGCTAATATGCGGTGAAATATTAAGGTAAACTAACCACCTGGTTTGGGCCCGGTTACCAATGTTCGTAACTATGCGCCCGGCCGTGTCACTTCCGAGAAGAAATCATTTCCTTTGTCATCGACAACGATGAAGGCTGGGAAATCTTCGACTTCAATGCGCCAGACCGCTTCCATGCCAAGCTCTTCATACTCGACGCATTCTACCTTTTTGATGCAATCCTGGGCCAAACGCGCTGCCGGGCCACCGATTGAGCCCAGATAAAACCCGCCATGTTCTTTGCAGGCATCTGTAACCTGTTGTGACCGGTTGCCCTTGGCCAGCATGATTAAACTGCCCCCCTTTGCCTGGAAGTCAGCGACATATGAATCCATACGTCCAGCTGTTGTTGGTCCGAATGAACCGGACGCCATGCCGGTGGGGGTTTTTGCTGGGCCAGCATAATACACTGGATGATTGCGCATATAGTCTGGCATTGGTTCGCCAGCCTTGAGACGTTCTGAAATTTTCAAGTGGGCGAGGTCGCGAGCAACGATTAGGGAGCCGGTGAGTGCCAGTCGGGTTTTTATTGGATAGCCGGAAAGTGTTTTGCGAATTTCGTCCATAGGCTGATTGAGGTTGATGGATACCACCTCGCCGCCTAGAGAACCCTCTTCAACATCCGGCATGTATTGCGCCGGGTTGGTCTCAAGTTGCTCAAGGAAAACACCATCCTTGGTGATTTTTCCGAGAGCCTGTCTGTCTGCAGAACACGAAACCCCGATACCAATTGGCAATGAGGCACCATGGCGAGGGAGTCGGACGACACGAACATCATGGCAGAAGTATTTTCCGCCAAACTGAGCGCCGATTCCCATCTCACGAGTCAGGTTTAAAATATGTGCTTCCATCTCGAGATCGCGAAATGCCTGACCATGTTCGTTGCCCTGTGTTGGGAGGCCATCGAGATAACGCGTGCTCGCGAGTTTTGTCGTTTTCAGGTTTAGCTCAGCGGAGGTGCCGCCAATAACAATTGCCAGATGATAGGGCGGGCATGCAGCGGTGCCGAGCAATCTGATCTGGTCTTCCAGAAAGGGAATGAGCCTGTCGGGATTCAACATCGAGGGGGTTTGCTGGAACAAAAATGATTTATTCGCTGAACCGCCACCTTTTGCAATAAACAGGAATTTATAGGCGTCGCCGTCGGTCGCGTAGAGTTCGATCTGCGCAGGAAGATTGTTCCCCGTGTTCTTTTCTTCATACATCGAAAGCGGCGCGAGCTGCGAATAGCGCAAATTGCTTTCGGTAAATGTTTTTGCGACGCCTGCGGCGAGAGCCGCCTCATCACCGCCACCGGTCCAAACGTTCTGACCTTTCTTGCCCATGATGATTGCAGTGCCGGTATCCTGGCACATCGGCAGAATACCACCAGCGGCGATGTTGGCATTCTTCATCAGATCCCACGCCACAAAATGATCGTTTGGGGAGGCGTCTTTATCATCAAGAATGGAAACGAGTTGTTTGAGATGGCCGGTGCGCAGGAAATGAGCTGTGTCGTAATATGCTTCTGCCGCAAGTTTGGTCAGAGCCTCGGTTTCGATGGTTAGAATTTCAGCGCCGTTAAGTTTGCTTACACCGACATAGTCTGACGTCAAATGACGGTATTCCGGTTCCTCTTGGGCTACAGGAAACATTTCGTGGTACGTAAAATCCGACATAGCAGCGATCCGTTTTAAATTGGCGAGAAGTCTGAGTTACCAAATATCGTGTGCTTGGCTCAGAGTCATTTTTTCCGAAAGCTATCGAGCGTAACAACCGTGCCATCATCCGTTGCTACATCTGTAGCCTGATTCTCGGAGGTTTCGCCAACGATCAGTTCGTTTGTATCCGTATCGTAATTTTCGCTACCCAGTTGAGAAATACCGCTTCCTTCTTCCTGGCTAAATTGCAGGCCGAACTTTACCGAGGGATCAACGAAAGCGGTGACGGCGTCGAAAGGTATAAACAGGCGTTCTCGTTTTCCACCAAAGCTCAGCGTAACCGCAAAGGAATCTTCAGCGATGTCGAGGTCCCAGAACTGATGTTCTAGAACGATCGTCATTTCCTCAGGATATTGGGTGCTAAGTGCAGACGAAATATCGACCCCAGCCTTTTGAGTCTCGAAAGTAATGTAGAAATTGTGGTCGCCCGGCAGCCCCTGATCACGTGCGATCTTAAGCGCGTCGCGCAGAACACCCCGCATCGCGCGGTCCATTAATTTTCCGTAGTCAATAAATTCGTCAGTCATGATGTGTGCAGTTTTACGGGATTTACCCTTGGCACCGCAAGGGTGCAGGGGCGGAACTAGACCCGTAGAGTAAAAGTGGGGGGTATTCTGTTACTAGGAACCCCCCGAAACCCTATCCGATTACGCAGCTAGTGCGTGATCTTGAGATGCAACATTATCGTTTGCATTTATAAATTAGCCCGATAACGGCGGTACCATGCCGAGCGAAAAACAAGTCTTTACACGCGCGTCGATCCTATTTCGCCCCCATAGAAATCCAGGAAAATGCTGGAAAAAGAAATTGGTGGAGGCGCCGGGTACCGCCCCCGGGTCCGCATCGCTTATTGCACAAGTCGTTTATCGCTATAGCTGGTTGCCCAGCGCTTTCAATATAGGGTGATTCTGCCCTAAATTAAAGTAAAGATCGTCGGCGCTAGCTTGTTCAGAAGGGCAGTATGCAACAATATCTTGATTTAATGCGCCTTGTCGTTGAAGAAGGTGCCAAAAAAGGTGACCGCACAGGCACAGGCACACGTAGCGTGTTTGGTCATCAGATGAGATTTGATCTGGCCGCTGGTTTTCCGTTGGTAACCACAAAAAAGCTACATTTGCGATCGATTATTCATGAGCTTTTGTGGTTTCTCGCGGGTGATACGAACGTCAAATATTTGAATGAGAACAAGGTATCAATTTGGGATGAATGGGCCGACGAACACGGCGACCTAGGTCCTGTTTATGGCGCGCAATGGCGGTCATGGCCAACTTCTGATGGCGGTACGGTGGATCAGATAAGTCAGCTTATCCATGACATAAAGACCAACCCTAATTCCCGCCGATTGATCGTTAGTGCCTGGAATGTGCCTGAGATTGGAAAGATGGCTCTGCCGCCATGTCATTGTCTGTTTCAGTTTTATGTGGCGGATGGAAGGCTCTCATGCCAACTCTACCAACGCAGCGCAGATATCTTTCTGGGCGTTCCGTTCAATATTGCATCCTATGCGCTTCTCACCTTAATGATCGCGCAGGCCACAGATTTAAAACCAGGGGACTTCATACATACCTTTGGAGATGCG
>CALIBP010000175.1 GCA_938048165.1 uncultured Alphaproteobacteria bacterium | reverse complement strand
CCGATCCTATTGACAATCGCTTCGATCATTAAGCGATCCTGTGATGATGGTGCTCGCCTTAGGTATTCACGAAACGCTTTCCGAGCCTCGTCAAATTTCTTCAACTTACGATAAATCAGCCCCATATATTTATGGACCTCTGGCGGATAATCCTTTTCCGCGATTGCCTTCGTATAAAACTCCAGGGCAGCAGTGAATTTTTTATCGGAAGTGTCTTCTTCATCCCCAGCTTCTTCATCTTTAATCCGATGCAGTTCACCCCGAAAAAAGTTTAGTTCGCCCTTCGGAAGTCCGATATCAGCCAGCATTTCCATTAACTTATGCGCCCGGGCATACCGCCTTAATTGGGTCTCATCCCGTAAAAAGGTTGTGCGTCGCGGCGCCATAATTTTTTGATAGGCTAGCTGGTTGGTAACGCCTTCTCGTCCCTGTTCCTTGATGACCTCATCGGCCAGCCTGGCAAGTGTATCTGCGCGTTCCTGGCTACTCGGGTGGCTGGCGAAAAACACAACTCTGTTCTTATTTTCGGGGTCAGCATCTCGTTCTTTAATGAGCTGCTGCCAAATTCTGGATGCCTCTCGTGGGTCATATCCGGCCTTCGCCATAAGCTCTAACCCCAACCTGTCTGCTTCTCTTTCATGATCCTGGCTATAGGCGGAGATGGACGCCATGGCTATGAGGGTTGCAACGTCTCCAAGGCCCGGAATGCCGACAGCGGCCAAACCAAACTGGACGATAACCAGTGCGTTTGCCGTATCCTGCGTATTGCGAAAGCGCTGCATTCCATGGCGGCGTAAATAATGCGCAATCTCATGTCCGATGACGGCAGCCAATTGAGCTTCATTATGGGCTCTTAACAGCAGCCCCGTATTCACGATCATCATACCATTGGGATACATGGACGCGTTAAATAGTGGCAAATGCTGAATATAGACGCGAATGTCCTTGCAATAATCTCCAGCTAATTTACAGGCGATTTTGTAAACATATTGCTGGAGCTCTTTATCCCGAAACGTCGTTCCTGATGATTTGATCTGTTTCTCAATTTTCTCCACCGACATCCAGAGACCACCTTCAAGTGTATCCAAAGGCGGGCGTTCTCCTGGCGTCAGGTTTTGGACCGTTGATGCAGGAATTTGATCGGTTGATGGGTTTTCAATATCACCATCGCCAGAGGTCGTAACGCAGCCGCTCAGGAGACAGACGACAACGATGGGGACCGAAAATATGTCGAATAGACGCGTCATTTTTAGCTAGGAAGTTCTTTCATCAATACTTTGACAGTTTCTTGAGCTTCTTCAGGCGTTCTCAAATCGCCAGTGCCCCGTGTTACGCGATTGAACCAAACAACTTTCCCGGTACGGAGATCGACAAGGGAAGCAAACCCCAACTGTTGCCCGCCAGGTAACCCCACACCAAACACGAGCGCGGCTACGAAGATCGTCGCCGCACGCCCGGCAGACGCATAGCTATCCCGCATATATACGAATAAGGCGTAATCAGCCTTGGTTGTTTCTCTTAACTTTTTCACACCCGGACCTAAAGTCCACGTTAGCTTACCCTCTTTGGTGGGAAGGGGCTGGATGGACTGAAACAACATTTCGGTCCCAACCGCGCTATGAAGTTTAATCAGCTGTGTATGAAGCCGTGCGTTATCGCTACCGGGCGACGGCTCCGCATAGGGTAGCAACTCACTTTTCTTGCCAGAGAAGACGTCTTTTATCCCTGTTTCGAGATTTATTTTTGCCTTCTCAGTCCAAGCAGCTTTGGGTTCAAGTATTCCACTGGCACCTTGCTCACTAAGTTCTACATCAATTGGCATAAACAAGACGGAAAGCGGTTTGGGGCCACGCTCAAACTTTTCAATGTTCCTGATATGCGTCGTAACGCAACCAGAAAGAACTAACATCGAACAGCAAAGAAACGCTATGCCCCGTACACTCCGTGATTGAATTCTCATCCCCAGCTCTCCCAACTTTTGGTAAACTCTAAATCCGTAAAAAGAGAATGTCGATAGAGACAAGCACGAAAAAAGAGAGCTTGGTATTCTTCACCACGCATTGCACATACTGTCATCAACGTTTAAAAAAGCCGGTCTATAGTTTTGACCGCGAATCTGTCGCGGTGCCTTTCAGGGAGAGAAAAATGGGATCTATGACCGAACTAACCACAGCCGATGGCCATACGCTTGGCGCCTACAAGGCAGAACCGTCAGGCTCTGCCAAAGGTGGCGTTGTCGTCATTCAGGAAATTTTTGGAGTCAATCAGCACATCAAGAACCTCGTCGATGAATTCGCCAAGAATGGATATGTCGCTATCGCACCAGCTTTGTTTGACCGTAAGGAAAAAGGCCTTGAGCTCGGCTATGGTCAGGATGACTTTGGCAAGGGCCGTGACACACGCGGCAGTCTCGATGATGACGGAATTCAGAACGACGTTCAGGCTGCCATCAACGACGTTTCAAGCGCCGGTAAAGTCGGCATTGTTGGCTATTGCTTCGGTGGCTATGTCAGCTGGCTTGCGGCTTGCAAATGCGATGGCCTGGCAGCGGCATCAACCTTCTATGGCGGTGGCATCCATGCCAAGCGCGATGACACACCGAAAGTGCCCGTGATCTTTAACTTTGGTGACAAAGACGGCGGTATCCCGCTGAACCAGGTTGCTGAGATCAAGGAAGCCCACCCCGACATCCCCTGCTACGTCTATGACGACGCGGGACACGGCTTCTGCTGTGACGACCGGGAAAGCTACAATCAGGGTGCATGCGAACGCGCTCACAAGCGGACACTTGACCATTTCGGCCAACATGTCGGCTGATTGCTGTTAGGTAATTTAGAGACGAAGCCCCGGCCCGCAAGGTCCGGGGCTTTTTCCTATCTTAACGAGGCCGCGATATTGCCACCATCCACCGTGACAATCGCCGCCGTCGTCTTTTCCGCCAGTGCTAAATCAAGGAATGCCTTGGCAACGTCCTCGGCCAAGACCTCACGGCCCAGCAAATTACCGCCCATATATTCGGCTTCCGAAACACCACGTGCCTGCGAGCGGACCGCTATCATCTCATCATCGAGCAAACCCGTGCGAATACGATCAGCATTAACAGCGTTAGATCGAATGCCATCGGAACCGTAATCCAACGCATATTGTTTCATGAGGAACAAGGTCGCTGCTTTCGGTAGCCCGTACGGTCCAAAATCAGGACCCGGGTTAATCGCCTGCTTGGATGTATTGAACAGCAAGCATCCACCAGTGCCTTGCGCCTTCATAATGCCGACAGCGGCCTTGGCAACCGATTGATGCGCAAAGAAATTTAACTCGAAGCTCTCGCGCAAAATCTCATCATCGACCTCACCAATTTTCCCCTGCCATGCTGCGCCGGCGTTGGATACCAACAGATCAAGGCCACCGAAACGCTCACAGATTGTATCGAAGGCTTGCGATACAGAAACTGTATCAGTGACATCACAGGCGAGACCTAACCCACCAATTGCGTTAGCTACCTCCTGAGCGGCAACCTCGTCACGATCGAGGACAACCACAACGGCACCAGCTGCAGCAAAGGCTCGTGCCGTCGCCGCGCCAATGCCAGACCCGCCACCAGTTATGGCCGCGATTTGTCGTTGCAGAGGTTTTTCCGCCGATTTCCCGAGTTTGGCCTGTTCGAGTGACCAGTATTCAATATCGAAAATATCCGCCTCCGGAATGACCTCATAGCTACCCATCGCCTCAACATCAGTGATCACGTCGATATTTGTTTCTGCCAGATCGGCCGCAACTGATGCGGCACCAGCGCTATTGCCGAGGCCAAACAACCCGACACCCGGCACCAGAATAACCCGCGGCATTGGGTCAAGTTCGGTCTTTGGCGTCGCCTGAGTTTTATTATTGCGTGCAAAATAGGCGTGATACTCAGCAATGTAACTCTCGACGGCTTCGCGGGCCCCCGCAGCAAATTCTTCAAGCTTGCCCGCCTCTGGCACGGGCGTAACGAGCGGGTTTGGTTTCGTCCGAATAACATGATCCGGGGTCACAGTTCCCTGCTGACTAAACCGTCCTAAATTAGCATCAGCAACATAGTTAATGATCGCCTCATTGGTCCGAAAATCCATAACCAGGCGCTGCGCATTAGTACCGGTTTCCATCGCACATAGCCCCCGAATAATAGGGGCAATTTGCGCCACTGAAGCCATCTGAGCTGGCATCTCAATGCTCGAAAAACTGCGAGATCGCCGTTTTTCGATCTCAGATTCCGCAAGCGAGACCATCTCGATCATGCGTTCATAGGATTCCTGAGCCGTATCTCCAAAACTGAAAATGCCGTGTTTGAGGAGGATCAACCCCTCAACAACAGCGTCCTGTTCAAATACCTCTTTGGCTTTCTTTGCCAGAGCAAAGCCCGGCATAATATAGGGAACGTACCCCATGCGATTACCAAATACCTCTCGGCAAATATCGTCACCACCTTCCTGATCTGTCAGTGCCAGGACGGCATTGGCATGTGTATGATCAACAAATTTGTGCGGCAAAAAGGCATGCAGCAGGGTCTCAACTGACGGATTCGGTGCAGATGAATCCAATAGATTGATCCGCTGGGCATTGACCATGCCCTCATCGGACAATGCAGAAAGGGCCGCCAGCTGCCGGATAGGCTCCAACCGAACCGCCGGCAGTCCGGGAGGTTCTATATCACCCAGGTCCCAGCCAGATCCTTTGACGCAAAGAACATCGGTGTCTTGCCCTAGCATATCCGGCATCGTCGTTTTCACGGAGGTATTGCCGCCACCATGGAGTACCAGCCTGGGTTCGCCGCCGAGCAGGCGCGAAGTGTAAACCCGCAGGGCAACATCCTGATTTACTTCATTGCTCATAAATTGAGCGATATAGCTTTCTGCATCTTTGTCGGACCAGAGATTTTCCATCGTACTTCCTATCTGTTCTCCGGATAGAGGCCCAACAACCCTTCTGTTGTCGCCTCGCAAATACCGCGTTCCGTAATCAAACGGGTGACGAGCCGCGCCGGTGTTACATCAAACCCGTAATTCGCAGCTGCACTCCCCGGCGGCGTAACCGAAACGGTTTCTATCGTTCCCTGCGCTGTTCTGCCAGTGATGCTCGTAACCTCCGCAGGATCACGTTCTTCAATCGGAATATCTCGACCGTTGCTAATCGTCCAGTCTATCGTTGGCCCTGGCAGCCCAACATAGAACGGCACGTCATTGTCTCGCGCCGCCAGGGCTTTCAGATAAGTACCGATTTTATTGGCTACATCTCCAGAAGCTGTCGTCCGGTCGGTTCCAGTGATCAAAAGATCGATATCACCCTGTTGCATGACATGCCCACCCGCATTATCGACGATAACTGTATGCGGCACGCCGTGCTGACCCAGCTCCCAGGCGGTAAGTCCTGCACCCTGATTGCGGGGTCGGGTTTCATCGACCCAGACATGCACCGGTATCTCTTGTTCATGAGCGACATAGATGGGCGCCGTCGCAGTCCCCCAATCGACTGTTGCCAGCCAACCAGCATTACAATGCGTCAAAATATTGACCGGACGGCTCCGATCTATTTTATCCCACGCATCACGAACGAGTTGCACGCCATGGTCACCAATGGAGCGACACATCGCGACATCTTCATCACAAATTTCTGCTGCCCGACGGTAGGCAGCTTCTATCCGGTCACCCGCCGCGAGTGGTTCAAGGGTCGCTTTCATATCGTCGAGTGCCCAGCGTAAATTCACCGCCGTGGGGCGGGTCTGAAGAAGAAGGTTATAGGCAGACTGCAATGCCCCGTCAGTGGCGTCTGCGCGAACCGCAAGGCATATGCCATATGCCGCTGTCGCACCGATCAGTGGCGCGCCACGGACCTGCATGGAGCGTATTGCATGCGCCGCCTCCTCAACTGAATTCAGAGCGCGCGTTATAAACTCATGAGGTAGCCGGGTTTGATCAATGATCTCGACAGTTTCGCCATTATCGGCAAGCCAAATTGTCCGGAATGGCACACCATCGACGTTCATTGGCGTAACACCCGCCCGGCAATGACGTCGAGCTTCTCGGTCATTTTGGGATCACGGGCCTCAGGAGCCGTTATAATCGCGACATCCAGGGCGTTGTGGCAGCCGGCCTCGCAAAGGGTCGACCGCCCACCGATCAACGGAGCCAAATTAACCACCAATTGTTTCGCAGCGGCGGCGTTCTCGATCAACACTTTGATGACCGTTTCTACAGTGACGTCGTCATGATCCTGATGCCAGCAATCATAATCTGTAACCATTGCGACGGTCGCGTAACATATCTCTGCTTCGCGAGCGAGCTTGGCTTCCGGCATGTTGGTCATGCCAATCACGTCACAACCCCAACTCCGATAGAGCTTGCTTTCCGCCCGGGTAGAGAACTGTGGCCCCTCCATCACCAGATAGGTGCCATCGCGTACCGTCTCATTCGACAGCCCCCCAGCAGCTCGCTCGATCAGGTTACCAAGACGTTGACAGGCGGGATCAGCCATCGATACATGCGCCACCAGCCCATCGCCAAAAAAACTTTTTTCGCGGGCAAATGTCCGGTCAATAAACTGATCAACTATAACAAATGTCCCTGGGGGCAATTCTTCCTTCAAAGACCCGACGGCACTGAGCGAAATAATCTCTGTGCAACCAGCCCGTTTCATAGCTTCGATATTAGCTCGAAAATTTAGCCTGCTTGGGGGCACTTTATGTCCCCGGCCATGGCGTGGCAAAAACACGACCTGCTGGCCATCAAGTTCGCCAAACAAGAGATCATCCGACGGTGCGCCGAAGGACGTTTCGATCGTTTCCCAACGCGTATTAGAAAGTCCATCAATGTCGTAGAGACCGCTACCACCAATAACGCCCAATACAGGGGGGCTCGCTGTATCTGTCATAAACTTTCAACGTTCCATAAAAAAACCGGCGATGAAATTTCACCGCCGGTTCATTTATCATAGTAGAGGCATCAGCACGAGAGCCAACGCCTGCCTATTTAATGGAGGTCTGACCAAACCTTACGTTTCACGCCATAAAGCAAACCGGTCAGAATAAGCAGGAACAGGATCACTTTGACCCCCATCCGCTTGCGCCACTCAAGCTCTGGCTCAGCGGCCCAGGCGAGGAACGTCGTTACATCGTGCGCCATTTGAGAAACCGTCGCTTTGGTCTTGTCTGCGTATTCAACTGCACCTTCGCTAAGCGGCGGTGCCATTGCGATTTGATTACCCGCGAAATAGAGATTGTAGGACATACCCTCCGCGAGCTTCTTCTCTTTTGGTGGCTCTTTGTAGCCTGAGAGGAGCGCGTGTACGTAATCCGCACCACCTACTCTTGCTTTGGTCATAAGCGTCAAATCCGGTGGATAGGCACCGTTATTGCCTGCGCGCGCAGCCTCCTCATTTGGAAAAGGTTTAACAAACCGGTCGCTCGGTCGAGCAGGACGTTGAAACATCTCGCCTTCATCATTCGGGCCGTCAGTGACCTCCTTGGCAGCCGCAATCTTTTTCACGTGATCTTCGGTGAAGCCGATATCCATCAGATTCCGATAGGCCAACAAGCGTACCGAATGGCAAGCGGCACAAACCTCGTTATAGACTTGAAAGCCACGCTGTAGGGCTCCACGATCAAACGTGCCAAAGAGACCCGAGAATGACCATTCCTGCTTGGGTGGTTTCACAGCATCACCTGCCGCCATGGTACCGCTGGACGAGAGAACAGCAACAGCCGCGACAACGCTAATCAAAGATTTGCGCATCAGGCCTTCTCCATCGGCTTCGCACTGGCGGCAGAGGATAAACCCCCACCCCCTTTCAGTACTGGCTCACTAATACTTGTTGGCAAAGGTTTGGTTTTTTCGAAGAAACCCAGCAACGGAAGGATGACGATAAAGTGCAGGAAGTAATAAGCCGTCGCCGCCTGGGAGATATATGTCCAGGGTTCCTCTGCTGGCTTCGCGCCGCAAATTCCGAGAATGATACAATCGATAACCAGCAACCAGAAGAATTGCTTATATAAAGGCCGGAAACGGGCACTCCTAACTGGTGAGTGATCGAGCCATGGCAGGATAAACAGCACCATGATTGACGCAAACATCGCCAATACGCCAGCCAACTTGGCTGACATCAACCATGAAATTGGGAGATAAATGAGGGCATCTGCAGTGAACGACCGCAAAATTGCGTAGAACGGGAGGAAATACCATTCAGGCACGATATGTGGCGGCGTCACCAGCGGGTTGGCCTCGATGTAATTATCAGGGTGTCCAAGGAAGTTCGGTGCGAAGAACACAAACCCGAAGAACAGAACCAAAAAAACCCCTAAACCGAACAAGTCCTTGACCGTATAATAAGGGTGGAACGGGATCGTATCCTGCGGTGACTTTGTATCGATGCCAATCGGATTGTTTGAGCCGTGCTGATGTAGCGCCACAATATGAAGCACAATGATCCCCACCAAAACAAATGGTAATAAATAATGCAGGCTAAAGAACCGGTTCAACGTTGGGTTATCAACCGAGAAACCGCCCCAAAGCAGTGTAACTATAGAGTCACCAACAACGGGGATTGCCGAAAACAGATTGGTAATAACCGTCGCGCCCCAGAAACTCATTTGCCCCCAGGGAAGCACATACCCAAGGAAGGCTGTCGCCATCATGATCAACAGGATAACAACGCCCAAAATCCACAAAATCTCGCGGGGCGACTTATAGGATCCAAAATACATTCCTCTGAAGATATGGATGAATACCACGATAAAGAAGGCCGACGCACCGTTCATATGAACATAGCGGATTAACCAGCCATAATTGACGTCGCGCATAATACGCTCGATTGAATCAAAGGCGTAAGCGGTATGCGCCGTATAGTGCATCGCCAGCACAATACCGGTGACAATCATGATCACCAGAATGATTCCGGCAAGGGAACCGAAGTTCCAAAAGTAATTCAAATTCTTGGGCGTGGGGTACTCATGAAGCTCATGCTCCATGAATGAAAAAACCGGCAGCCGGTAGTCGATCCAGGCTACGATTGGGTTTTTAAACTTTGAATCGCTCATCCAGTTTTCTCCTAACCGATTTTAACGAGCTTGTCCGACAAGAACTTGTATGCCGGGACCGGAAGATTTTTGGGTGCGGGTCCTTTGCGGATCCGCCCTGATGTATCGTAATGAGAGCCATGGCACGGGCAGAACCAGCCGCCAAACTCGCCTTTTAATTCGCCTTGCTTGGTGCCTGACGGAATGCAACCCAGGTGAGTGCAGACGCCGACCACAATCAACCATTCTGGTTTCTGCGCCCGCTTTGCATCGGTTTCAGGGTCTGGAAGGTTGGCAAGGTCGACGCCGCCCGCTGCTTCTATCTGTGCCTTGGTCCGACGCACGATAAAGACTGGCTTACCCTGCCATTTAACCAAAATTCTTTGGCCGGGCTTGATGGGTTCCAGATTGACCTCAGTCGTGGATGCCGCCAGCGTATCCGCCGCCGGGTTCATCTGATCAATAAGTGGCCACGCCGCAGCAGCAGCACCAAAGGCACCAAAGGCCCCGGTAGCCAGCATCAGAAAATCACGTCTGGTTTCGCCTTCTTCGGCGCCGTGAGTGCCATCTCCGGCCGTATCAGCAGAACTCGCCATTATGTCCCTCTTGGTTATATCCGCGCACTGGTCGCGGCTCTGCAAACGTACCAGATATCATTAACGTACCAGTAGATTCAAACACTGCGGCCTTACGCCGCAGCAAGCCTGGAACGCTAGCAATACGTGCCCTTGTAACGGGGCACGGGTATAATCGACAACAACCTTAATGCAAAGGTCATTAACCGATCATTAACTATGCGAATAGCGCTTTACCAACCTGATATCCCTCAAAATACCGGCACCATCCTGAGGATGGCTGCCTGCATGAATGTCGGTGTGGACATTATCGAACCTTGTGGCTTTGTTCTGGACGACAGGCGGCTGCGGCGATCTGGCATGGACTATCTCGATCAGGTCGATTTAACGCGCCATATCTCATGGGATCATTTTTACAAAAACTGTTCCGAAAGGGGTGATCGGCTTATTTTGCTGACCACGTCAGGAGACGTTCCCTATTGCGACTTTGCATTCCAACCCAATGACAGGTTGCTGTTGGGCAGAGAAAGTGCAGGTGCCCCTCCTGAAGTGCACGAGGCGGCGCTTGCCAGGCTACGAATCCCTATGGCAAACGGAACGAGATCGCTGAATATTGCCATGGCTAGTGCAATGGTGTTGGGTGAAGCCTTAAGACAGACAAATCGATTTGCCACAGGAATTTCAGAATGACCCGGACACTCGACGAAAAAAAGGCTGTCGCGACCGAATGGTTTGCCGAACTTCGAGACCTAATCTGTGCGGAGTTTGAGGCCATAGAACAAGAGGGCGGGGCCGGAAACTCAGAAGCACCGCCCGGAAAGTTCCAGCGCAAAACATGGGATCGGCAGGATCATACCGGCGCAGATGGTGGTGGCGGGACGATGTCAGTCATGCACGGACGCGTATTTGAAAAAGTCGGGGTCAATATTTCAGCGGTCCATGGCGAATTCTCCCCAGAGTTTCGCAAAGAAATTCCCGGCGCAGAGGAGAACCCCGAGTTTTGGGCGGCCGGCATTTCTTTAGTCGCCCATATGAGTTCGCCACTGGTTCCCGCCGTTCATATGAACACGCGTTTTATTTCGACCTCAAAATCATGGTTTGGCGGCGGAACGGATTTAACACCGATGCTCGCCGACGAAGCCGCCGCCAGTGAATTCCATACAGCGCTAAAGGAAGTATGTGACGCCCATGATGGTGCCTATTATGAAAAATTCAAAAAATGGTGTGATGAGTATTTTTATCTTCCGCATCGTGAGGAACCTCGCGGCATCGGCGGAATCTTTTACGATTATGTTGATTCAGGAGATTGGGAAGCAGACTTTGCCTTCACTCAAAACGTCGGGCGTACATTCCTAGAAACCTATCCTTCGATTGTAAGGACCCGCAAAGATCAAGACTGGACAGCAGACCAGCGAGAACAGCAGCTGGTAAAACGCGGACGCTACGTGGAATTTAATCTCCTGCATGACCGCGGCACAAAATTTGGACTTAAAACCGGAGGCAATGTCGAAGCAATTTTGATGTCTATGCCTCCTGTCGCTAAATGGCCGTGACAGGCTGGCTATCTGTTATTGGGTCGCTATAGTAGCGACCAGAAAACTAAATTCTGGAGGGGTTATAAGACGCTTCGCGGTACTCACAGCGACATTACTTTTTACAGCAATCTCGAGCGCGGCACAGGCTGCACAACCTAATCTTACGATTGACGCCTTTTTTGGCACCTTCAACGGCGGCGGCGTTTCAGAAAATGCGGATAGCATCTATTTTGCAACAACCGCGCGCGATTTCGATGTCAAAATTGCGCCCGCCGGTAACGGTTTCAAAATCGACTGGATCAGTGTCATTCGCAAAGGCGGCGATCCTAGCAAGCCGAACATCCGTAGACGTCAAAGTTCCAAAACGCTGCGTCCTACAGACAATCCCAGAACATTTCATTGCAAGTCGAGCGGCGATCCTCTGAAGGGCCAGGAGCTATGTTGGGCCAACATCACCGGCTCCACGCTCTCACTCTTTTTAATTCGTGTGAACAAAGAGGGCACATACGCCATACAACAATATGACCGTACGCTTTCAGGCACTGGCATGAAAATCGTTTTCAAAAGTACGCGTAGCGGCGAAAGAGTCCGAACCGTCACGGGAAGGTTGGTTAAGACCGCTCGGTGACAAGTGACTGCAAATAGCTGAGGCAAGAGTTACGATCCGCTTCAAAGTCACCAGCGACCCACCAATCTTCAACCTGCCCCAGTAATTCGCCTATTTCATTTCCAAAGGGCACACCCAGATCTACAACATCCTGCCCTTTAATTGAGAAGGGCGGCACCGGTTTCGTTTGGGAAAGCGGCCTCAAACTCAACCAATCCTGGTCAGGGGTCCGAGCCGCCCCAATCAGGATAAGTTCATCAAATAGCGCCGGCCCGAGCCGATACAGCGCCACCCGGTTTTGTTTCAAATCAAATCCAGGGTCAGGTCGAATCTCGGGGTCGCAAAGGCGAAAAAACTGATCACGATCAACGTTTGAAAATTTCAGCCGTGCGGCGAGAGCGCGGGCGCCCCCCTCATCAAGATCCACGATTGAGGCAAGACGTCTCAAATAGTCAGGGTCAACCTCAGCGGTAACTTCCGCCTTTATCAAATTGGATAAACGATCACTGCGAACAACCTCCGGAAGGAGATGGGAAAGAACATCATTCGTCACCATGAGATCAAAAGACGGGCCGGGATCCGGGGCCAGAAGCAAACGTGACAATTCTTTCCATACCCGCTCCACAGACAAAGTAGCGATTTGCGGTGCCATCTCTCGGCAAGCCAATATGGCCTCCCGATCAGCCGCCCCGATACCGTAATGGGCATAGAACCGAAAGAACCGCAGTAATCTTAAGACATCTTCTTCGATCCGCGCGCGTGCATTACCGACAAATCGAATACGTCCTTCATTGAGATCAGCCAGTCCACCCACTGGGTCAAACACCGTGCCATCTGGGTCACAGTAAAGGGCGTTCACCGTTAAATCCCGACGAGCGGCGTCCTCTTGCCAGTCGGCGGTATAGATCACGCGCGCGTGTCGTCCATCTGTTTCCACATCGCGCCGCAGCGTTGTTATTTCAAACGGAATTCCATCGCAGATCGCCGTGACGGTTCCATGATCAATACCGGTTGGAATCGCCCTCAAGCCTGCCTTTTCGATAAGCTCTATTACCTGCTCAGGTCTCTCCGGCGTAGCGATATCAATATCTTTGACAGGAAGACCAAGCAAAGCGTCACGGACGCAACCACCAACGAACCGGGCAGGTTGTCCCCCAGCCATTAAAGCTTTCATAACCACCTGGGTCTGCGCCTGAGCCATCCAGCTATGTAGATCGATAGAGGCGGCAGGTTTCATTGGCCGAAGCCTTCGTCAGAAATCAAGAAGTTCGGGATAAGCGATGATGGTAAAAACCGAAATAATCGTTAGCGAGCCACCCGACAGGATGAGCCACGGCCAGGGTAATGGCTCCCAATCCTCACGGGCAATTGCCTTGGACCCTCCGAGTTTCGGAGGAGCAAAAGCGCGCCATAAAATATAAAGCCCGGTTGGCGTTACCAGCGGTACTACAAACAATAAAACCAAGCGGATCATGCGTTCCTCACCATCTTCCCCAATTCAACCAGAATGCGGGCCGTCAGACCCCATATATAGTGATCATTATAAGGCATCACATAATATTCCCGCGATTTTCCGCGTTCGTCACGTTTTTCCAGCCGATGATTCGCAGGATCCAACACGAAGTCCATCGGCACTTCAAACACTTTGGCGACTTCGGAGGGATCTGGCGACAGAGATATAGGCGGTTGGATCAATCCAACAACAGGCATAACCCGATATCCAGTCCCTGTGTCCCGCGCATTCATCCGTCCCAAAACATCTATCATTGACGCGGAAAGCCCAATTTCCTCTTCGGTTTCACGAAGCGCCGTCTCTTCAGGCGTCACTTCTCCGGGCTCAACCCTTCCACCAGGAAAGGCGATCTGTCCCGCATGATCCGACATGGTTTCCGTTCTTTGTGTCAGGAGAACCGTCATCCCCTCCGCCCGCTCGATCAGCGGCACAAGAACGGCCGCCGAGCGCAGTGACGTCTCCCGCCCTGCTACCGAAGGCGCAGGCCAAATATTGCCTGGCGCATAGGGGTTGGGCCCGACACCAAGGCCCGCAAAAATTGTAGTCAGAAGATCACGCATTATTCCTACCAGCGGTCATTTCAATCCGCTTGGCCCAACGTAAAACAAGTACCATTACTCCAAACACCCAGGACCGTTCTACCTTCGCCTGGTATTTCGACGGCCAGTTCCACTAAGTCATAGAAAACGGCTCGTGTGATTAAGGCTTCAATTCCTTCTCTCACCTTAAGGTAAGGTGATGGCTCACCCGTCTCGGAATCAATCACGACTCTGATGCGATTCTCAGGGCCGGCAATCACAATATCGTCAACATTGGTTCTGAACGACAAACGCTGATTTAGTTTTTCACCTTCCACCGACATTTCAACGGCCTGAAAGGGCGCATCTTCGACTTGAATTCGGCATTTTTCGACCGGCGTTTCTAGCCAGAAGTCCCCTTGATCATCGCGTTTTAAAATCGAACCAAACAATTTTACGAGTTGTTTTCGTTCAATGGGAGAGCCATGATAATACCAAGTACCGTCACGGGCGATACGCATATCAATATCGCCGCAAAATAGCTGGCCGTTCGGTTCACCGGATTTGTCGCCAAGAAGACGACCCTCAAGCGAGTCCTTCAACTCGTCGCCGGGACTACTGGTAAGTGACTTATCCATGGTGCACCGCCTGCGTCATGGAGACTCTATATGGCTGAAACAGAATCCCTAACTCAATCCACCAGTCCTGGAGAAGAACCCCCTGCCCGTCTCGTCGCAGAAATCGATTCACTGGGCCAACGTATAGCCCTCGTTCGCGACCGGATTGGCCGGATAATTTTTGGCCAGAACCAAGTGATCGACGAAACTCTTATCACGCTGCTCGCTGGCGGTCACGTTTTGTTAATCGGCTTTCCCGGCCTCGGTAAAACGCGATTAGTCGAAACGTTAGGAACCGTCCTCGGGCTCGATGACAAAAGGGTTCAATTCACGCCTGATTTAATGCCTGCGGATATTCTTGGTTCCGAAATTCTTGATGAAGGAGAAGACGGTACAAGACGGTCTTTTCGCTTTATCGAAGGACCAGTTTTCTGCCAGTTGGTAATGGCTGATGAAATCAACCGTGCCAGCCCAAGAACCCAATCAGCCCTGTTACAAGCGATGCAGGAGAAAACCGTTTCGGTTGCAGGTCAGAATCACGCTCTACCGAACCCATTTCATGTCCTTGCCACCCAGAATCCGCTGGAGCAGGAAGGTACGTACCCGTTGCCTGAAGCACAACTTGATCGGTTTCTCATGCAGGTCGATGTAAGCTACCCATCAGAAGAAGCCGAGCGTGAAATACTTTTGGCTACAACGGGATCAGAAGCTGCAACCCCGGAGCAGGTGCTTACGGCAGATGATCTGATTTCAGCACAACGGCTGGTGCGTCAAATTCCAGTCGGCGATAGTGTTGTACAATCAATCCTCAACCTCGTGCGATCAGCGCGTCCTACCGAAAGCGCGTTACCCGAGATTCGGGATCATGTTGCATGGGGCCCCGGCCCACGTGCTAGCCAGGCTCTTATGCTAGCGTGCCGTGCACGCGCTTTATTGGATGGTCGCTACGCGCCATCCATTGATGACGTCGTCGCATTGTCGAAACCGGTGCTGCGACATCGCATGGCACTCAGCTTCGCGGCCCGGGCCGATGGCATAACCATTGATGAGGTAATTGAACGGCTTTGCGCTCCTTTGGCCTAAAACTCGTGGGCCTCAGCAATCGGGAAGCTGAACGTCCAGCGTCGATCAGACAACGAGCAGAGGAAACAGCTGCTCGTTTGCCTCCTTTGTTGGTCGCTGCCGAACGCATTGCTGCTACCGTTGCGCAAGGAGTCCACGGCCGTCGCCGTGTTGGCCAGGGAGAATCGTTTTGGCAATTTCGGCGTTACCAACAGGGCGACAACGTCCAAAGGATTGACTGGCGACAGTCAGCAAAGCGCGAACACCTCTATATTCGGGAAAATGAATGGGAAGCGGCTCAGAGCGTCTGGGTGTGGCTAGATCGTTCGACATCCATGAAATATCACTCCGACGACGGATTACCAGACAAGGCTGATCGTGCTGCGGTTCTCATGCTGGCGCTGGCCTCCCTTCTCATCCGGGGCGGAGAACGCATCACCCTCCTTGGGTCCGGAATCCCACCGTCGAATGGCCGCGCCGTTATGGACAGGCTCGTCGCCTCTATTTCCACCGACTTTGATCGGGAACAAAGTGCCCCGCCGCTGGAGCCTCTCCCGCGTTACGCCCGGGTCGTTATGATATCTGACTTCCTGACGCCGCCCGCAGAAATCGAAGAGACGTTACGCGGCTTTGCGTCTCTAGGCGTGCGCGGTCATCTTTTGCAAATTTTCGATCCCGCCGAACGAAGCCTGCCGTTTTCCGGTCGCGTGCGCTTCGAAGGTTTGGAAGACGAGGGGGCGGCGCTGATCGGTCGTGTTGAAGCCGTGAGAACAGAGTATGTGCAGCTCATGGAGAAACACCGGCGCGCAATCGAAGACATTGCCCGCAATCTGGGATGGAGTTGTCTCGCGCACGCCACTGATCAGCCACCGCAAACAGCGTTGCTCGCACTTTACAATGCTCTAGCAGAAACGCCGGGAGCATAAGCAATGCTTGACCTGGGACCTCTCGTATTTACCGCCCCCTGGTTATTGACGGCACTCGCCGCGTTGCCAGTTCTATGGTGGTTACTGCGGGTGACACCGCCCGCTCCATTGGTTCGTGCCTTCCCGCCCTTGCGCTTTTTACTCGCGCTACAGCCACAAGAAGAAACACCAGCCAGAACCCCGCTTTGGCTGATTCTGTTGCGCATGCTGATCGCGGCTTTGATCATCCTTGGTCTTGCCCATCCGGTATGGAATCAGGGTAAGCAGCTTTATGGAAGTGGGCCCCTGATTCTGGTTGTGGACGATGGCTGGGCCGCAGCACCAGCATGGCAAAAACGATTGGATACAATTGAAAATCTTGTCGACCAGGCAGATCGCGAGGGGCGCGCTGTACGGGTTCTGATGACGGCGAAGCAACCTCGTTCTGGGTCCAGCTATATTAGCGACCTGATGCGCCCCGCAGAGGCACGTCAGTTACTCCGTCGAATCAAACCCAAACCATGGCCAACAGATCGACGGTCAGCGTTAAATGCCCTCAAAAACCTAACAGTGAGCGGTTCAGCACATGTCGCCTGGTTATCAGATGGCTTAAACGATGCAGGCGCTGCATCTCTCATGGATCGATTACGCGAACTTGGTGCCTTGCGGATTTACCGCGAACCTTCTGTCGCACTAGCAAAGACCCTAACCCAGCCACGGACAGTGACAGGCGGATTGGCCTTTCCGGTCCAACGGGTGACTGGCCCCCTCAGCAGCTCTGAGGTTCAGGTAAGGCTATTTGATGAAGATGGTCGCCTTTTGGGCCGTGAGAAAGCCTTGTTTGATCAAGAAAAATCGACTGCTGAAGCCCGTTTTAAATTGCCTCCCGATATTCGTAACCGGGCTGCGAGGGCCGAGATAGAAGGGGAAGACAGTGCCGGTGCTGTGTTTCTCCTGGATGAACGGTGGCGACGTCGCCCTGTCGGCATTGCTGTTGGCGGGCTCACCGAAGGATCGGTGCCCCTTTTAAGCGACGATTACTATTTGAAACGCGCTCTCGATCCTTTTAGCGATGTTAGAACTGGTACGATCAGCGATCTAACAAAACTAAAGTTGGCTATGATCGTATTGGCTGACATCGGGAAACTCAGCAAACCTCAGTCAGACTCATTGCTTTCCTGGATAAATAAAGGTGGGGTTCTCGTTCGCTTTGCAGGGCCTCGCATGGCCCAGGGCGTTGACCAACTGGTACCGGTACAACTACGCGGCGGCGGACGAGCGCTAGGCGGCACGATGTCCTGGACGACACCGGCCAAGCTCATGCCCTTCGAAGATAAAAGCCCCTTTGCCGGTCTCCCAATCCCTACCGACATCCGAATAAATCGCCAGGTTCTGGCGCAACCCACGCTGGATTTAAACGGCAAGACCTGGGCTCGATTGACTGACGGGACACCCCTCGTCACCGCGGAAAGGAATGGAAATGGCTGGCTCGTCCTGGTCCATACCACTGCGAATACCGAGTGGTCCAACCTGCCGCTTTCGGGCCTTTTCGTCGGCATGATGCAACGTATTGCCGCCCTAAGCCTTGGCGTTAGCGGTGACGGCGGCGCGACCAGCTTCCCTCCACTACAGATAATGGATGGGTTTGGTGTCTTAGGGGAGCCATCCTCGGCATCCGTTGCCATCCCTGGGAAATCGTTTTCCAAAGCCATTGCGGGACCCAAGACACCGCCGGGGTATTACGGCAAAGGGGAAACACGTCGCGCGCTTAATTTGGCGTCGTCCGTTCGTAGCCTGTCGCCGTTAATTAATATTCCTGTCGGTGTCGAAACCGTCGATTATACGATCACAACGGGAATAGATGCTAAACCGTGGCTGCTGCTCGTCGCACTCATACTCCTGATCGCTGATTTGGTCATAAGCTACATATTGCGCGGCTTGGGTGTCGGCATTGTTTCCACGTCCACGCCAAAGAGCAGCGCGATCGGCCGCATTGCTGGAATTACCGTTCTGCTTGTCGCAAGTCTTACCTTTTTTGCGTCGCCAACTTTTGCTCAGACGACAATACCGTCAAAACCCACATTCTCCCTGGACCCAGAGGAACGATTTGCCCTGCACGCAACATCGGAAACGCGGCTTGCCTATGTGCTCACAAATGATGCCACCATCGATTCTGTAAGCCGTGCTGGGTTAGTAGGTCTTACAGACATTTTGCGACGCCGAACTGCCGTCGAAGCGGGGACACCAATTGGCGTGGATATCGAACGGGACGAGTTGGCGTTTTTCCCGTTACTTTACTGGCCGGTCTCCCTTAGGCAACGTCCCTTGTCCGACAACGCTATCGAAAAACTTAACGCATACCTGAGAACCGGCGGTACCGTTTTATTTGATACGCGAGAACAATCAAAGCTCACCTTTGACCCCTTTGGGAGTGGTGGTGCCGAGGCCACCAAGCTTCGTTCCATGTTGCGCGAGCTTGATATCCCGGCATTGATCCCCGTGCCGACAGACCACGTCATCAACAAGGCGTTCTATTTGCTAAAGGGTTATCCCGGTCGCTGGCGCGGCGGGACGGTTTGGGTCGAGCGGCGCGGCGGCCGTCACAATGACGGTGTTTCCTCGGTATTAATTGGTAGCAATGATTGGGCCGGTGCTTGGGCAGTCGACCAACAGGGTTCGCCAATGTTTCCAGTCTCGCCTGATGGTGAACGTCAGCGAGAATTTGCCTACCGGTTTGGCGTTAACTGGGTGATGTATGCCCTGACCGGCAACTACAAAACTGATCAGGTTCATGTGCCGTCGATTATTGAACGTCTTGGGCAGTAGGAAACGAATGGCATGATCACCATCGATTTCTCACCACTATTCCCCTGGGCGATCCTAATTACGCTCGCCATACTATCGACCGTACTGTTGGGTTATGGGATATACCGTCGCGCCCGCGGCATTGCCTGGCGCTCCGCCGCTCTGGTCGGTCTCTTGCTTGCGTTATCCAATCCCGTCGCCATTGAGAAAGATCGCGATGCAAAACCCGATATACTGGCCGTTGTCGTCGATGATTCGACAAGCCAAAAACTAGGCAATCGACCCGCTGTCTCAGCCGATGCCTTATCCCATATCGAAAAAACCGTCCCCAATCTGCGGAATATCGAGTTACGCGTAATTAGGGCAGGCGCCTCTGATGCAGCGCGTGGGCCAGTAGATGGCACCCGGCTCTTCAAGGCCCTGGAACGTGCGACGGCGGATATTCCACAATCGCGCATGGCCGGCACAATCTTTATTACAGATGGCCAGGTACATGACGTTCATGATGCCAACGCAGGGGATTCGCTAGCCGGGCCCGTTCACGTACTTCTGACCGGTAAGCGCAAGGAATTTGACCGCCGGATTATTATAAAGAGTGTCCCGAAATACGGCATCGTCGACAAGGAGGTCGAACTTACGATCCGAATTGACGACACGCAAACACCTGAAGATAATGTGCCCGTATCGATAGTGCAGGACGGCGGCCCTCCCAAACAGATCAGCGTACCTATAGGGCGCGACCATACCGTCAAAGTGATATTAGGTCATGCAGGCGCTAACATCCTCCAACTGGAGGTGCAAAGCGTCCCTGGCGAATTAACACCGATAAACAATCGAGCCGTTGTATCAATAAACGGTGTCAGGGAACGACTCCGCGTGCTGCTTGTTTCTGGGGAGCCTCATCCCGGCGAACGGGTTTGGCGGAACCTGCTAAAAGCTGACCCCTCCGTTGACCTCGTGCACTTTACAATCCTGCGCCCGCCAGAAAAGCAAGACATGACACCTGTCAGGGAACTGTCGCTTATCGCATTTCCCATCCGCGAGCTCTTCGAAGTCAAACTAAATGACTTTGACCTCGTCATTTTTGACCGCTACCGCCGTCGCGGCGTGCTGCCGTCGATTTATATCGACAATGTCTCCCGCTATGTAGAAAACGGTGGTGCCGTGCTCGAAGCCGCAGGACCCGAATTTGCCGGAAACGAGACGTTATATCAGTCACCGTTGGGTCGTATTCTTCCTGGTGAACCCACCGGGGTCGTCCTGACAGGCGGGCTCCGCGCTAAACTTACCAAAACCGGACAACGGCACAGTGTGACGGCCGATTTACCAGGCGCCGGGATCGGCGAAGAACTTCCACGCTGGGGAAAATGGTTCCGGCAGGTTGAGGTTATCAAACGCAGCGGCAGAACGCTTATGAGTGGCACGTCTGGCAAGCCAATATTAATCGTCAACCGGGTTCAAAAAGGCCGTGTCGCCCAGTTGATGAGCGACCAAATCTGGTTGTGGGCCCGCGGATTAGGCGGCGGCGGCCCGCATGCTGAATTGCTGCGACGTCTCGCGCATTGGCTCATGAAAGAGCCTGAGCTCGAAGAGAACGCCTTACGGGCACAGATGGAAGGCAACAAGCTGGCAATTACGCGGCGCAGCGTTGATCCGGATACAACACCCGTTGAAGTGACCATGCCTTCCGGACAAACAACGTCTGTGACGCTAACCTCTGGGGCGGGTGGACGAGCCAAAGCCCTGATCCCAGTTGCAGAAACAGGGATCTATAAAGTCACGGATCGCAATCGTACAGCCCTGGCTGCCGTCGGCAATCTTAATCCTTTGGAATTTTCGGATATGAGGACGACGGATCGGCGGTTCCGCGCCCTGAGTAAAGCGACCGGCGGTGGCATTATATGGATGGAAGACGGCGCACCTGATCTTCGCCGCGTCAAACCCGAACGGGCCTCCGCTGGACGCGATTGGTTAGGCCTTCTCGACAACCAAAACTTTGCGGTTAAGAGCGTCCGCGAAGTACCATTGCTACCGGGTTTCGTCGTCCTTCTTCTTGCCCTCGGGACATTGCTTATGGCTTGGCGCGCAGAGGGCCGTTAGCCCCCCTTTTTATTATGATGCTCGCCGCAATCGCAGGGTAGGCGACCATTTTGGCTTTCTCATATGATCACCAAAAGACAGAGACATAATATTAAAGCTGATACTCATCCGGTCATCGCCTGAATGATTGGCTGGGACACCGTGCGTCAGCCAGGCCGGAAATATAATCAGCCTGCCGACTTTTCCCTCCATCGACACCTCATTTCCGGTATAGATATTGTCTTCCTTAACCGACGGTGAAACTACCGAAGCCTGCGGCCTCGGATCTGAAAAGAAAATTCTGTCTGATCCTTCTCCGGTTTTGACGTAATAGACCCCCGACAGATAATTGTTGGGATGAGTATGGGGCGTGTTAATACCGCCGACAGGGTTGATATTGGCCCAACATCCCGTGATCTCAAAAAGCTTTTCAATTCCTAAAAAATTCAACGCCCCCTTAACAGATGTTCCGATCAGGGCAATTATTTCGGCAAACTCTTCGAACTCATACAGATCGGTATCAGTCTGGAACGTTCCCTCTGGGGGCACAATTGGACAGTGTTCAATAAGGGATGCGAGCCCAGCTTTGATTTCCTTATTCACCGGCACAAAGACTTCCTCGTCAAAATCGACGACCCAAAGAGGTGTCGGAAATAAGTCATGAATGTTTGTTTCTGGCATTTAGTTTTTTTGAACGCTTTCCGAAGTTGAAAATTTACGCGCAATGCACGTTTAGAGATTAATTATTCCATCGCAACGACTCCGGCATGAAGTAAAGCTGATCCTGACCATCTGGTGCCTGACGATGACAATCGGCGCAGAACCGCTTTTTAGAAGAACCCGCTCCGTTCGTAACTCCAACGACCTCGCCATTTGGTTCATTCACCACAAAGAGCCAGTCTTTTGATCGCGGATTAAATCCCTGCTCCCTTTTTTCCAATAGAAACATGGGGCCCGACATAACCTCGCCCGTCTCAGTCACGGCGAAGCTGTCTTTGACAATAATCGCCCCTTCGGGAAACGGCTTTTCGGATTGAAAGATTCCATAGTCCCGCGCCAGGTCATTGGCGTAATGATTAACGAAGCGTTGACCATGGACAGCAGATCGGTCCGGTTCCCTATTCGGCCGCCGCCAACTCTGAAAGGCTGCTGTCACAGGATTTCCCAAATTCATATATTGCCGACGCAGTGTATCTTTTATGGATTGATATTCCGCCTTTGCCCGCGCACCACTCAGCATTGCCGGGTCAGCAACCATCATATGCGTGCCCGTTGTTAACGGTCGCTCATCCGCTTTAAGTGATAACCCTATGAATGCCATTCCAAGTTCGGCAATGCAGGTGGCCCAGCGAAACACCATGCTCTTCCGTCCTCTTTGTGCCACCGCAAAACAAAGTGATGAGAAAGAACGGGGCCGGACCAAATAGGACCGAAACCTGCGAGGTACAGACCGGTTACCTGTGAGGGGCTGGTCCATACGGTCGATCATCCGGAATATCACGTGGGGCTTGGGAAACTGATCTCCGTACCAGGCGGCGATCTGATCTAACAGTTATGGGCCAGACAGCCCGCTACGACCAATCAAATAGGCTTCAATTCGGTGTTACTTGCCGCAGCGCCCTTCAAACAACAATGGCGCCACGTGGGCGCCATTGCGTGATCGAATCGAGCTTTTTTTATGGCTATCCCATAAGGCTGGGCAACCAGAGGGCTATCTGAGGCCACTGAACCATCAACAGAATCAAAATGGCATCACATACTAGGAACGGGAAGGCCGAAGCCGCCACCTGATACAAGGTGGTGCCTTTCGGCGCCACACCTAGCATAACGTATAACAAGAGCCCGAATGGCGGTGTCGTCCCCGCCATTTCAAATGTCATGAGCACGAACAGGCCGAACCAGATCAGATCGAAACCGAGCTGTTCCGCAAGCGGGAAAAAGATCGGCACTGTGATCAACATCATTGAGGTTGCATCCATAAACATGCCGAGGGCAATCAAGATGAAGAACATCAACAATAGAATCCAATATTTGGATATCTCAAAACTAATCGCCCATTTGAGAAGTCCGGCACTCGCCCCGGAAAAAGCCAGAAGCTGGCTAAAGACCGTTGAACTCATAATGATAAAGAACACCATTGCACCGACCTTTACGGTCGCTTCCACAGCAGTCTTTATCGCCGTGAAGGTCAGAACCCGAAAACCAATCGCCACAATGATGACACCGAATACGCCGAAGGCAGCGGCTTCCGTCGGCGTCGCCCAACCGAGAATGATGAAGCCAACCACCATAAAGACAATAATGCCCATCGGCAGGATGTTGATACAAACCAGTTTAATGCGTTCCCCGATCGACGGCATTTCAACATCATAGGCAGGAGCCGATTCAGGGTTCATCTTGAGTTGTATCAAGATCATGATCGAATACAGACCCGCCAAAAGGAAGCCCGGAATAAAGCCCGCGATCAAGAGTTTGCCAACATCGATACTGGCAACCGATGCCAGTAGAACGCCCAGTGCCGACGGTGGTATGATCATAGCCAGACCGCCCGTCCCCAGGATTGGTCCCATCGACATTTGCCAATTATAGCCGCGCTTTTGCATCTCCGGGACCATCAAGGAACCGAGCATCGCCGTATTCGCCATGCTGGAACCAGTCAATGTCGAGAACAGGGAACCACCGGCAACTGTCAGGAAACATAAGCGTCCGGGCAGTTTTCCAAACAGAACGTCCAGCCCGTCGAACACCCTGATGGCCAGCCCTGTATGGAAAAACAGAGCCCCCATCATAATAAACATCGGGACTGGCCCGAGGGTAAATCGCGTTATCAACTGCGTTGAATTATCTGCGATCTGAATCCAGCCGGACGTACTGCCGTAGAAAATAATAACGCCGATAATGTTGGTAATAATGAATGTGAAAGCGACAGGAACGCCCAGCGCCATGAAAAAGATGACCATCCCTATAAGGGTGGCAAGAGCCCAATACCATTCCATCAGACGTTTTCCCGTTCTTGAATTGATTGACTATACATATCGTCTATTCCCACCAAAAACCGGCAGAACTCTATTGCGCACATAAAGAAGCAAAACGGCATGGGTACAAAAAGTATCCAGATTGGAATTTCGAAGCTCCGCATATCCAATTCACCGGAAATCAAAGATTCCTGCAGTAAAATAACCAGGTGATACCCATAGATGCAGCAACCAATGATACAGAGCACATAGACCAATTTCGCAACCGCTGTTTTTATAACCGGCGGCAGAAACTGAGTTACGGCATCAATAAAAACGTGGCCCTTTATGCGCAGCAGATAAGGTGCGGCAAGCATCGTGAACCACAGCAAGATATATTCGACCGTCGTTAGAATGAAAATAAATGGCTCTAGGCCGGTAATACGCATGAGCACATCAACGACAATCATGACGAAGGCCGCGAATATCGCGATACCCGCCAATCCCGCCATGCCATGCAGTAGTTTGTTATATGCATTAATGATTATATTCACGGTAGAATCCCCGCCTGTTAAATTTTATTGCCTCTATTAAGGACGAAAACGAACAAGGACTCAACGGCTATAACAATAATATGGCTTTTATCATATTTGAAAAATTATTCCGCTATTGAAGAAAGAGAAATTAAGCGCTTAAACTGGATGAGAAATCAGATTGGCGGAGCCACTGCGATGTCAGTCAAAATCACCCCTCTCTCCCCTGCTATCGGTGCCGAGATTCATGGTGTCGATTTAAGCAAACCAGTCTCAGCCGACGTTCAACAGATACTTCTCAGGGCCTGGCACGAAAACGTGCTCATTCTGTTTCGCAATCAAAACATTTCAGATAAAGAATTATTGTCCAGCAGTGACTGGATTGGCCCGCTTGGCGCGCGATCGCGGCCGGCAGACCGACGCCAGGAACCTGACCCGTACATCATGCTGGTCTCAAATATACGTAAAAATGGAGAACTCATCGGTTCCTTGCCGGATGGTGAAATGTGGTTTCATCATGACATGGCGTTTGTGGATGTCCCGCACAAAGCTACTTTCCTCTATTCAGTTGAGGTCCCGAAAACTGGCGGCAACACAAAGTTCGTTAATATGTATAAGGCCCATGACATTCTTCCAGACCGCTTAAAAAAAGCTCTGGAAGGCAAACGCGTTATGCAAATTTTTGACTATAAAGAGACCAGCCAGCCTGATCTGAGCGAGTTAGACAAAGTCAAACATGCCTGGCACCCAGCCGTGGTGCAGCACCCCGATACCGGTCGAAAAGCGCTTTATGTGAATCGGCTGATGTCTGCGACGTTTGATGGGATGCCTCATGACGAGGCGAAGGCCCTTATTGCGGAAGTCATCGCCTATGCCGAAGACCCTTCGATCATTTACGAACATATTTGGCAGCCGGGAGATTTCTTGGTCTGGGACAATCGTTGCTCAACCCACGCCCGCACGGACTTTCCACCGACGGAGCGCCGTCTGCTCAAGCGCGGCATGTTAGAAGGCGCGCCGTTGATCGCAGCATAGTGATCTAGAGTCCCACCTCACATTGGCCAATTTTATTATGGCCTTACAATTGCCATATTTGATTCTTACCGTTTAGGGGTACTTGATCATGAAGTCACACAAGCACGCTGCCCTACGAACAAAATCGAATATTGACAAAATTGTTACCGGCGGGTGAAGTGTCTGCGCTGATATCCTACTATTAGATAGAAGAAGAGTTAAGGGAGAGAATTTATGAGTAATTTGAGATTTTCCAGCCTAGCACTTGGTATTTCAGCGGTCGCCATGATGGCGGGTGCTGCTGCCGAAGCTGCAAAGCTGAATGTGACAACAAGTCTGACACGTACGCATGATCAGGTTGTTGCCTATTTTGATTTAATGCATACACCTATGAATAAAGCCAACGGTCCTGTTACCCTGAATTACAAGGGTGGTCCGGAAGTTATTCCAAACCGTAAACAGGGTGCTGCCCTGAAACGTGGCGTTGTGGACATGATGTTTGGCCCAAGCGGATATTATGCTGGCTTGGTACCCTGCGCGCGGGTTGTTGCCCTTTCAACACAACCTCAGTCGGTTATCCGCAAAAACGGCGGCTGGGATGTTCTTCAGAAATGCTGGAAGGATGGCCTTAACTCTCGGCTTTTGGCCCACCCATTTTACAACTCCGGTAACTTCCACATCTATCTTATCGATCCTCCGCGGAAAGATAAGAAAACCGGTTTGAGCCTCAAAGGTTACAAGATGCGCTCCACCGCGCTATATCATCCTTTCATGAAGGCAATGGGCGCTGTGCCGATCAACATTTCTCCCGGCGACGTGTATACGTCGCTTGAGCGTGGTGTTGTTAAAGGCCTGGCATGGCCAGAAGGTGGCATCCATCGCTATGGTTGGACCAAATACATCAAATATCGCGTTGGACCTGGATTCTGGCGTTCGTCAACGACTGCCGCCATCAATCTTGATGTCTACAACAAGCTGACGAAGAAAGAGAAAGACTATATTGATGCTTGGGGCCTCAAATTCGAGAAAGAAAGCACGCCTTATATGCGTAAGCTTGCTGATGCGGATAACAAGAAGGTCTTCGCGGATGGCGTTAAGGTTGTCGACCTACAGGGTGATGTTGGTGCAGCTTTCACCAAGACTGTCATGGATTCGACATGGGCCGCAGCCTCAAAGAAAATCGATCCAAAGGTATTTGCTGAACTGAAAAAATATCTACTAAAATAGATGTGGCTTAATCACGCAAATAGCGTGATGCACGGGAAAGGCGCTCTGGAAACAGAGCGCCTTTTTCTATGGCGAGAGCTTTATACGCCCAGATATTGATGTTGTATGTCGGGATGCGCCAATAGCGCCTCTGACGTGCCTGACCAGACAACCTGGCCTTTTTCGATGATATAATGCCGGTCAGCAATGCGGGTCAGTGCGGCGACATTTTTATCGATAACCAGAATAGATTGCCCCTGCGCTTTCAGGTCTTCAAGACATTGCCATATTTCAGTTCGGATTTGCGGCGCCAGTCCTTCCGTTGCTTCATCGAGGATCAGAAGTTTAGGGTTGGTCATTAACGCGCGGCCGATTGCCAGCATTTGCTGCTCGCCACCTGACAGCTCGTTCCCCATACCATTGATCCGCGCTGCTAGAGACGGGAATCGTGTGAGAATCTTATCCAAGGTCCACGGATCCGCATTTTCTGCCAGATTATGCGCCGTCGCGACGAGGTTCTCCCGGACGGTTAAATTGGGAAAAATCTGTCGGCCCTCCGGCACCAAGCCAATGCCGAGCTTTGCTATTTCATGTGACGGCCGATCAGAGATTTGTTGATCTTCAAAATGCGTTACACCACCGTGCGGCTGCATCAGACCCATGATCGACCGTATTGTTGTCGTCTTGCCCATCCCGTTGCGGCCCATCAGAGTCACCACTTCACCAGCATTTACCTCCAGCGACATGCCAAACAGCACCTGGCTGGTGCCGTAAGAAGACTCTATGGCCTCGACTCGTAACATCAGTTTGCCGTCCCCTCATCTCCGAGATAAGCGGTACGCACCTCCTCGTTAGCGCGAATTTCATCCGGCATCCCGGAAGCAATCGAGTTGCCATAAACCAGAACGGTTATCTGATCAGCCAGGGCGAAAACTGCATCCATGTCATGTTCAATCAACAGGATCGTGTGATCCCCCTTCAGCCTATTAAGAATCGATACCATCTTTTGTGATTCTTCCGCGCCCATCCCTGCCATAGGTTCATCGAGTAACAGCAGCTTTGGTTTTGTCGCCAGCGCCATCGCAATTTCAAGCTGCCGATGCTCACCATGAGACAGGTTACGCGCCGTAATATTGGCGCGGTCCGCCAGCCCTACCGTCTCCAGAGCGGCCAAGGCTGGTTCATAGAGGCGCGCTTCTTCACGCGCTGCACGCCAGAATCTGAATGAATGGCCGTCGTGTGCCTGTACCGCCAGGGCGACATTTTCCAGTGCGGTGAACTCATGAAAGATACTGGTAATCTGAAATGTTCTGGCGATACCGCGCCGCGAGCGCGCCGGTGGCGCCATTCCGGAAATATCTTCACCGTCAAAAAGGACGCGGCCTGAATCGGAATTCAGGGCACCGGCAAGCTGCGCAATCATCGTCGTCTTGCCAGCCCCATTCGGGCCAATGACAGCATGGATTTTGCCGGTCTCCACCGATAGCGAAAGGTCGTCCGTAGCAAGAACACCACCAAAACTTTTCCTCAGCTTTTCGACTTTCAGGACTATGTCAGCCATCGTCTTCCTCCGATGACCCGCGTTTCTCTAGGAAACCAAGTAACCCGCCGCGCGCAAACAATACAACAAGGATAAGGAACGGGCCGAAGATTAACTGCCAATATTCGGTGACACCGGACAGCGCTTCTTCCAACAAAATAAAAACCAGCGCGCCGACGATGGGCCCTGCCAGGCTACCCATCCCGCCGAGCAATACCATAATGATAAGATCGCCAGAGCGGGTCCAATGCATCATGTCTGGATTGACGAAATCGGTATGATTAGCAAGCAATATGCCGGCCAGCCCCGCCATCACGCCAGCAATAACGAAAGCGGTCAGTTGATACCGAAAAACCGGAAATCCAATCGCCTGCATGCGGGTTTCATTGGAACGTGCGCCCTGAATAACCATTCCGAAACGTGAATTAACCAGCCGTTTGCAAATCCAAAGACACAGGAGAAGCAGTACGAAAATAAGGTAATAAAGGCTGTTTTTGTCACCGAGATCAATCAGACCCGAAAAATCGCTCGGCTCGGCAAGTGGCAAACCGTCATCCCCGCCATAGCGATCCAGGCTAACACCGAGAAAATACATCATCTGGGCCAAGGCCAGCGTGATCATAATAAAGTACACGCCACGGGTTCGCAGACTGATCGCGCCAAAAATAAACGCAAACACAGCACAGGCCAGTAATGCCAAAGGCCATTGGATGAATCCGGTGACAAGCTCATGCTCAGCACAGATGCCAATCACATAGGCCCCAATGCCAACAAAGACCGCATGACCAAAACTGATCATCCCGCCATACCCCATGATAAGGTTCAGGCTCAGCGCGCCGATGGCGAGGATCATCATCCGCCGACCGAGGTCGAGATAAAATGGCACTTCAGTTATCGAAGCAATATAGGGCACGATCGCCAACAGGGCGAAGGTAACGATTAAGACCAGAGTCTCGCGGCGGCGTAACATCCCTTAGCCACTCCGTGCCGGAAAAAGGCCCTGTGGCCGAAAGAACAGTACCAGTGCCATCAAGATATAAATCAGCATAGACGCTGCCGCTGGTGCCGCTGTTTCTGCTGCATTTACCGGCAGGAAGAGTTTGAACAGGTCATCCAGAAATGACCGTCCCATAATCTCGATCACTCCGATTAACAGGGCGCCGACAAAGGCACCCCGGATAGACCCGATACCGCCGATCACAATCACCACCAGCACCTGAATCAGGATGTTTTCGCCCATCCCGATAGTGGCGGCAAAAATCGGCCCCGCCATGGCACCCGCTAAGGCTGCCAACGCTGCGCCGAGTCCAAACACCAATGTGAATATCTTTTTTATATCAATACCCAAGGCACCAACCATTTCGCGGTTCGACGCCCCGGCACGAATCAACATGCCTATTTTGGTTTTCACCACAAGGATGTATAGAAAACCTGCAACGGCCAGCCCAACACCGATAACCAGAATACGGTAGAGCGGCAGAGGAATGCTGAACAGTGTCACAGACTGATTCAGGATACTCGGCAATGGAACTTCAATCCCCGCAGGCCCCCAAATCAACCGGACCAGCTCATTAAAGAACAGGATCATCCCGAAAGTTGCCAACACCTGATCGAGATGTCCCCGATCATAGAGTTTTCGAAGGATAACAACTTCCAGGAATATGCCGACAATCAGTGTCGCGGGAAGCGCAACAGCAATCCCCAGCAAAAAAGAATCTGTTGCCAAAGCAACCGTCGCCGCAATATAGGCCCCCAACATATAGAGCGATCCATGTGCCAGGTTCATCATATCCATGATGCCGAACACCAGGGTTAACCCGGCCGCAAGCAGAAACAGCAATATGCCGTACTGGACTCCGTTAAAGAGTTGCTCAAAAAGAAGGTGAGGATCGACCATTGAATAAACGTATTAGAACGTGAAACGGGGACGCAGTTGCGTCCCCGCCACTAGACTAACAACCTAAACTACCAGGTCTTCTTCATCTTGCATTTGCTTGCATAGACGTCCTGATGATTGGAGTAGACTTTCTGCTCAATCTTTGTGGTCCATTTGCCGTCGGCATCGGCAACCACTTTACGCAGATAGAAATCCTGGATCGGAAAATGGTTGTTGCCGTAAACATATTTGCCACGGACAGAACCATAGTCAGCCTTGCGGAAAGCAGCCCGCATCGTATCCATTTTCTTGAGATCACCACCGGCCGCCCGGACAGCGCTATCGATCAACATGATCGAATCATAGCTTTGGGCGCCATAATGAGACGGGTAGCTGCCGAACTTCTTGCGATAGTCCGCAACGAACTTCTTGTTCACCGGCGTATCAAGGTCAGGTGCCCAAAACTGAGTCGAAAATGTCCCCAATACGTTGGTCAGCTTGGCCTGCTGCATTTTTGGCAGGCTCAAGGAATCCACACTGAACACCGAATAAAGCGGGGTTTTTGTCAGCCCAGCCTGCGCATACTGGCGCATAAAGGCGTTCGTTGCGCGCCCAGGATAGAAGATGAAAACACCATCTGCCTTGGAAGCACGCGCCTTGGCGAGTTCAGCTGAGAAATCAAGCTGTGTTGGCCATTTGGTCAGGTCTTTACCGAGGATCTTGCCTTTAAAGGTGCGTTCCACACCGGCTACCATATCGCGGCCCGCGGCATAGTTTGGCGCAACAATATAGAGGCTCTTCACCCCGCGCTTGTTGAGCACTTCACCCATCGCCATCGGCACCTGGTCATTCTGCCAGGAGGTCGAGAAAATATTCTTGTGGCAAAGACGACCAGCAATCTTCGATGTACCAGCGTTGGAAATAATCAGGAACTTGCCGGCTTTTACAACGCTGTTACGCGATGCCAGAACAACATGAGACCAGATAAAGCCCGACATAATGTCGACCTTGTCTTTATGCAACAGCTTTTCTGTTTTCTGTTTACCGACTTCCGGTTTGACTTGGTCATCTTCAAAAAGAACCTTTACCGGAACACCGCCCATTTTGTTGCCAAGATGATCGAGCGCAATCTGCACAGAATTGCGCATATCCTTGCCAATGACACCCGCTCCGCCGGAGAGAGTTGTTACAAACCCGATTTTTATTTCCTTGGCTTTCGCTGCCATTGCCTGCGGAGCGGCTAACGCAAGCGCGAGCGCTGAAACGCCTAAAACAAGTGTCTTTTTCATTTTCGACTTCTCCCATATTCGATAATTACAGGGTTAAATTGCCCCCTGCATTGGAATCTCGCAGATAGTAACGTATGAGCGTGATCTGCCAACCGTCAATTTGTCACAACGAAACTTTGTAGAGATATCGAGTGGCCTCACTCACCCTCCAGAACAGCCCGGACACCGTCCTGATTTTCACTCCCCCGTGCTTCCATGAGCGTCAGGAAGTCAGGAATAAACCAATCTGTCATGGCTGTCTTAAACGAGGGACGGGCGCGAATTCGGGTGAACCAGTCTGCGACCCCGGGGCGTGCATCAAACAGCCAGTCCTGCTGAAGATGTGAAACCCGGTTTACATAAGGTGTAAACGCGATATCCGCCAAGGAGTAGGTATCTCCAGCCATCCAGTCACCCTCGCCGAGCGCCTTTTCCATATCATCCAGCATCTTTACCACCCGTTTTATCGCTGGTTTGAAGAATGACGACTCAACACCCTTCATGACGTTCTCGTTCATACGGGCGCGCTTTCCAGGATCAACATACCCATCGAGCGTTTCTTTCAACTGTTCCGGCGTTTTGCCTTCCATGAATTGATAGCGAAAAGCGATACAGGCGCTAATCGTTGCGCTCGCCGCGTGTAACCCTTCATCAAGCTGTTTCACCCAAATCCGCATCTTCGCGCATTCATAGGGTGATTCCGGCCGCAATGAAGGCTCTGGAAACACCGTGTCGAGATATTCATCGATAACGGCAGACTCATAGATGACCTTGCCATCATGGATAATTGTCGGCACCACGCCATTTGGGTTAAGCGCGAGGTAATCAGGATGATGCTGGTCGCGGGCACGCAGATTAAAATGATGCGAAGTAAATTCCTGACCTTTTTCTGCAAGCGTAATGCGAACCTTCTGCGAGCAGGTCGACATCCCATTATGATAGAGCTCAATCATCTCAATTCCTTTTTGTCTCTCGCTATAATTGCGTAACATTGAATTGCGGCGGATTATCGTGCAAACAGCGCATTCAGACAACGGAGTGAAATTTATGAGTACCCGCCTTTTGCCGACGACAGTGGTTGGCAGCTATGTACAGCCTGACTGGCTGGTTGATCGCGACATGCTCAAGGCCATCGTCCCACCCCGTGTCCGTGCCCATGAAATATGGCGTATCGCGCCTGACCAGCTTGAAGAAGCCCAAGATGCCGCGACGCTTGCCGCAATTCACGATATGGAACGCGCCGGTATTGATGTCATCACGGACGGGGAAATTCGCCGCGAAAGCTATTCTAACCGGTTTGCCACTGCCCTCGAGGGTGTCGATATCGATAATCCTGCGGAGGTACCAGGTCGTTCCGGGCGCCCGATCCTTGTTCCACGCATTACCGGCGAGATTAAACGCACAGGCCCTATCGAAACCCGCGACGTAGAGTTCTTTCGGGCCAATACCGACCTAAAAATCAAGATTACGCTCCCTGGCCCGTTTACAATGACCCATACAGCTGTCGATGAGCATTATGGGGACGATGAAGCCTGTGCAATGGCGCTCGCCGAAGCCGTCAATCAAGAGGTACGAGATTTATTTGCCGCTGGTGCTGACGTGGTGCAAATAGACGAACCATGGATGCAAGCGAAACCAGAACAAGCAAAACGTTTTGCGGTCAAGGTCATCAATAAAGCGCTCGAGGGCGCTACGGGAACAACCGCCGTCCATATGTGTTTTGGCTATGCCCACGCGGTCAAGGATAAGCCCAACGGCTACTCCTTCCTGCCAGAGCTTGCTGCCTGCAATGCCGACCAGATTTCAATCGAAGCGGCACAGCCCGGCCTCGATCACGCCGCCCTGGATGCTCTTCAGAACAAAAAAATAATAGTTGGCGTTCTTGATCTAGGCGACGAAAACATTGAAACCCCGGACATGATCGCAGGACGCATTCGAGCTGCCTTGGAACATGTTTCCGCAGACCAGATGATAGTCGCCCCTGACTGCGGCATGAAATATCTCAGCCGCCCGGTCGCCTTCGGCAAGCTCAAAGCCATGGCCGAAGGCGCTGCGATCGTGCGGGCTGAGCTAGAGAGCTAAAACGCGCCTATTTCTTCTTCTTTGCTGTTTTCTTAGCCCGTATACGGGTTGTCGGTGTTGCAGAACTTGATGCCTTGCGTCTGGCCGCCTTTTTGAGATCAAGCTGCCCCAACCCCGGACGATAACTCTTTTCATCAAGAAATTGCCGCATGCCCTCGTCTCGGCCAGGGATTTTATCGGTCATTTTGCAGGCCTGATTCTTCACCGTCAGATAATCATCAGCCTCATTGACCCCCATCCGGCGTACGGCTCGGATCGCTTCCTTGGTGTAGCGCATCGCGTTGGGGCTTTTGGTCATGAGCTTTTTAGCAAGTTTAACCGTCTCCGCTTTGAGTTTAGACGCCGGGACCGAGTAGTTTACCAATCGAATTTTTTCAGCCGTTTTGCCATCGAACGGATCGCCGGTGACAGCGTAGTACAAGGCGTCGCGATAGCTCAGCACATCGGCAACATTCCAACTCACAATGCCACCAGGGATAATCCCCCAATTCACTTCCGACAGACCAAAGGTCGCGGCGTGCGACGAGATCGCGAAATCACAAGCGCAGAGCTGGGTGAATGCGCCGCCAAAACAATATCCGTTGACCATCGCAATCGTTGGTTTCGGGAAGTTAACCAGTTTTTCCCAACGCCACGCATGCGAAGCCTTCTGGGTACG
>CALIBP010000174.1 GCA_938048165.1 uncultured Alphaproteobacteria bacterium | reverse complement strand
CACATTCACACACTCCACCGGATACTTGCCCACACTTGTTTCCCCGGAAAGCATCACGCAATCAACCCACTCGAAAACAGAATTGGAGACGTCAGTTATTTCCGCGCGGGTCGGCATGGGAGACTCAGTCATCGACTCCAGCAGATGCGTCGCCATAATGACCGGTATGCCGGCAGCCAACGCGGCATCCACCGCCTGCATCTGGATAATCGGTAATTCCTCGTAAGGCACTTCGATGCCAAGGTCTCCCCTGGCAACCATCAACGCATCAGATACCTCGATGATTTCATTCAGGTTTGCGATGCCACTTTGGTCCTCAATCTTGGACACCACTTTGGCCTGTGAACCGTGGTCGCTAAGAAACTGCTTCAACTCCACCACATCGCTTGCCTCTCTCACAAATGAAAGCGCGAAAAAATCAACCCCGGCCTCGATGCCCACTTTTGCGTCGGCCACGTCCTTTTCAGTCATCGCCGGTAGATTGATCTTCTTTCCGGGGATGTTGATGTGGCGTCTACTGCCCATGCTGCCGGGAATCACCACCCTGCAACGGAGCCGATCGATTAACAATTCCTGGACTTCAAACCGCATCAAACCGCTGTCAATCAAAAGCACATCTCCGACATCCACCTCATCTATCAATGCCGGGTAATTAATGTCGACCGCGGGGATGTTCCCATCCGGTGCGGCTTCCGCAGACTGGGTGAGATCGATCAACTGGCCCTTGGCCAACCCGACCGGGGTATCGACATGGCCAGTCCGCACTTCCGGCCCCTTAATGTCCATCAGGAGCGACACCCCAACACCTTCCGCCTCGGAGGCTTCACGGACTGCGGCAACGGCTTTCAGCGTCCAGTCATGTGACGCGTGCGCCATGTTGATGCGGCAAACATCAACCCCCTTTCTGATCATGCGCCGCAATACATCCACATCGACCGTTGCCGGCCCGATGGTGAAAATCACCTTTGTAAACCGGGGTAAGTGAGGGCTCTTCATGCCCTGTAAATCAGGCATGTCCCGTTATTTCAGCGACTTAATCTGGACGTTACGGAAGGAAACCGCATCCCCGTGCCCAGCAAATCCAAAGAATCCTGACTTGCGAAGGCGTCCTTTGAATTTGTTGATGTCGTACATCGGTTTTTCTACATTTGCCAAGTCAGCCGTAAGTATCCGCGTGCCGTTCATCTCGACGGTGATCGTGGAACCCGCAACCGTGACTTGCTGGAAATTCCAGTCACCAACCGGACGTTGATAACCGCGCTCGGCTGCCACCATGCCGTAGGCGGAGGCATGGTACTGCGCCGGGTGAAGTTTAGCATATTTCTTGGCGGTGTCATCCAGCACCTGCAATTCACACATGCCCACGTACGCTGTGTCGCCGCTGCCGGGATAGCGGATGGCCAAGCCATTGTTGCCGCCAGGCGGCACCTTGTACTCGAATCGGACAGAAAAGTCGGACAACTCCTTGTCGTAGTAAATCGTGCCGCCGCTGCCCTTTTTGCATTGGATGGTTCCATCATTCACGACGTAGTTGTCCACTGGACCTCCCCATCCCTTAAAATTCTTCCCGTTGAAAACTGTTTTAAAACCGTCGTTCCCTTTTGAGGCCAAAAGTTTGTTACCCTCCTCCGTTCCGATCTCACGGATGAACACATTGCGCCAACGAATCTCCCCACCATGTGTCTGCAATTGGATTGGCCCGGTGCGCGGCAATGGTCCCTTGCGATTGAAATAATTCTCGAGTCTCGCGTGGTCTACAACCAGCTTGCCGTTCAGCCAAATTGAAACACGCTCACCAATCATGAGGATTCGGAATACGTTCCACTCACCGAACGGTTTGTCGGCCAACACGACAGGATCCTTACCCGGAGCACCCTTGCTATTGTTCCACAAACCGCCGGACCCCTTGTCGGCGCCGATGTTCCACTTGCCTCCCTCTTTGGTGTAATCCCAAATTTGAACCTGTGGAATTCCCCTCAGGTAAATTCCGCTGTCGGCCTTGGCAACCGTCTTGTAATCGACGAGCAACTCAAAATCACCGTAGTTTTTCTCGGTGGTGAGGTACATGCCGTGGCCGTCGTTGACCAATTCCTCACCATCAACGGACCAGTGTTTCGCAATATCCTTGAGGCTCGCAGCCTTCTTTTCCGCGAATTTCTCGGGCGAGAGGGCCATCCACTTGGCCGGATCTTCGGTCTTGAGCCCCCACCAACCAGACCAATCCTTTTCATTGAATAACGCAGTGAACCCCTTGGGCGGCTTACCTGCTTCGGCAGACGATTGGGCGACGAACAACACCGCAGCCAGGGCTGCGGTACGGGTGATCCATTTGATTGATTTCATTTGGCGTAAAACAGGTGGGGAGATTCTAACGGCCCTGCGATGTGTCACCAGCTAAAACTTGGCCAAGCTTTAACGCGTCACTTTGCGAACGATCTTGCCGTCAGCGGTCATGGTGATTTCCTTCAATCCTGCCGGTAGAGATGTCCTCGTGGTTTTACCGCTTGGCCAACGAACTTCAATTGCACTCGGGGGCTGTGGCATGGCCAAGACCTTGACCAAGCCGTCCTGAGATCCGTAGCCGCTACCCATCTGCCACTCTCGCCACGTGCCATAAACAACGGATGGCG
>CALIBP010000173.1 GCA_938048165.1 uncultured Alphaproteobacteria bacterium | reverse complement strand
AGTGGTTTCCGATTGCACGGATCGACAAGTCTGAACTCGACCATGGTGCACAAATGTCGCGGGGATATGTCTCCACGGCGCTCAACAGCCTTAAGACCCGGTTTGAACTGGAATGGAGTGACATTGCGCTGTTTGGCTTTTCGCAGGGTTGCATGATGTCGCTGGAAGTCAGTCTTCGCCTTCCTGAGGCGTTGGGCTACGTGCTGGGGTACAGCGGCGCGCTGCCCGGGCCTGAGCGTGCGATAACGGAAGTCACCGCAAGACCTCCTTTTTTGCTGGTGCATGGTGACGACGATCAGGTTGTGCCCTTTGCTTCCATGGAAGCGGCTGCAAAGACCCTCTCGGAATTGGGCGCTAAGGTTGAAACCTTTCCTCGACCTGGACTGGGCCACGGTATCGATGGCGAAGGCTTGCAGGCGGCCATGCTGAAGTTGCGTCTGGCCTTTGGGATGGGTGACCTTCCCGGCTAGATAGGATGCGGCCTTTTGGAACGTTATAAGACTGTTACTTGTCCAAAAGTCTTTCGCTTGTCATAGTTGTCCTACAACTTCCGAATGGTTCGGAAGGGGCAGGAAAGTATGGCAGCGAGCAGCTTAGAAAACTATCCGGCATTGGTGTTAAACGCCGATTTTCGGCCCTTATCCTATTTGCCACTTTCCCTATGGAACTGGCAGGATTCCGTTAAGGCCTGTTTTCAGGGGCGCGTGAACGTTGTTGCCGAATACGACCACGTTATTCGAAGCCCTTCCTTTGAAATGCCAATCCCCAGCGTGATAGCGCTCAAAGATTACGTACCCATGAACCGCTCACCCGCATTCACCCGGTTCAACGTGTTTCTCCGAGACCATTTTAGGTGTCAGTACTGCAGCACCCGTTTCCCGGTTCAAAGCCTCACATTCGACCACGTGATCCCACGATCCAAGGGCGGAGGAACGAGTTGGGAAAACGTCGTGACGGCCTGCCAAAAATGTAATTTGCGGAAGGGGAACCGGTATCTGCGGGATAGTTCAATGCGCTTGCGCAAAGAGCCGCTGCGCCCCACAGCCTATCAATTACAGGATGCAGGTCGATCCTTCCCACCCAACTTCTTGCACGAGAGTTGGGAAGACTATCTGTATTGGGATTCTGAACTCGAGCGCGACTGATCATTCGAGCGATGCCGTTGTAAACCCGCCGCCGCAACCAGAGCCGCGAGCACCATCAGTCCTAAGTTGGCCATCAGATTATAGGTTGCCATCGACAGTCCAAAGAGGCTCCAAGTCCCTTTGGAGCAGGTCACTTCCGGAGCTGCAAAGAGTGAGTTTGTCGCGATTTGTGTGCTTTCCAGCTCCATCTGAAAACCCGCCATGACTCCGGCGCAAAGTGTTTCGCCCGGCCACCAGTTCTGCTCAACCCCCACGTGTTCAAAAGCCGTTGCGCTGCCATAGAGAAAAGCCAGTCCACAAACGCCAAGCAACATGGCTCTTTCAATGCTGCGGTTCTCATCTTGCCCGATGACAATAGCGGCCCCCGATACGACGGCAGCAACCACGTAGGACGTGCGCTGGGCAATGCACAGGGTACAGGGGTGATGCCCCCCGACATACTGCGAAATAAGCGCAACGCCGAGAAAGAAGGCACAGGCCAGCAGAATGAGCAGTGGAAAGGCCCAGGGCCAGTTTCGTTCAATCCGTAGAAAGAGGTGATACATGGGTCAGTACGCCAGGCAACCTAGTGAAGAGCCGTAAAGGCAAGAGCGCCTACGACGATAACTAGACCGACTAACAGTGTGAACCAGCCAAAATATTTCTCGATCAGCGGTTTGGCGATGGGGCCAAGGATCGAAATGATTCCTGCGACAAGAAAAAAACGGCTACCGCGGGATATCACGGAGGCGACAATGAAAACCATCAATGCAACGTCGAAAGCGCCTGAGGCAATGGTGAAGACTTTGTAAGGGACAGGGGTAAATCCTGCGAGGAAGATCAATTGCCAACCGTAAGCATTAAAGGTCTGCTCAAAAGCTTGCAGGCTGTCTTCCTTCCCCAAAAATGCGAGCAACGGCATTCCGAGAGCGTTGAAGGCAAATTTGCCGATCAGATAGCCAAAAATTCCGCCCAGAACGGAACCAAAAGTACATATGGTCGCGGCTAACCACCACCAAGCCCGACGCGCCAGAACGATGGGCGCAAGCAATGTGTCCGGTGGGATGGGGAAAAATGAGCTTTCTGCGAATGAGACGGCAAACAACAGGCCAAGCGCTCGCGGTTTTTCAGCTTGCAGCAATGTCCAGTGATATAGTGATTTCAGCCATCCCATGCGTGAAAACTCCTTGGCGCGTGATGCTTCGGGTCTTATACAGGGTCCAGCTCTGAAGCACAGAGCCCCCGTGGCGGAATTGGTAGACGCGCGTGATTCAAAATCACGTTTCTTCGGGAGTGCCCGTTCGAGTCGGGCCGGGGGCACCATTTCCAAAGTAAAGTTATCGATTATCGCGCCATGAAGCCGTGGTTCGCGAGGGTTCAGTTTGTCGCTGGATCGCTCAGCCGGGCAATCTTCCTTTGCTTACCTTTTGAAAAATTGAATCAATATAGTTTGCGCTTGAGATTGCGACGGTGGGCCTCAACCGTGCGGGTGGAAATGTTGAGTCGGTGCGCAATTTCCTTCGAGCGATAACCTTCATCAATCATTCGCAGAACTTCCTTTTCCCGAATGGTCAGCGACTGCATTTTTTCGTCTTCGTAATCTCGCTCTCCAAACAGCTTTTGCTTCACGCTTTCGGCGAAGTACGAGCCACCCATCGCAACCACCTGCACGGCCTTTTGCATTTCCTCGAAGTCTGCTGATTTCAGCAGGTATCCATCAGCCCCGGCAGCAGCGACCGTGCGAACGTAATCCTGACTGTCATGGGTCGAAAGCACGAGAATTTTGCGTTCTGGGTTGGCTTCTTTGATTTTTTGCGTTGCCTCGACCCCATTGAGAACGGGCATCGAAATATCCATCAGGATGAGATCAAAATCGACTGCTTCAGCGAGGGTGACGGCTTGTTGTCCATCAGCAGCCTCGGCAACAATATTCACGTCCATTTTCTTGAGCCGCATTTGCAGCGCTTCACGGACCAATTCATGATCGTCAGCGATAATGGCGTTTATTGTCATGACGTTGAATGCTCTCTGGACAATGGCATGATGCCGCGAACGAGGGTCCCACCTTCATCCGCCGATGATTGCATGATCAGGCGGCCCCCCTGTGACGCGAGCCGCTCCCGCATGTTGGCGATTCCCAGCCCGCTCTGCTCCTGTGATCGCAGACCTTTTCCATCGTCTTCAATGGTTAGGTGGACCGATTTGCCTTTGATCTTCAAGGTAATCCAGACCCGTTCGGCGTCCGCGTGTTTTGAGATGTTTGTCAGCGCTTCTTGGGCCACCCTGAAAAGAGCAGATTTTCCCGCTTCGGTCAGCTTGTCACCAAGAGACTGAATGTCAGGGTACACTTTGAGTCGGGATTGTACTTCATAATCTTCAACCAATGACAGCAGAGCCTGTTGCAGACCCAGCTGGTCGAGCGCTGGTGGGCGGAGGTTTCGGGCGATGGAGCTCAATTCTGTCAGCGCTCTGTCCAGGGTGCCACGCGACCGGCCCAGTGTTGCTTTCTGCTCCACCTGCGCCGATTCAAGATCCGCTTCTACGGCCTCCAGTGAGTAACGCGTCAAAACCAGCAGCTGTGAAATCCCGTCGTGCAGGTCGCGGGAAATCCTCTGCGATTGCTCTTCCTGAATTTCCACAATACGGCGGTTGAGCGCTTTTAGTTTTGCATCGGCGGTGCGTTGCAGGTTGTGCTGGAACGCATAAACGACGATGGCAGCCAATAGGACCGCCAAAAGCCCAAAGCCCATCACCCACAAAAAAGACCGTTGGACGGAACGACCAATTGTCGCATTCACCAAGTCTACTTCGCTGCGGATGTCATCGAGATACAAGCCTGTGCCTAGCATCCAGCCCCAGCTGTCGATGCCTGTCGCAAAGCCAACCTTAGGCTCCTCCGACCCTGTTGAAGGCTTGTTCCAAATATAGGAGTGAAATCCACCGCCAGCCCGTGCTTGCTCAATGAGCCCCTGGATGACGAAGTTTCCATTTGGATCCTGCAAATCCCAAAGGTTTTGGCCCACCAAATCCGTAAGGCGAGGGTGCACAAGGTTGTTGCCTTGATAGTCGTAGACGTAAAAATAACCATCTTCGCCAAAGGTCATTGCATGTAAGACAGCCTTTGCTTGCCGCTGATTTTCTTCAACGTCGCCTTCTTGCTCAACCAGTGGCCGGATCGCGGTCTGCGCAAGTTCCGCGTAGTTGGTCAGGACTTTACGCTTGTCGGAGACCAGCCGCTCTTCAATCAACAGCCCCAATTCCGCAGAAAGAGTTCCCGTTTGGCGCGTGACAACACCAATCATTGCTGCGGCAAAAAGCAGGATTGGTATTACCGAGATCAATAAAAGGTTTAATCTTAGTCCCATAGCCGCTTTTATAATCCTCTATTGCGAGTTTGGGCATTGGTTAACGCGGGAAAAAGCTACGTACGTAGTTTTTTGCTGGTCTCACCAATTGTCGAGCATAGGTGATCGGTCTAGTTTCCCGCTATAGCGTTGCGAAACGTGACCTTTGTTCGCAGCGATAAACTTATTGGTCTGTTTTGCATACCAATTTACATCCCTGATCTTTTATGATTTAGGGGTTTTTAGGTGTCCTCTGGGAGGGGGGCATTGGATAAACGTCCGTTTCGGGAGGATTTACTATGAAACGTCGTGAGTTTCTCAAAGGCGCAGGTGTTGCCGGTGTTGCTGCTGGTGCAGCTGCCGCGACTGGCCTCGCAACCCCGGCACTGTCTCAGGGCCGTGAAAAAGTAACTATGGTTACCACCTGGGGCCGCGGTTCCTTTGGTGTGCACGATGCTGCACAGCGCGTTGCTGACAACGTAGCAGCAATCACAGGCGGCACCCTGGAAATTGACCTGAAGGCAAACGGCGAACTGGTTTCCGGTACGCAGGCTGCTTTTGATGCGGTGACTTCCGGTACTGCTGATGCATTCCACGCTGCGGCTTACTACTACATCGGTCAGCACCCAGCGTTTGCTTTCTTTACCGCTGTTCCATTCGGCATGACCGCTCAGGAAATCAACAACTGGATGTACCACATGGGTGGTCGCGAGTTGTACGACGAGATCGGTGAAGAGTTCGGTCTGAAAGGCTTCTTGGCGGGTAACACCGGCACGCAGGCTGGCGGTTGGTTCCGCAAAGAA
>CALIBP010000172.1 GCA_938048165.1 uncultured Alphaproteobacteria bacterium | reverse complement strand
AGCGATCATACCCTCGGTTACCTCTAGTGGCTTGCTGTCCTGAATAAACGCGATATCGCAGCTGGTGCCGCCCATATCCATAGTAACCACCTGCGCCCAGCCCTGCTTTTCGCCGAGAACATAGCCGGTTGCCTGCACGCCAGCCGCTGGGCCTGACAGCAATGTCTGAACGGTGCGACCACCGCCTGCGGTTGCGCCGAGCGGCATGACACCGCCGTTCGATTGCATCAGAAAACGGCGGGCGGTTTCAACGCCAGCCGTATCAAGCCCGTTATCGAGATCATCAGCATAGCGTGCGAGGCCAGGTTCAAGATAGGCGTTGAGCATCGTTGTCGACATACGTGGCCATTCGCGGATACGTGGCAGAACCTCCGATGAGAGGGATACATAAGCACCCGGCACTTCCTCGCGAATGATTTCAGCGGTGCGTTGCTCATGGGCCGGATTCATAAAGGAAAACATGTAGCAGACGGCAAAGGATGTTGCGCCTTTGGCTTGTAATAGCCGGGCGGCTTCCCGTACCTCATTTTCGTTCAGCGGTTCGATTTCGGTCCCCGAATAATCGATCCGACCGGTAATCTCGCTGGTCATTTGTTGTGAGGCGAGCATCGTTGGGCGCTGGAATTTAAGCTCGAACTGATTACTTTCGCGGGCCTGGCTCTGGATCACCTGAATAGCCCGGAAGCCTTTGGTAATGAGCATGCCAATCGTGGCACCTTTCATCTCCAGCAAGGCGTTGGTGGTGACGGTGGTGCCGTGGCTGAAGAAATCAATATCCGTCGCCGATACACCGCGCAAAAAGAAGCGCTGAACGCCATCGAGAACGGCGAGAGACGGATTCGAAGGGGTCGAATGAACTTTCTCAATCAGGATTTCATTCGTCTCGCTATCTGCGAGCACCAAATCGGTGTGCGTGCCGCCGACATCGACACCCAGTCTGTATTTAGCCAAGGCGGACTCCTTCGAGAAATGCGATGATCAAAGCGTTATTGTAGCAATTCCTGGCTGATCCACCGTCCGGCAGCTGTCAGGGCTTCGTCACCATGGACACGGCCTTTGATCTGCATCCCAAGTGGCATGTCTTCTACCGTCATGACGGGCAGAGAAATCGCCGGCATGCCGATAATCGAAGACGCCTCGTTATAGATCGCGCTACCCTGATCAATGCCCACAGGACCCGGCCCCGGTGACGCCAGCGTGACCATCGCATCACAACGGCGCGCGAGCGCGTCGTGCATTTCGCGCCAGTAAACCCGACGGGCGAGGGCGGCCCGGTATTCTGCCTGTGTCAGTCCGGCCCCTTCCTGGATACCAGCCTTAAGGCGTGGTGGAATTTTGTCGGCGTCATAATCAAGATACTGATACATCGGCCAGCGCATTTCGAAACGATAGAGCTGGCGCCATAATTCAGGTGATTGCGCGGTTTCGGCTTCATAGGCTTCAATCGCTGGGTCGTCCTTGCGGGTATAAATTTCACATCCTGCATCAGACAGCTTGCCGATGGCCTCGTTGAAGGCAGCTTTACTGGCATCGTCCGTGGCATTCCAGCCTGCCGTTTCCAAAACGATCAACCGTTCAGGTTTTTTCGCTGGCGGCGGTGTCCGGCTGCCATAGAGGCCGGGGTGGCCTGGATCGCCACCGGCCGTTTCGGAAATATAGCGGGCCATGATCCACATATCTTCGATGGAGCCAGCGAGAATGCCGAGATGATCCATGGTCTCAGCAGCAGAGAAACCGCCTTGACGGTTAAGCGCGCCAAATGTCGCCTTGAGACCGTAATTGCCGCAGAAACTCGCGGGGCGAATGGTTGATCCGCGCGCGTGGGTGCCGAGGCCACCCGGCATCATGCCAGCGCCAACAGCAGCGCAGGTGCCGCTGGAAGAACCGCCTGGTGTGCGCGCCGTGTCATAGGGGTTGCGGGACATTGAGGGGTCGCCACCGCCAAGCGTTACGGTGACTGTTTTACCCAGAAGAACCGCACCGCCCTGACGCAGGAAGTATACTGAGGCCGCATCGCGGATCGGCTGATTTCCTTTGAACAGTTCACAGTTATATTCAGTCGGCATATCGCAGGTTTCAATGAGATCCTTGATTCCGATAGGCATGCCATCGACGAGGGAAAGCGGTTTGCCTTCGGCATAGCGCTTGGTCGACGCATCGGCCATTTCGCGGGCCCGGTCGGTATTGCGATAGGCCCAGGCTTTTACCTCATCATTGCATTCTTCGATGACCGCAATGCAGCGTTCCAGATAATCCCGGGGCGTGTCATCGCCGGACAGGAATTTCTCCCGCGCGTCGTGAAAGCTACGAAGCTTTGGGTTCTTTACATCATATTGGCCAACGCCGGGTGCAGGTTGCACTGCCATCATTCTCTCCCTGATTAAGTCTTTTTGTGCCACACCGTTTCAATTGGGCGGCATTCGCGTCTAAAATCAGCGGCACATTACAAGAGAAAGATTGGGAGGCAAAGAGATGGCGGTAACTTTAGAAGGCAAGACGGCGCTAATCACCGGTTCCGGCAGGGCGGGGGGCATGGGACGGAGCCATGCTGTATTGATGGCCGAACGCGGTGCGGATGTGATCGTTCACGATATAAATGAAGACGGCGCAAATGAGACTGCCGAGTTAGTACGGGCGAATGGCCAGAAAGCCTCGACCCTGATCGCTGATGTCCGCGACGTGCCGGATTTCACCGCCAAAATAAAGGAAGCGGAAGCCGAACATGGCAAGATCGACATTCTGGTGAACAATGCCGGTGTTACCGGTAACAAACTCGCGATGGAAGATGTCGATGAGGCTATCTTTGATCAGATGTTTGGCGTTCAGGTGCGCGGGGCATTTTTTGCCACCCAGGCGGTGTTGCCCGGCATGAAGGCCCGAAAACAAGGCAGCATCATTATGATTTCATCGATCTATGCAATGGGCGGCAGTGAATTCGCTTCACACTATGCGGCGGCAAAGGCCGCTCTGTCGGGCTTTACCAAGGCGTGGGCGCGAGAGTTTGCTTCTCATAAAATTCGCGTCAATGCGGTGGCGCCGGGCTTTGTTCTTACCGGCATGACGCAGGGCAGTAATACGCCCGATATGATCGAGGAACGCGGGGCGGGCATGCCGCTTGGTCGTCTGACGACGCTGCAGGATATTTCATACGCGGTGGCGTGGCTGGCCTCGGAAGAAACTGAAATGATCACTGGGCAGGTTATTAGTCCGAACTCTGGCGAGGTGATCGTCGGGTATTGATGGGGGCAGCCGCTCTGTTGTTGTCATTACCGGGCCTGACCCGGTAATCCAGTTCTTGGAATTTTGCAGCGGTAGAAAGATGGGCCCCCGGATCAAGGCCGGGGATGACTGTAAAATCGGTGGATTGAATGTTTAGAAAAAACTGCTGGTATGTTGCGGCATGGGATCATGAGGTAACCCAGGAGCCCCTGGCTCGGACATTGCTCTGTGAGCCGGTGGTTTTGTACCGTCAACAGGACGGCACAGCGGTTGCGTTGGAAGATCGTTGTTGCCATCGGGCGTTACCGCTTTCGATGGGCAAGGTTGTCGGTGATTGCCTGCAATGTGGCTATCACGGTCTGGAGTTTGATCGCTCTGGCACCTGCGTGAAGATTCCGGGGCAGGACAAGATTCCACCGGGGGCCGCAGTAAAATCATACCCGCTGGTGGAGCGCTGGAAATGGCTGTGGATATGGATGGGTGATCCGACGCTGGCTGATGAAAGCCTGATCCCCAACTGGTGGTGGTTTGATCACCCGGAATGGGAACTGGTCAAAGGCAAATATCTCAAGCTCGACTGCAATTACGAACTCATCACCGACAATCTGCTCGATCTTTCGCATCTCGCTTATGTGCATCTCAATACGCTGGGCACGGGCGATATTAGCGATTTTCCGATCAAGACTGACCGTGAAGACGATATGGTGCGGATGACACGCTGGATTATTGATCGTCCGGCGCCGCCGATGTTTCAGGCGCTCGGCAATTTCGAGGGAACGGTTGATCGCTGGCAGATTGTTGAAACCTTCTCGCCGTGTTTGACGCAAATCCGTGCCGGGGCATGCGACGCTGGCAGTTGTAACCCGGAGCAGGGTGAACCCGATACCGGCATGCATATCAGAAGCCTCAACGCCCCGACGCCCGAAACCGAAACCTCAACCTTCTATTTCTTTGGCCATGCCCGCGACTTCGCGCTGGGTGATGAAAAGGTCTCGGCCGACCTTTTCAAGATGGTGTCGCAAACCTTTGACGAAGACGTCAAGATTTTGGAAGCGCAGCAAAAGATGCTTGATGCCGAACCAGACCGGGAACTGGTTGATATCAACGTCGACGCGCCGGGCATCGCCGCCCGCCGTATGCTCCGCCGGGATATTGAAGCGGAAAGGGGCTAAACGCTGTTGCTACTCGTCATTTACCCGTTTCCAAATGGATGATCTCGACCTTCTCATAGACTTGCATCTGGCAGCGGAACGTCAGGGTCCAGGTTCCAGGGAGGCGACATTAAAGGCGATTGCGCTTTCCGGCCTCGAGAGCGGCCGAGACTTGAATATTGCCGATATTGGATGCGGGACGGGTGCCTCAACGTTGGTTCTGGCAGAAAAGCTTGATGCCTGCGTAACGGCAGTTGATTTCCTGCCAGCGTTTCTTACCCGGCTTGAAGAATTGGCGGCTGCGGAGGAGCTGAGTGGACGGGTCAAAATCCTGGAAGCTTCGATGGCTGATTTGCCTTTTGCAGAAGACTCTCTCGATGCGATTTGGTCGGAGGGCGCAATTTACAACTTGGGTTTCGAAAATGGCGTCAGGGAATGGTGCCAATTCTTGAAGCCAGGCGGCATCCTTGCCGTATCTGAGTTAACCTGGCTGACAAGTGAGCGCCCCTCAGAGCTGGAGCGACATTGGTTGCGCGAATATCCTGAGGTCGCGACGGCGTCGGTGAAATTAGCGATACTGGAAGGTAACGGTTACTCACCCATTGGATACTTTCCTCTCAACAAACAATGCTGGTTGGACAACTACTATCTTCCAATGCAAGACCGGTTCGAACAATTTCTCTCCCGCAACAACTATTCGGAATCTGCCCGCGCAATCGTTGCAGCAGAGCGATCCGAGATAAGTTTGTACGAGCGTTTTTCGGCGTTTTTTAGTTACGGTTATTACGTGGCAAAGAAGACATGATAATTTGAGCCTCTTTGCTCCGCGGCGCCTTTGAGAGATTTAATCCATCGCCTGCCGTACCTGCGGGAACACCTTCTCGCCGAGGATCGCCAGCGTATCCATCGTCAGTGAATGGGGCATGTCGGCCCACTGGATCGACATGATCAGGTGATTGGTACCGATCTCTTTGTTGAGATTGACGATCTGTTCTGTCACGTCATCGGGGGAACCGATGATAAACCGGTCTCCGGCGAGCTCGTCAAAGGCGAGGGCGAGGTTCTGATCGCCTTCTGGCAGTTGATCGCCCTGTCCCCAGCTTTGATAGGCATCATATTTCTTCTTGATGTAGGGCCCGGCGATACGCAGGGCCTCTTCGCGGGTTTCGGCGACAAAAACCTCGCGGCGCATGGGGAGCTCTTCGGGAAACGGTTTGCCGCATTCATCGAGTGCGCGTTTATAAACCTCGATCTGTTCCTTGATGTCGCTGATCTTGTTATGCGGGTTGATGTACCAGCAATCGCCAAGCCGGGCCGCGCGTTTGATGGCGGGGTTGGCATTAGCGCCGATCCAGATTGGCGGGTGTGGGCGCTGTAATGGTTTAGGGCAGCAGGAAGCCTCTTTAAGCTCAAAATGACTGCCCTCCATCGTGACCGTGTCTTCGGTCCATAATCTTTTGAGTGCGATGAGGTTTTCTTCGAGCAGCTTGCCGCGTTTCTTGACCTCACTACCAAAGGCGGCGAACTCCACCTCGCGATAGCCCAGCGCCACGCCGCAGATCACGCGACCACCGGACATGATGTCGATGGTTGCCAGCTGTTCCGCGATATCGAGCGGCTTGTGTAGGGATAAAAGAATGATCCCGGCATTGAGCTTTACGCGTGATGTTTCGGCACTGAGCCGGGCCAGGATTGGGAATTGCTGAAATGCCTGAAAAGGGGCTGTGCTGTAATGCGAGGTCTTGGTAATTGAATCAAAGCCAAGATCCTCTGCCGCCTTACATTCGGTGATCAGCTCTTCGAAACAGGTCTGGATATCCTGATCAGCGGCATACTGGCCGCGGATAGCGAGGCCAAACTGCATTTTTTGTTGGGTCATT
>CALIBP010000171.1 GCA_938048165.1 uncultured Alphaproteobacteria bacterium | reverse complement strand
CCCCTAATCAGTGCGTTGACAAACAGGGCGCTGCTCACTATGTTCTCGCCTCCTTGAGAAAAAAGACCAGAAAGTAATCCGATGAAAGTCGCTAACTCGCTTAAAACACTGAAACTGCGCGATAAAAATTGCCGCGTTATTCGCCGCAAGGGCCGCGTCTATGTGATCAATAAGCAAAACCCGCGTTTCAAGGCACGCCAGGGATAATCGAGCGCGTCTCGGATGTTGGAAGCCGCGCCTTTGGCGCGGTTTTTTTATGCCTGCCATTCATCTGCCGCCGAGAGAGGCTTGCACCACCTGTCGCCGCCATAGTTAACTTGCTGAGGTAACACTACGATAGGCTGATTGAGGTCAGATTTTCTATGAAAATGCCGGAGCCTGAGGCCGCGATTATTGCGCGGCGGGCAGCAATTATCGACGAGCTAAGACGGATCGTGCCGGCCACTTCCGTCATCGCGGAAGAAGAAGGGCTCCGGGCTTATGAGTGCGATGGTCTTACCGCTTATCGCCAGCTTCCCCTCATCGTGGTTCTGCCAGAAACCACGGACCAGATTTCGCAGATTCTAAAATATTGCAATGCGGCGGAGATCAAAATCGTTCCGCGGGGTGCCGGGACCTCTCTGTCGGGCGGCGCTCTGCCTTTGGCCGATGCGATTACCCTGGGTCTCGGTAAACTCAACCGGATCCTCGATATCGATTACGCCAACCGATGTGTCACGGCCCAGCCGGGCGTCACGAACCTGGCGATCACCCAGGCGGTTGAAGGGGATGGCTATTATTACGCCCCCGACCCGTCGAGCCAGATTGCCTGCACCATTGGCGGTAATGTCGCAGAAAACTCCGGCGGTGTTCACTGCCTGAAATACGGCCTGACCACCAATAATCTGCTGGGGGTTGAGATGGTGCTGATGGATGGTGAGGTCATTCGGCTGGGTGGCAAACATCTGGACTCCGGGGGTTATGATTTAATTGGTGTCGTCACGGGCTCTGAAGGGTTGCTGGGAATTATCACCGAAGTGACAGTGCGCATTCTGGCCAAACCGCCCGCCTTGCGCGCTCTTTTGATCGGATTTGATTCAAGTGAGGCGGCTGGCAGCTGTGTCGGTGCGATCATTGGCGCTGGCATCATCCCTGGGGGGATGGAGATGATGGACCGCCCCGCGATCCATGCCGTTGAGGAGTTTGTTCATGCCGGCTATCCGTTGGATGTCGAGGCTATTCTGATTGTTGAGCTTGATGGGCCAGAGGAAGAAGTCGATTTCCTCGTTGGCCGGGTCGAGGACATTGCGCACAAATCTGGTGCGACATCGGTCCGGGCCAGTCGTGATGAAAAAGAGCGGATGCTGTTCTGGGCGGGCCGCAAGGCAGCCTTCCCGGCGGTTGGGCGTATCTCTCCTGACTATTACTGTATGGATGGCACCATCCCCCGGCATCAATTGCCAGAGGTCCTAAAGCGTATGGCCGAAGCGTCGGAGCGCTATGGTTTGGGGATGGCGAATGTTTTCCATGCCGGTGATGGCAATCTGCATCCGTTGATCCTCTATGACGCCAACGTGCCGGGTGAGCTGGAAAAAGCAGAAGAGTTTGGCGCTGAGATACTGACACTCTGCGTTGAGGTCGGCGGGGTCCTGACCGGTGAACATGGTGTTGGTGTTGAAAAGCGCGATCTGATGGAAACCATGTTTACCGAGATCGATCTCAAGCAGCAGCAACGCGTTAAATGCGCTTTTGATCCGGCTCAGCTTCTTAATCCCGGCAAGGTCTTTCCGACATTGCATCGTTGTGCCGAACTGGGGCGCGTACACATCCAGGGCGGCGAGATGCGGTTCCCTGAATTACCGCGCTTTTAATGGCTGACTCATCAATCGATATCGTGCGGCCCGCTGACAGCGCAGAGCTTGAACAGCTTGTTGGCGATGCGTTGGCGAACCGGCGATCGCTGGAGATCACCGGCGCCGGATCAAAACGGGCACTCGGTCAGACTATGGAAGTCGACAAAATTGTTTCTGTGTCACAGCTGACGGGTATCACGCTTTATGAACCAGAGGAGCTGGTATTGTCGGCGAGGGCGGGAACGCCTTTGGCCGAGATAGAAACGGCACTGGCGGAACATAACCAGCAGCTTTCCTTTGAGCCGCCAGACTGGGGCGCTCTGCTTGGTAGCAGAATCTTGCCAACGATTGGCGGCGTGATCGGGAGCAACCTCGCGGGCCCGCGGCGTATTCAGGCCGGAGCGGCGCGTGATCATGTGCTGGGGGTATCAATGATCACCGGTCGGGGAGAAGCCGTTAAAACCGGCGGTCGGGTTGTCAAAAACGTCACGGGCTACGATCTTTGCAAGCTGATTACAGGCTCCTACGGAACCCTTGCCGTCGCCACGGATATTATCATTAAGGTCCTGCCGGCTGGTGAAAAGACCCGCACGGTTCTGGTCGCCGGGCTTGAGGAGGCTGAGGCTGTGACGGCGATGACAAAGGCGTTGTCCAGCCCCTACGACATATCCGCTGCGGCATTTCTGCCCGGTAATCTCACGGGTCGGTCAGGCGTGTCCTATGTTTCCGGCGCGTTAGCATCGATCACCGCTGTGCGCGTCGAAGGGCCGGGGCCGTCAGTCGAGGCGCGGTGCATGGCGCTTCGTGACATGTTCGGTGTTTATGGTGACGTTGAAGAGCTGCATTTCCATAATTCGCGTAAATTCTGGCAGGAAATTGGTAACGTTTCGCCGTTCGCTCAGAAAGTGGTTCCGGTTTGGCGGGTCTCGGTGCCACCTTCGGCTAGTGCCGCAATAAGTCAGAAAGTTCGCGATAGCACAGGGGCGGACCTTTATTTTGACTGGGGTGGAGGGCTGATTTGGATATGGCTGCCATCCGAAGAGATGGACGCCGGCGCGGCAGTGATACGCGATGCAATAAAGTCTTGCGGTGGTCATGCCACATTGATCCGGGCCAGCGCCGAATGCAGATCACGGATAGCGGTGTTCCAGCCTCAGCCCGATGGGGTCGAGTCCCTTAACCGCCGGATCAAGAACGGGTTTGATCCAGCCGGTATCCTGAACCCGGGTCGTATGATGCTGTCGGATAGAGAGAGGCCGGATGCAGACTAGCTTTACCCTGGCGCAACTTAGCGATCCCAATATCGCAGATGCAAATGATATTCTCCGCGCCTGCGTTCATTGTGGATTTTGCACGGCTACCTGCCCGACCTATGCTTTGTTAGGGGATGAACTCGATGGCCCTCGGGGTCGAATTTACCTGATCAAGGAAATGCTGGAACAGGACCGTCCAGCCTCCGATACCGATGTTCGGCATATTGATAGATGCCTGTCGTGTCTGTCCTGCATGACGACCTGTCCGTCGGGAGTTAACTATATGCATCTGGTTGATCACGGCCGCCGCCATATTGAAAAGACCTATCGCCGACCGATCTTTGATCGAATGCTGCGATCTGTCCTGGGCTGGGTTTTACCAGACAGGCAGCGCCTTAAATGGGCGCAACGCGCCGCGTCAATCATTAGCCCTTTTACGTCGCTGCTCCCTGTGACTTTACGAAACATGACGCGTCTCGCGAAAAAGCATAAAATAAATAATAAAGTAGTGATCCCAAATGATGGTAACGCGGCGGGTGCGCAAAAATACCGTGTTGCGCTGCTCACCGGCTGTGTTCAGGACAATCTCAACCCGGCAATCAATCAGGCGACGATCCGTTTACTCAACCGGCATGGCTGCGACGTTGTTGTGTTGCCTGAGGTTGGCTGTTGTGGATCGATAAATCACCATCTGGGACAGGAGGGGCAAGCGCTTGCCACGGTAAGGGCCAATGTAGAGGCCTGGACCAATTCCAATCAGGAAAAGCTATTTGATGCCATTATTTCCAACATTTCCGGCTGTGGCACCATGCTGAAGGATTATGGCTTCCTGCTCCGGAGCGATCCGGAATATGCCGAAAAGGCTGCCCATATTTCTTCGCTTGCTTGCGATATCACGGAATTCATGGCGCGGGTTGGTATAAGGAACCCTGTCCCGCGTCCAAAGCGCAAGGTCGCCTATCAATCCCCGTGTTCCATGCAGCATGGTCAGGGCATAAATGATGAGCCAGTCAGCCTGCTACGGGATTGCGGGTTTGATGTGGTTGAGCCGGTCGGCGGACATTTATGCTGCGGATCCGCAGGTACCTATAATATTCTGCAGTCTAATATTGCCGATGAATTACGCGCCCAAAAAATTGCGTCACTGTCAGCGCTTTCCCCTGATATAATCGCCAGCGGCAATATTGGGTGCATGACGCAACTGAATCAGATAGGGGAAAATGATATGCCTTGTCCGATCGTTCATACCGTTGAATTACTCGATTGGGCGACAGGTGGACCGGTACCCACGGCATTAGTTGACGTGATGGTAGCGCGCTTATGAAAAATCTACTCGCCTGGATGGAAACGGCGGCCATCTTATCTTTTAATGTCCCAGTCTCGGGTGGCCAAAATGATCCCCGCCTCGATCCCCTTTTCCTTGCCTTGAAAGCGACAGTTGACGCGGATGAAGCCGACCAGTTGGAAGCCGGCATCTGGGCTCTGTGGGGATTATCCGGGGATGACGAGATCGATCAGATCATGACCATTGGCATCAACGCGATGGGCGAGGGTGAAGGCGAAACCGCCCTGACCGCCTTTAATGAAGTAATCTCCCGTGCCCCCGATTACGCTGAAGGCTGGAATAAGCGGGCAACTTTGTTCTATCTCGCGGGAGAGCACGAGTTAGCCATTTCAGACATCAAGAAAACGCTGGCGCTGGAGCCGCGCCATTTTGGGGCCTATTCCGGTCTCGGTCTGGTTTATATGGCGCTTGGTGAGGAACGCAAAGCGCTGGATGCGTTTGAGAACGCGCTTGAAATCCACCCGCATATGGATGGTGCGGATACGCACATCCGTGAACTGCGAGATATCGTCAAAGGGCGGGGCGTCTGAACCCGTT
>CALIBP010000170.1 GCA_938048165.1 uncultured Alphaproteobacteria bacterium | reverse complement strand
TGATCCACTCTTTACTGGACATCATGTATGCCGATTCACCCTACACAGTCATCCAACGGGCAGTACATATTCATCCAACTGTAAGTGAACTCATTCCGAAGATGTTGGAAGACTTAAAACGTCTGGAGTGACGAGCCACCTTCCCCCGATCTCAGGGAGCGCAGTAAACTCAAATGCTCTACAATAGAAAATCATTTGAGCTTCCAGCGTTTAGAAGGACGTATTCGGTCAATTGGCTACATCGACAACCACGCCACCAACTGTTCCCTGGCACTTACAAAGTGCCGTCTATGGCATCGGTCTGTTCAGTACGACGATGTTCTATCTGGCGTCGGTCGTCGTGCCGTTGTGGGTCGCTGCAATTGAGTCATCTCCCCTGTTAATCGGGATAGTCCTCGGCTCGCGACATTTCCTGCCTCTTTTCCTATCCATCCATGGCGGTGCGTTGATGGATCGCCTTGGCGGACGCCGGGTCATGATTTTCTTTGGCATCGTTGGAATCATTACGCCCCTGCTATTTCCAGTAATGCCGTGGATATGGGCTGTCCTGGTATTACAGATGATCGCAGGATTATCTGACTCCATGGGTTGGCTAGGAGCGCAAACCCTTATCGGCCACCATATGCGCGGCAGCACTGTTTACACCGCACGGCTCAGTTTTACATGCCGGTTTGGCCCTCTCCTCGCGCCGCCGGTCATAGGGTGGATTTGGGATGTCTATGGATCGACATGGGCTTTTGTCGGGCTCAGCGTTTGGGGCTTTGGGATGTTGATCTGCGCTCTCATGCTCCCCGCCCATAGAACCGACACGGCTCATACGGAAACGCCAAAAGAACGAGTTCGTTTCAGGGATGTGATGCCGCGCATGGTCGATTACATCGATGCCTTTCGAATGCTCACGATTCCGGCCATAGCTCTCATCGTTATGGTCAGCATGTTGTCCCACGTTGGCTCGTCAGTGCAGAGCAGCTTTTATGTCGTCTATCTCGGTGATCAAGGGTTTACGGGGACTCAGATCGGCTCCCTGCTCACAGCCGCCTCCTTCGCCGCATTAGGTGGGGCGCTATCGGCTCACTGGATGGCCCGCCATTTCAAACCTTTTTGGTTCGTGATGACGACCGTCCTCGCTGGCATTCTTTCGGTCGCCGTTACGCCGGCAATTGGAGTATTCTGGCTTCTTATGATTGCGTCGGCGGTTCGAGGCGCGGCCAATGGCGCAACACAGCCAATAATTATATCCACCGTTCTAAGATCCGTCGGAGCAGAAGCTAGGGGTAAAGCTGCGGGGATGCGCGGGACCTGCAATCGAATTTCCTCTATTGCGGCACCCGTCGTTATGGGTGGCTTGGCAGAACTCGTCGGGATTGAAACCAGCTTCTATCTAGTTGGCGTCATAGCGACAGTTTTAATGGGTGCCTTGGTCGTCCATGTAAAACGCTCTGCAGCGTTAACCGAAGCCAACAAGATTTATAACGAAGACGGCTAACACAATTATTTGTCAGCATCTGTCGGAGGTGGACGCCTTTTCCTGGCGCCAAAACCATCACCAGCAGCGCGTGGAGTCTTGTGGCCGAACTTCTCACCTGGGCTTCGACCACCAGCGACCTTAAGACGCTTCTTGCCCTTGTTCTTGTTTACTTTCTTTTTCTTCTTTTTCTTATCTGCCGCACGCGCCAACTCAGCCTCATCCCGCTGATCATCCTTATGCGGCACCGGCTTGGTATTGCGCCGCGCATAAATTTCATCAGCGGATTCTGTAATTGGCTTGCCGTGCGTCGTCGTCCAACTTCGCTTTACGGGGTTCCTCGCTTTGGGATCCTTTCGATCCCATCGTTGTTCCCGCTCAAACGCTTTCTTCTGATCATTCCCGGCTTTTCTATTTTTATCCCGAAAAGAAGGTCGCTCCTGACGCTGAGCACGCTCTTCCTTAGGTTTGGAAGGACCTTTGTCTTTGCCATCAAATTTTTCATAGCGTTTGCTGCGCGTCGATGGCGCACGCGGTTTGCGATCTGGCCTTTTGTCTTCCCGCGGGGTACGACCACGTGGCGCACCTCGATCACCCTTTGGTGGTCCATCGGCTCGCGTTGCCAACGTGGTCTCTTCGACCATTCCTTCAGCCCCAATCGCTTCGACAAAGCGATCAACGCAATCAGCTCTTAACTCCACAAAGGCTTCAGTTGCCTGAATCCGGATCGCACCAATGTCACCTTTGGTGAGATTTCCACCGCGGCACAACATTGGCAAAAGCCAGCGCGGCTCGGCGTTCTGCTCCCGCCCAACAGATAACCGAAACCAAACACTGTCCTTAAAATCGTCGCGGACATTTCGTTCCTGATTTTCACGTTCCGGAGGCCCAGCATCCAAAAGTTCTTCGGGCGCAGACCGGCCCGCTCGATATAAGCGCAGGAACGCTGCTGCTGTCTGCTCAGCACCATGCCGGGCCACGAGTTCTGCTGCGAAAGCCTGCTCATCTTCAGTAAGCGGCTCACTAAGCATTTCACTCTCGTGAATTCGATCCCGGTCTTTGGCCAAAATCTCATCCATTGAGGGTGGTTTGCCCCAGTGAGCCTTTACGTTAGCAAACTGCAAAAGTCTTTCTGTACGACGCCGGGCATTATGGGGGACCATCAGTGCACATATTCCCTTGCGTCCTGCACGCCCGGTCCGTCCGCTACGGTGCAAAAGTGACTCTTTGTTCTTTGGCAGATCTGCGTGAATTACCAATTCCAAATTCGGTAGATCGATACCGCGCGCCGCAACGTCAGTCGCAATACAAACCTGCGCCCGCCCGTCTCGCATCGCCTGTAATGCGTGTGTCCGCTGGCTCTGATTTAATTCACCCGACAGAGCAACAACCGAAATACCTCGGTTGGTGAAACGGCTCGTCATGTGATTGACCATCATACGAGTACCACAAAATACCAAGGCATTTTGGGGCTCGTAGAAGCGAAGAATATTGACGATTGCATTCTCGCGATCATTAGGTGCAATCGTAAGCGCCCGATATTCAATATCGCCGTGCTGTTCTTTATCTGAGGTCGTCGTTACGCGGACCGCATCATGCTGATAACGCTTTGCCAACTTGCCAATGGATGCCGGGACCGTTGCGGAGAACATCAGCGTCCTGCGGTCCTTTGGTGATGCACCAAGGATGTATTCCAGATCCTCGCGGAAACCGAGGTCTAGCATTTCGTCGGCTTCATCGAGAACAACAGCCTTAAAGCCTGTCGTATCGAGACTACCACGCTCGATATGGTCCCTTAGGCGACCTGGCGTACCGACAACAATATGTGCACCCCGTTGGAGGGCACGACGTTCGTTTCGCATATCCATGCCGCCGACACAGGTCGCGACAAGAGCGCTGGTTTTCGCATAAAGCCATTCAAGCTCGGCCTTAACCTGCATTGCGAGTTCTCTGGTAGGTGCAACGACCAGTGCCAACGGCACAGGTGAATATTCAAACTTCTCGGCACCCTCCAAAAGCGTCGGGGCCAAATTCAAGCCAAAGGCGACCGTTTTACCCGATCCTGTCTGAGCGGAAACCAAAAGGTCTGATTCCTTTAGTTCCTCGGCGATAACCGCCGTTTGCACCGGTGTTAGCTCGGTATAGCCGCGCTTGTTCAGCGCCTCATTAAGCGCCGGAACGACACCGTCAAATTCAGTCATTGGTTTCTTTCGGGTTACCGGATTACGCGCGGAAACAAGTATAGTTGATATTTAGTGACATCCGGTAAGTTTTTACCACGGTGGCCGGGTTGTATTCGTCTCGGTAAGCCATGTAAAGCAAAGACCTAAGCTAAATTCCAATAGCCAATCAAAATCGAACCCAATTATTTGGGCAAGAGTAGAAAACCGCGACAGAATTTCTAGGCGGTCCGGTATTTTTCGATGATCGCCAAATCAATGTCGATTCCGAGACCAGGTCCCTCCGGAACAGTCATGAATCCGTCCACAGCATAAATACCCTCACCCATTGGGCTCGCACCAAGGTTACAATAATAAAACTCAACCATCGCCTCCTCATGCATCGCTGCCACTATATGCTGAGTTGCGATCAAGCCTGGGCCATAGAGCGGTGAATGTGGTTCAAGTCGGCATTTATTCTCTTCCGAATACTTAACCGCCTTCCACATCTCGGTGATACCCCCAAATTTGGTGACGTCAGGCTGCAGATATCCTATGTCCGACTGTTCTGCCATGCGGCAGAAATCATGATAGGTCCCGAGATTCTCACCGGCCGCTATTGGAATTCCACCCTCTTTCTGTACCTCGGCCAAGCCACCATAATCATCAGGTGGCGAAATCGGTTCCTCAAGCCATAACAGATTCTGATCAACCATCCTTTTTGCTTGCTCGATGGCGGTCTCGAC
>CALIBP010000169.1 GCA_938048165.1 uncultured Alphaproteobacteria bacterium | reverse complement strand
AATTCGATTGAGCTCTGTGCCTTCCGGAATATCCGGCAATTGCGAAATCGTCACCTGATTATCCGGAATATCCTCAATCTGGCCGGAATCTTCAAAAAAGAAGTGGTGATGGCTCGCGAGATTAGTATCAAAGTAGGCGCGCCCTGGCTCAACCACGACCTCACGTAACAGCCCCGCGGTCGTAAATTGGTGCAACGTATTATAAATCGTCGCCAATGAAACCGGAATCCGGGCTTTTTTTGTCTCGCGATGTAGCTCTTCTGCTGTGACATGGCGATTGCCAGCGTCAAACAATAGTCTGGCCAACGCCATCCTCTGCCGCGTTGGCCGCAGCCCGGCGCTATGCAGCAGTTCGATCACATATGTGAATGGTCTTTCGTTCATTCGAGAAATATAGGGTATATTTCTCAGATTGGAATGGTTAAAAAGAAAAGATTTATAAGAATTTATTGAAAATCGTTAAATCGGCAGAAATTCAGCCATCTTTTTCGCGATGACGCAACAAATCAGGGACCCCGACGACATTATAGCCGGAATCAACATGCATAATTTCTCCGGTGATACCCGCCGAAAGATCACTCAATAAATAAAGCCCGGCGCCACCGACATCTTCAAGCTGGGTGTTATTCCTTAGCGGAGAATACTCTTCATTCCACTTGTACACCTGGCGGGCACCACCAACGGCGCTCCCCGCCAAAGTCCGCATTGGGCCAGCAGAAATAGCATTTACGCGAATACCATTGCCCCCAAGATCCACAGCCAAATATTTAACACTTGCCTCGAGCGCGGCCTTTGCGACGCCCATGACATTATAGTTGGGCATAACACGCTCAGCACCAGAGTAGGTCAGAGTAATGAGGCTGCCGCCATTCGGCATCAGCGCGGCTGCACGCTGCGCGATCGTTGTGAAGGAATAGCAGGAAATATCGAGCGTTAATTTAAAATTGTCACGGCTGGTGTCAACATAGCGGCCCGACAGCTCATCTTTGTCGGAATAAGCCACCGAGTGGACCACAAAATCCAACGAGCCCCATTCTTTCTCAACCGCCGAAAACACCGCATCAATACTGTCATCATCACTCACATCACAGGGCAAGACGATATTGGAGCCAACAGAGTCAGCCAGCGGCTTCACTCGTTTGGCGAACCCTTCGCCTTGATAGGTAAAAGCGAGTTCCGCACCATGCTCGGCAACCGCGCTGGCAATCCCCCAGGCGATAGAGTGGTCATTGGCAACGCCGAGCACCAGCCCGCGTTTTCCCCGCATTAAGCTTGAATCAGCCATGATTTGTTCCGCTATCAGTCCTGCAAGGTTTTAAAGGCGAGCGAGGCATTCGTGCCGCCAAACCCAAAGCTATTGGACAGGGCGCAGCCGATCTCAACATTATCCTGACGCTCTGTAACCAGAGGCATATCGCCAACTTCTGGATCCACGTTTTCAACATTCGCAGAAGCAGAAATGAAATTATTTTCCATCATCAGCAATGTGTAGATCGCTTCATGGGCACCGGTCGCGCCCAACGAATGCCCGGTTAGAGACTTCGTCGAATTAAAAGCGGGAATTCTGTTTCGTTCACCGAACACGGTCCGCAAAGCGGCCAGTTCTTTTACATCACCAACTGGCGTCGACGTTCCGTGCGTGTTGACATAATCGACAGACTCGACCCCCTGCAGCGCCATATTCATACACCGGACTGCGCCTTCGCCGGAGGGCTGCACCATGTCATAACCATCTGACGTCGCACCATAGCCTGCGACCTCCGCATATATTTTTGCACCGCGCGCTTTGGCATGCTCGAGCTCTTCCAGCACAACCACGCCCCCGCCGCCAGCAATGACAAAGCCATCACGATCAGAATCAAAGGGGCGGGATGCCCTTTCCGGGGTATCATTAAATCCGCCCGATAGGGCTGGCATGGCATCGAACAGCACTGTCATCGTCCAGTCGAGCTCCTCGCCTCCGCCAGCAAACACCACGTCCTGTTTCCCAAACTGAATGAGTTCTGCGGCGTTGCCAATACAATGGGCGCTGGTCGCGCAGGCGGAGCTGATGGAATAATTCACACCCTTGATTTTAAAGGCGGTCGCCAAAACAGCCGAGTTCGTGCTCGACATTGTCCGCGGCACCATAAAGGGCCCGACCTTCTTGGCGCTTTTTTCGCGCGCCGTATCAAAAGCAACGAGTAGATTTTTTGTTGAGGGGCCGCCCGATCCCATAATTAATCCGGTACGGTCGTGAGAGACTTCATTTTCTTCCAGGCCTGAATCTTCAATCGCCTGACTCATAGCAACATAGTTATAGGCTGCGCCATCACCCATAAAGCGGCGGTGCTTGCGATCGACAAAACTGTCGAGATCAATAGTCGGTGCGCCATGAACATGGCTACGAAAACCGCGTTCCGCATATTCAGGGGCAAAAGAAATTCCGGACTTACCGTCCCGCAGTGACGCCGTTACCTCTTCTTTGTTATTCCCAATACTCGAGACAATTCCGAGTCCAGTTACCGCCACTCGCTTCATAGCATCCTCACATTTGGTCGGTAGAAGTGAACACTCCCACCCGTAAATCCTGCGCCTCGTACACTGCCTGACCATCGACGTCCAGCGTGCCATTGGCGATACTGATGGCAAAACCCCTGCGCACCGTGCGCTTAATATCTATTCGGTAGGTCACCAGCTTCGCGTCAGGTGTCACCTGGCCATTAAACTTTAGACCGCCTAACCCGAGCGCCCGACCACGACCCGGCGCCCCCAACCAGCCAAGATGAAACCCGACTAGTTGCCATAGGGCATCGAGACCCAGACAGCCCGGCATTACCGGATCACCCTCAAAATGACAGGGGAAAAACCACAAGTCCGGTTTGATATCGAATTCGGCCACGACTTCACCTTTGCCGAATTCACCGCCATCTTCGGAAATATTTATGATCCGATCAAACATCAACATCGGTGGCAAAGGCAACTGTGCGTTCCCTTCGCCAAACAGCTTCCCGTGCCCGCAATCAATCAGTTCATCATATGTAAAACTTGTTCTCTCCATGACACTCATTGGCGTCGCGGTCCTCGTAAAAAATGTCCAAACTAGGTTTCGTCCAGACACATTAAAAATACCGCCCGGCTCGCTTTATTAAAAACGGTCGTGGCGGGACTGCCGACATGTCAGGCGCTACCCCTCTACTAAGTCTTTATATGAAGCGAATTGGCATTGACCAGCCCCGGAGGCAAGTTTTTTCAATAAACTGCGGGATTCGGGACAAAAAAAGGGCAGCCCCGGCTAAATACCGATGCTGCCCTTATATTTTACACCCTCGGTAAAAACCGACGAGGGACTAAGCTTCCTCTGAAGCAGTCTCTTCTTTTGGCTTACCGCTGATTTCTTCACCGGTTTCCTGATCAACAACCTTCATGCTGAGCTTAACCTTGCCACGATCATCAACGGCCAGGACCTTAACTTTGACCTGGTCGCCTTCATTGACGATATCGGTGACTTTGCCAACACGCTGCGGCGCAAGTTCACTGATGTGCACAAGCCCGTCTTTGGCGCCGAGGAAATTCACGAAAGCCCCGAAATCGACAACCTTGACGACCTTGCCTTCATAAATGGTTCCGACTTCGGGCTCAGCAACGATACCCTTGATCCAGTCAATCGCCGCTGTACCGGCCTCAGCCGTAACCGCAGCTACCTTGATTGTACCATCGTCATCGATATCGATCTTGGCGCCCGTCACTTCGCAAATCTCGCGAATGACCTTGCCGCCGGTCCCGATAACATCCCGAATTTTATCCTTCGGAACAGACATCGTGGTAATCCGTGGAGCATTGTCACTGACATCATCCCGCGCCATATCCAGCGCCTTGGACATTTCGCCCAGGATATGCTGCCGGCCTTCACAAGCCTGATCGAGGGCGACCTTCATGATCTCCTCGGTAATGCCGGTGATTTTGATATCCATCTGCAGTGACGTCACACCTTCAGATGTTCCTGCCACCTTGAAGTCCATATCCCCGAGATGATCTTCGTCGCCGAGAATATCGGAAAGAACAGCAAATCCCCGGTCTTCCTTGATCAACCCCATAGCAATACCAGCAACAGGGCGCGTGATCGGCACACCGGCATCCATCAGCGACAGAGAGGTGCCGCAAACAGTTGCCATTGAGGAAGAGCCATTCGATTCGGTAATTTCCGAAACGATACGCATCGTGTACGGGAAGTCTTCCTTGCTGGGCAGAACGGCACGAACGGCCCGCCAGGCAAGCTTGCCATGTCCAATTTCACGACGGCCCGGAGACCGCAGGAAGCTGGCTTCACCGACAGAGTAGGGCGGGAAGTTGTAATGCAGCATGAAGTTTTCCCGATATTCCCCCTCAAGGGCATCGATGATCTGTTCATCCTGTCCAGTGCCGAGAGTCGCGACACACAGCGCCTGTGTTTCACCACGGGTAAACAGCGCGCTACCATGTGAACGCGGCAGGATACCGACTTCGGCGACAATAGGACGCACAGTCTTGGTGTCACGCCCGTCAATCCGATTACCGGTATCCAGAATATTGCCACGAACGACGTCTTTTTCGAGATCCTTGAGCAAACCACCGAGTAGTTTTTCGGAGTCCTCGTCAACATCCAGCGCCTCAATCGCTGCCGCTTTGGCTGCTGAAATCTTTTCAACACGGGCCTGTTTAACAGTCTCGGAATAAGCTTCACGAATGCTGGCTTCCGCCACATCTTTTAGCTTCGCCGCAAGTTCAGCCTTTTCAGGGGCTGGTTCGGGAACATCCCAAGGTTCTTTGGCGCATTCCTCAGCAAGCTCGATAATCGCCTGAATAACAGGCTGGAACTCACGATGGGCAAACATCACAGCACCAAGCATCGTATCCTCAGAGAGCTCATTCGCTTCCGATTCCACCATCAACACGGCGTCAGGCGTACCGGCAACGACCATATCCAGCTCTGATTTCTCCAGATCTTCGGGAAGCGGATTCAGCATATATTCGCCGTCGGCATAGCCAACGCGCGCACCACCGATTGGGCCCATAAAGGGAATGCCCGAAATCGTGAGGGCTGCCGAGGCACCGACCAGCGAGACAACATCCGGATCGTTCTCCAGATCATGGCTCAGGACGGTACAGATAACCTGCGTTTCGTTCTGAAAACCTTTTGCAAATAGCGGCCGAATTGGCCGGTCGATCAAACGAGAGGTCAAGGTTTCCTTTTCATTCGGACGTCCTTCACGTTTGAAAAAGCCACCTGGAATTTTACCGGCAGCAAATGTTTTTTCCTGGTAGTTGACGGTTAGCGGGAAAAAGTCAACTCCCGGCTTCGGCGCTTTTTGCGCAACGGCCGTGCATAACACCATGGTATCGCCATAGGTCACCATGACGGCGCCATCGGCTTGGCGGGCAATTTTGCCCGTTTCAAAGACGAGCTTGCGCCCGCCCCACATCACTTCTTTTCGATGTTCGGAAAACATGTATTCCATTCCTTCCTTGCTGATTGACGACACCGGATGCGCGCCAACCTTGAAGCAGCAGCCCATTTGCCCTGCTTCCTGATATTCCATGCGACGTTGTCACACGGATGACATTAGCCACCCGACCCCTGCCGGATGAACCAACTTAGGTCACTGCAACGCTATTAACGACGCAGACCCAAACGCTTAATCAGATCCTGATACCGCGCTGTATTTTTACGATTTAGATAGTCCAGCAAACTACGACGTTGACCCACCATGATCAGGAGGCCACGACGAGAATGATGATCCTTTTTATGTTCTTTGAGATGTTCGGTAAGGTTGTTGATCCGTTCTGTCAGGATCGAAACCTGGACCTCGGGTGACCCCGTATCATCATCAGATTGGCGGAACTCTTTAATGAGCTCACTCTTGCGCTCTTGCGTAATCGACATCGGATTCTCCTATATTAAATGTTAAGCACCCGGACCGCGCGGATTTCTCCATCGACGAACCGGGCCAATGCCACAGGCTGACCATCAGCCATGGCACAAAGCACGTCCCCCTCAACCAGCGAACCGGTCTCTACAAAGGAACGTCCTCCCGGATCCTGAACCCGTACCGGTCGCCCATG
>CALIBP010000168.1 GCA_938048165.1 uncultured Alphaproteobacteria bacterium | reverse complement strand
GTCGGGATGTCGTGCCGGGCACAGAAATCCTTCATGAAGCCTTTGGAACCTTCCATCTCCGCTGCGGCAGCGCTTGGTCCGAAGGATTTAATCCCGAGATCGGCGAGTTTATCAGCAAGGCCGGCGACCAGCGGGGCCTCGGGGCCGATGACTACAAACTCAATGTCGTTGTCTTGAGCGAATCGAATGATCCCGTCGACGTCTTCAGCAGCGATGGCAACGCATTCTGCATCCTGTGCGATTCCGGCATTCCCGGGCGCGCAGTAAAGCTTGGTAACCAAGGGGGAGCCAGCAATTGCCCAGCACAACGCATGTTCGCGACCACCGCCGCCTACGACCAAGACCCTCACTGTATTATCTCCCCTGTACTTTTCATTTAGCGCGTTACGCTGCTGGTGTGGTACTTCCCGTTTAGCATAGAATGTGAGTCGCAATGACTGACAACAGCTCTCTTTTTGATTCTGATGCACCCCCGGCGACGGGGCTAGAGCATAATATCAATGAATTCACCGTTGGAGAGATTTCGGGGGCGGTAAAACGAACTCTGGAGGGCGCGTTTGGACGGGTCCGGGTCAGAGGCGAAATCTCGCGTCCCAACTATCATGGGTCAGGTCATCTCTATTTTACCCTAAAGGATGAAGACGCCGCGATGGATGGTGTTTGCTGGCGGGGCTCGGTTGGCAAACTGGGTATTACCCTTGAAGAAGGTATGGAAGTTATCTGTACCGGGAGAATATCGTCATATCCCCGTAGCTCGAAATATCAGATTGTCGTTGAGGCGGTTGAGCTTGCCGGAGAGGGCGCGCTTTTAAAACTGTTGGAAGACCGCCGGAAGAAGCTGACAGCTGAGGGCTTGTTTGATCCGGATCGAAAACAGGAATTACCCTTTCTGCCTGAAATTATTGGCGTTATCACTTCGCCGACCGGCGCGGTTATCCGCGATATCCTGCACCGGCTGTCTGATCGCTTTCCCCGGCGGGTATTATTATGGCCGGTAAGCGTCCAGGGAGACGGCGCGGCGGAACAGGTCGCGAATGCGATCAACGGATTTAACGAATGCGCGGTTGATGGCGTCGTCCCCCGACCTGATTTACTGATTGTCGCGCGCGGTGGCGGCAGTCTGGAAGATCTTTGGGCGTTTAACGAAGAAGTCGTCGTTCGCGCTGCGGCAGAAAGTGATATTCCACTCATATCTGCCGTAGGTCACGAAACGGATACGACACTGATTGATTTTGCCTCGGATATCCGGGCGCCAACACCGACCGCTGCGGCGGAAATGGCAGTCCCTGTGCGCGCTGATCTGGAGGCTCAACTCCTTGACAACCAGCGACGATTGGTGGCTGGGCTGGAACGCTGCTGGGAAGATCAGCGGCTACAGCTCGAAGGGCTGGCAAGAGGATTGCCGCAACCAGATCGATTGCTGGAAGAAGCCATCCAACGCCTCGATAGCGAAACGGACCGCCTTAAATTATCGGCGATCAACAGGCTGGAGCAGCATCGCGAACGCGTCGCTGGTGTCGGCGCGCGGTTGCGTCATCCACGAGATATTATGAATTCTGCGGGAGAGCGTTTGGCGCTAACCGGAGAACGGTTTGATCTGGCAGTTTCGTCTATCCTGCAGAATAGTAAGACGCGGTTTGACGGGTTGGATACGGCAGTACGGTTGCCAAATGCCATTGCGCGGATTTTCAAGTCTGACCAGGACCGGTTGTCCTCGCTGGGGCAGCTGCTTGAGAGCCTTTCCTATAAAGGGGTTCTGGAGCGAGGCTTTGCCTTGGTGCGGGACGGGGACGGCAAGCCGGTGATGCGGGCCGCAGAGGCGGTCGCGGGCGGCGTAATCGAGATTGAGTTCGCTGATGGCTCGCGCGGGGCGGCGTTTGACGGGGAGGATGGCACGCCAAAATCAGGGAAGCCACGTGCCAAGGCCAGGAAAGCATCTGCTAAGAAAGCGGCGTCAAGGAAACCCACCCTAACCGATGATAGTCAGGGGTCGCTGCTGTGATGCGGTTGCTTTTGCTTGCTGTTGTTTTGCTGGTCGGCGGCCAGGCAAGTGCATTGGAATTAAAAGGGCCTTTTACGCAGGGCGCCTTGATTACAGGAAAAACCTCTCCGGGTAGTAAAGTATTACTGGATGGCATTCCCTTATCGACGTTACCGGATGGCCGCTTCGTTTTTGGATTACCGCGGGACGCAAAACCGCGTGCGCTTCTTTCGGTTCGCGACAAAGACGGAGGTGTTACCCAACGAACATTGAAAATCAGGAAACGGGATTATCGAATTCAGCGCATTGATGGTTTGCCCAAGCGCAAAGTCACGCCTAAAAAGCGTGACTACAAGCGTATCGCACGTGAGCGGAATCTGCTTAATGCCGCCCGGCACCGTGTAACCCAAATCGCTGACTTTAAGAGCGGGTTTATTTGGCCGGCGCGGGGTCGGATCTCTGGTGTCTACGGCAGTCAGCGCATTCTTAACGGAAAGCCAAGAGCACCGCATCTGGGCGTCGATATCGCAGCGCCAACAGGATCCCCGGTCTTCGCGGCTTCAGATGGCGTCGTCTCGCTTACCCATGAAGGTATGTTTTTTACCGGCAAAACAGTTCAAATTGATCATGGGCTTGGCGTGGGGACGATCTATATCCACCTCAGCAAGGTTTTGGTTAAAGAAGGTCAGCGAGTGAGCAAAGGGGCCTTAATCGGACGAATTGGTAAGACCGGTCGGGCGACAGGGCCACACCTGCACTGGGGGCTGACCTGGAAGACGATGCGTCTCGATCCATCTTTATTGGTTGGGCCGATGCCGAAGCCCGCCAAAAAAAAGCGCTAGGTCAGTCTTCAGGCCAACGCCGATGCAGCCAGCCGAGCCATTGACCAGGACGCTCCGTCGTCCATTCTTCGAACAAGACATTGATATCCCGCATCATTTTAGAAGCATCTCCATCTGCGGGTTTTTCTAATTGCGGGACAAGCTGAACCTGAAAATGGCACCCGCCCTTTCGTATTATGCGCACCGGTATAGCAGGGCAATCGTAACGGATAGAAAGTTCAGCAACGGCGGGTGCTGTCATCGCCTCACGACCAAACAGCTCAACGGGAATGCCATCATTCATCTTTTGATCGACAAGCATGCCAAGGCGGCGACCTGAGCGAAGTGCGGCAATTGCTCCTCGGGCACCACGGGGACCCTTTGGTATTATGTCTTTGTCCTCTAGCTTTCTGATTTTTCGCAGCATCGCGTCGACAAAGTGGTTATTGGCGGCGCGATAGACCTGAACATAGGGGACGCCGGTCTTTTGTGCCGTCAGGGCAAAAAGTTCCCAATTGGCGAAGTGGCCGGAAAAAAAGATACAGGGACTGCCTTCGGGTTTGACCGCTGCGATGTTTTCTTCGTTCAGGACTTCGACCCGTTCGGCTATGATCTCTTCGAGATGCGGTAGCTCGGCTAGAACGCGGCCCAGATTATCCCATAGATCAGTAGTGATTTGACGAATGCGTGTGTCGTCATAGTCGGGAAAGGCTCGTTTGAGGCTGGCGATAGCACGTTTCTGATATCCGAGACGGGGGCCAATGGTACGTCCGATCCATCCGCCAACGCCTGACGCCCTGTCCATCGGAAGTAACGAGAAAAATCCGTAAACCAGGGCAACGCCAAGGGCTTCAAGCGGATAGCCAACCGCACGATAAAATCGTCTTTGGGTAGGACTCCGCTTAGCCATTCATGAGTACCTTTTCGAGAAGGTGTTCATGCGCATCTGCGTCCTCCCATTCGAGGGAAATGCGGACTGTCTTGATCAGAGCCCGGGCTTCGTTTGTTAGGCGCACGTAGTCTTTCTCCGTTGTGACCGGGATGGCATCCAGCTGAGAAGCATGGTCACATATCTTGATAACTTCGTCCGGGTCAAATTTATGATGATCGGGAAAATCCTGGGTACCAGCAATCTCGTAACCTAACTCCAGCAGCGTATTATAAAACTTTGATGGTCGGGCGATGCCGGCAAAAGCGAAGACCTTATTTGCGGCTAATTCTGGATCAGGATAGGCGACGATGCGGGCTCGATAAATCGGACAAACATCGCCGATTTCTTTTGTTACGGCCCGCTGGTCGTCTCCGATGATGACAACGGCGTTACAGCGAGCCAGGCCAGACGCAATAGTTTCCCGTAACGGGCCAGCGGGGATGACGTGACCATTGCCAAATCCGTAACCGCCATCAATGGTAAGAATAGAGAGTACTTTGGAAATCGCAGGATCTTGAAATCCATCATCCATGATGATGATGACGGCACCATTTTCAACAGCATGCTTGATGCCATCGATACGATTACGGGATACCCATGTCGGTGCCATTTCGGCGAGCAGAAGCGGTTCATCGCCGACTTTAGTGGCAGAATGAATGTTGGGATCGACGAGAACAGGCCCTCGAAGGGAGCCACCATACCCGCGACTGAGAATGTTCGGTTGCAACCCTTTTGTGAGCAGCGCGCGGGTCAGGTCAATGGCCAGCGGTGTTTTGCCAGCCCCTCCGGCAGTGATATTGCCAACACATAACACGGGGACCGGCGATTGCCATGGGTTGCCTGCTAGATGATTTCTTGCATTTGCTCCCAGTCGCCAGAGCAAAGAAAGCGGCGATAAAATTTTGCCTGTCGCGCTTGGCGCATGCCAGAAATCAGGCGCGCGCATTTTGCCTCACCTTGGCGTTCGCCGATGCCGGTTCGTCGAGTGCTACAAGATAAGGCTCTAGTTGGGCAATGACCGCATCGAGGATATCGGTCTTACCCTGGGCAACTGTGTGGGCTGCGCTAATTTGGCCTGATCGCCGGGCATCATCAGACAGAAGGCCGGAAACCGCGTCTGCCAGTTCCGTTTCATTTTGGATGATGGTTGAACCGTTCGCGGCGGAAAT
>CALIBP010000167.1 GCA_938048165.1 uncultured Alphaproteobacteria bacterium | reverse complement strand
TCAAACGGCATGCCCTGATCACGAGCCACGAGATAAGAAGAGCAAGAACATTCCGCGACATCAAAATCCTGATTGCGCAAAAACCGCCAGTGACGGGTTGTTGAGTCCATTTTGGTCAGAACGTTGAGCTTGATGCCATCAGGCTTAACCGTTCCATCCTTGAGCCCGCGAACGATTTCGTAATCACCCATCGCCAGTGTCAGCTCCAGCTCTTGTCCCATCGTGTTTCCTCCCAGCCGCTTAAATTAGCGGCGATTTATCGCAAATGATGTAGAGGCAGAGCCTCTAAGAGTTATTCAGAATTTCTTTCATGCGCTGCGGCGTGACTGGCAGCTGGGTAATAGCCCCCGGGACTCCAATCGCCTGATCAATCGCCCCGGCAATCGCTGCCCCGACGCCATTAATGCCACCCTCTCCGCCGCCCTTAAGACCAAGTAGATTATGTGGGCTCGGGGCGTCTTCGGTGATCATACATTCCACCGTCGGCACGCGATCCAGTGTCGGCATCAGATAATCGGCAAAGGTCACCGCCATCGGCTCACCCTCGTCGCTATAGACGAACTCTTCATATAAAGCGCCGCCAATGCCCTGAATGCAGCCGCCAACCAGCTGCCCCTCGAGCAGCATCTCATTGACCATACAGCCGACATCATAGGCGACCATGAACCGTTCAACATCGATGCGCCCGGTTTCCGGATCCACTTTTACGACGGCAAAATGAATGCCGTAAGGGAATGCAGATTCCTTGGTCTTATGAAAATCTTCTGCTGCCAGACCTTCTTCATTGCGCCGGGCAATCTCCGCCAGCGTGATCGAGGGACCCGCAGAATTATCCACGACAACAACCGTGCCATCGACAATATCAAGGGTCTCAGCAGGCAGCTGGAGCATCTCGGCTGCCAGATCGAGGGCCTTGGTCCGCAGGGTCAGCGCCGTCACATTTACCGCGCTGCCGGTCATCACCGTCGCGCGGGCAGCATGGGCACCGATACCATAGGGAATGAGGTTGGTCTGGCCGTGAATGACCGTAATGCGCCGGTAATCAACACCGAGCGCATTGGCACATATCTGCGCCATCGTCGTCTCGAAGCCCTGCCCCAGCGATGCGCCGCCAGTCAGCACTTCGATATCGCCGTTCTCGTCGACGGAGATACGCGCGCCATCGGAAGGGCCTTTGCCACTTTCCTCAACAAAGACGCCGATACCCGATCCGACCATCTCGCCTGCAGCGCGGCGGCGCTCGAGATCTGCCTCAAGCTCATCCCATTTCAACCAGGTTAGCGCCTTGTCCAAAAGCTGGGGATAATCGCCATTGTCGATTTCCATATTCTCGACGCCCGGCTCATCAAAATTGAGCGAGAATGGCATTTGATCAGCCGTAATAAGATTGCGCCGACGCAACTCGATGCGATCAATACCCAGCTTTACAGACAAAGCATCCATCAGACGTTCGCGCACGAAAGTACTTTCAAACCGTCCCGGCGCGCGATAGGTCGCCGCCGGTGTCTTGTTGGTCAGCCGAAAATGACACAAGGCACGATAGGCAGGCACATTATAGGCGCCTGTCAGCATACACATTGTCCGGTTTGGCACGTTAGCGCCATGGGTCCGGACATAGCCCCCCTGGTCATGGAAGAACTCGTCTTCCATTCCGAGGATCATGCCATCCTTATCGACTGCAATTTTCACCTGATGATGCTGATTACGGCCCTGATTGGCCGCCATCATGTGTTCCTGACGATCTTCAATCCATTTTACTGAGCGCCCCAGCCGCATCGCGGCCACGAGAACCAATACATCTTCGGGATACAGCTCACCGCGAATACCAAATCCGCCGCCGGTATGACCTTCATGGAGTTCTATCTTGTCTTCATCGCGCCCCAGCATGCGCACCAGCGTGTCGCGATTGCGATGCGGCACTTTCGCAGCACCATAAAGCTTCAGGATGTCTTGATCGGCATCATAAACACCGATTGCACCTCTTGTTTCCATTGGCACGCCAGAATGACGTCCGGTTCGCAGATCAAGCTCGATAATGGTATCGGCGGCGGCAAAGGCCGCATCGACATCGCCATAGGTGTGGGTTAGCAATCCGGCTTCCGAGCTCAACCCATCATCAAATTCGCCTGGTTCATCATCGGCAGAGGAAATAACCCGCAACTGCTCGACATTTATCACCACAAGATCAGCAGCGTCCTCGGCGATATAGGGGTCTTCGGCGAAAATCGCGACTACCGGGTCACCGACATAGCGCACCCGACTGATCGCCAGAACGTTTTGCCGGAAAGGCTTCAGCTCTTCAGAGGATTTGTCGGCTCGAAAATCGATTGGCGGCAAATCCGAAATATCGTCGCTCGTCCAAATCGCCGCCACTCCCGGGAGAGCGGCAGCTTCTGCGGTATCAATCGATGTGATCTTGGCATGCGCATACGGGCTGCGAACAATCCGCATATGCAGCTGATTGGGAAAGTTGATGTCCGCGGCATAGTTTCCCTGCCCGGCGATCAATGGTGGGTCTTCAAGCCGCGTAAGCCGCTGGCCGAGGAGGTCTTTTTTCTGCGTTGCCATAGTTAGTTGATAACGAATTTCTGCGCCTTTGGCAAAGTCAGGAAACCCAACAAAATGAGGAGCGGTCTTGACTATCGAAGCTCTTGGCCGTTGGCTACGCGCAATAGCACAAAATATATCAGGGAGAGATCAAAATGGCAGACATTAGCACCAAGACAATCACCTGCGATTCAGGCTTACCCGCCTTTATCGCTACCCCGGCAGATACTTCCCGTCCCCTCCCGGCTATCGTAATCATGCATGAGCGCTATGGGTTGGTGCAGCATACGCTCGACCTGGCGGCGCGGTTTGCCCGTGAAGGCTTCGTTTGTATCGCACCGGACTGTTTTTTCCGCCATCCAGACCAGGACGCGCTTCATGCTGGCGATGACCGCTATGACATTACGGATGATGAGGCCGCGGAACATCTCAGCACCGCCATCGACGTGCTGGAAGCGATGGATGAAGTTGATAATGACTGCATCGCGGTTAAAGGCGTGTGCCAGACCGGGAGACACCCGTTAATCCTCGCGGCACGGCGCAAGGTTGCTGCGGCGCTCGTCTGGTATGGCGCGGCGCAGGATCGCGAATGGGAAACCAATGATCTCTATCATGAGCCGCTGGCCGACGTGATTGAGAAGGTCGATTGCCCGGTGCTCGGCATGTTTGGCGAAGCGGATCACATGATCTCGCTGACCCATGTAAGACGGTTTCGCAACGGTCTCGAGGAGAAAGGCAAGAGCCACTCCGTTCATGTCTTCCCCGGCGCACCACATGGCTGGCTCAACGACACCATGCCGGGCCGCTATCGCTGCGATCAGGCAGAAGCCGCGTGGAAAGTGCAGAAAGACTTTCTGTTGGAAGTCCTGTCACCCGCATTTGATCGAAATTCAATTATCTCCCGCTTCGACTGCGTCAGCAGCAAAGACTATGACTTCAGCAAGAACGTCCGTCAGGAATAGAGCGGGCCGGAACAGCTATAGTAAGTTTTTATACCCGATGGCCTGACGGCAGCAGACCCATCAGCACTTCCCCAACCGGCTCATAGTTGGAAAGATGTGACTGACCCTGCGCCAACACCGTATGAATATCGCGGAAGCGACGCTCGAACGGATTGGTTTCGAAAATCGCGTTGGTGCCACACGCCTGAAACACAAAGTTAGCCACTTCCTGCGCCTGATTCATCGACCAGGTGATGGCAAGCCGTAGCCGGGCGCGCACATCAAAGGATGGCGGCTCACCGGAGCACTGCGCTGCCCAATATTCTTCGATCATTTCGACCAAGAAGGCCCGACTCGACCGCAGCTTGGCTTCATTCTGCGAGACCTGTGACTGGATAACCGCATTCTCGCGCAGCACCGTTGACATACCACCGCCGACTTTGGTTTCGGCAAGCTTCTTGAAATCTTCAAGCATGGTCCGTGCAATGCCGAGCGTCAGGCCAGAGAACATAATTCCGTAGCTGGTCAGCAACGGAATGTTATAGAGCGGTCCCGGTTCGACGCGATCCGACGGGCTGTCACGCCAGGTGGTATATTCTTCCGGGATAAACAGATCGGTGACTTTGTAATTATCACTGCCAGTACCTTTAAGCCCCATGACCTGCCAGACATCGATCGTCTCGGCACTGGATTTTGGAAATAGCATCGTCCGCATACGCGGCTTGCCATCCTCGTCTTGTAGATGATTACCCTCTACATCACAGACCCGGCTATGACCGCCAAGCCAGGTCGCATTACGGCTGCCGCTGCCAAATCGCCATTCACCGGTGACTTTATAACCACCTTCAACCGGTACCGCCGTTGCCTTAGCCGGTGGACCCCAGGCGAGCACAGCATCGCGCGGCCCAAATATATCCTTGCATACTTCGTGCGCAACATACGCGGAACCCCAGGTGCAACCGGTGCCCTGACCAACACACCAGGCAGTACTGGCATCTACCTTGGCGATAGCCTCGATGGTCTGCATCAACACAATAGGCTCTGCTTCGCCGCCTCCGATGGAGCGCGGCAAGGCCATGCGAAAGAGCTCCGCGTCATGCAGGGCGTCCATAACCTCAGAAGTGACTTTGCCCTGCGCCTCTGTTTCATCAACAGCATCAGCGATCATCTCCTGCAGGCCTTCAGCCCGTGCAAGCCAGTCAATGTTTTTACTATCAGACATCGGAATTCCCTATTTTGTCTCGCGGAGCGACGCGACTTGATTTGTTTATTTTATAGGTGGCAACAGACCTCTGTCACCCCAGTTTGAAAAGCATGTCTTCAATCACAACCATTAATGCCACTTACGGCTTAGTAAAAAATATATATTACCCGTTTATATTGAATTTAAATCTATCAATTTATCTGCGGATAAGTGAAAAAATACCTTACTTCAAAGCCAGATCGATATGGGGAACATCCCGAAGCCTCTTCGGCGCACTGGCTATTTCACCAATTTATTTACTCGCAGAACTCTTCAGAAAAAGACAAGAACTTATAAGCGATTATGGGGTCGTCGAATATTGGACATTCGGCCCAGGCGCGATGCTCTGCTGCGCCGTCTATATAGTCATCCCGTATGACATTTCGCGTGCCAATCAGTTCATTCTAAAAGTACACAAACACAACCCCACTAATTTTCCAACAATTTTTATTTGGATCGGAATATATACCGGATCGATTGTTGGGTTTCTCTTTGCAGAAAACCCGAACATTAATCAATCCTACATTTGGATCATTCCTCCGATAAGCTTGGTTCTCCCAAATTTTGGCATCACCGGGTCTTACGATGGGCATCCGGTGGGCGCCGAATACAATATTACTCTTTCCGATGAATGGGCGTTGTTCCGCAAGCTTTCTAAATCAATGCTTAGCTGGCTTTTACAAATTTGGCCTCTTAGCTCAAGGTATGTCAATGGGCCCAAAATACCCGGAAATTATTTCTCCAGATCGATATCAAGCGCCTGGAAAATTCGGGTGTGCATATTATAAGTCCCGATCAGGACCGTAAGGCCAACCATCCCCTTATCATCAAAATATTCCGCGACCGAGTTATAAATTTCATCCGGCACCTGAATATCGCGTGACATTGAATCGGTATAGGCAAGGATCGCGCGATCCCGTTCGTCGAACAGGTCTGAATTTTCCCAGTCCTGCAGCGCAGCGCATTCCGCCAATGAAAGCCCTTCGGCTTCGGCCAGTTCAGGGACGTGTTGTTTGATGACATATTGTACGCGGTTGAAATAGCCAATCCGGATGATGACCAGCTCGCGTACCCGACCGTCGAGCCCGAGCTCCCAGCGCACCATATTGACGAAATCAAACCAACCTGTTGCGGCGGGCGGATTGTTCATCAGCATTTTATAAATATTGAGAAGCTTGCCGCGACGACCAGCTTTTAATTTATCGACGAACTCAGCGAGTTCGGGTTTGCCTTCCGCCTCGAAGAGAGAAACACGCGCCATGTGACCTCCATAAAACCATTACGGGCCAGTCCGGCGCGCGTAATTCCCCGTTACTTCTGCGCTGCTTCGGCTTTCCGCTTCTCGAAAAGCTGCACCAGCTTGACAACATCAGCGGCGTCCATTCGTGCGAGTGGACCATCGCTGTAACTCGACGAAACAACTTTAGCATCATCGCCAAGCAAAAACTCGGACGGCTGAATAATGCTCCGGCGGTCTTCCCACCAGGCACCAATCTGATCCGCCTGCTCGCGTGTAACGCCTTGACCGACAGGGAACGAAACCTCGTCAGCCACCATTTTCGCCTCATCACCCGTATCGATGCTGGCGGCAATAACTTTTATGCCTTCAGCTTCGAGCGGGGCTTTTTCCTTTTCAAAACCGACCAACTGCCGGCGGCAGTATGGTCACCAATGTCCCCGATAGAAGAGGATCACCTGATATTTGGCATCCCCCAGATCGGGTAGTGTTGCCGTTCCACCGCCGACCAGATTAAGGGTCATTTCAGGGAAGACATCACCGATCTCCAGTTTTTTCGCCATTAAACTACTCCAGTTGCGAAGACGTTCATTTTCACCGGACCGATCACAATTGCAAGAGCGACAATTGCCGAAAGGCATTATTCGTCCTATTCTCATTTGAGAAGGAAATTTTTGGGAGAAAATTCCATGGACCCTCGTTTCGAACAGTTCAAGGATTTGGACTGGAACTCAATGAGCTTTCCGGAAAAGCGCGAGGTCTGGCTTCAGATCTCGGATATGACCGCCGAAGAGTTCAATACCATGATGGCAGGCCAGAAGGCTCGTCAGGACAAAGTGCCGAAGGTCGGCGACATGGCGCCTGACTTTGAGCTTGAGCGCCTTGATCGGACCAAAAAACGCACGGGCGAGTATGTAAAACTCTCAGACCTAAGGGGAAAGCCGGTAGCGCTATGTTTCGGCTCTTACACATGACCTCCCTTTCGTGATCAGTCCGTGCGACTGAACGAAATTTATGAAGCAAACAAAGACAATATTGAATTCTTCCTGATCTATGTATGTGAAGCACACCCCTCTGACGGTTGGCAAACGCTGCAAAACCTCGAAACCGAGATTTTCTATAAGGCGCCGAGGACAGCTGACGAACGTGCTGAAATTGGTAATGCCTGCCAGATCGGGCTTGATCTCAAATATCCCATGCTCATCGACAACATTGATGATGAGGTGGAAAACAAATATGTCGCGGCCCCCATCCGGCTGTTTGTCATCGATCCCGATGGAAAAATCACCTATGCCGGCGGTGAAGGCCCGCACAAGTTTGATCCCGATAGCTGGGAAGAAGCCATCAAGGCACAATCAAACTGACGCCAAACATAATGTGACCCGGTGGAGTCTGACATGACGGACTCCACCTCTTCTCTTCTTTCTTCCATCCCCTCCGTCGACAAGCTGCTTCGGACCGCCGACGCCGAGACACTCATCAACGCCTTTGGCCGCCAACCTGTGATCAATGCCGTGCGCGATGATCTCGCGGCCCTGCGGCAAGCCCTGGCCAAGAAAGAAGATGTCGATGCTAATGACATTGCGGGACCAAACATCCTGGCGCGGGTGGCAGCACGGCTCGAAACCGACTTATCCCCGTCGCTCAAGCCGGTCTTTAACCTGACCGGCACGGTCCTGCATACCAATCTCGGTCGCGCGCCCTTGCCGGAAGAAGCAATTGACGCGATTGCAGCGGTGTCACGCGGGGCCTGTAACCTCGAATATAATCTCGCAACCGGCAAACGCGGTGACCGCGACGTTCACCTAGAAGACAAGCTCGCCCAGCTAATCGGCGCCGAAGCCGTCACCATCGTCAATAATAATGCCGCCGCGGTATTGCTGATGCTCAACGCGCTTGCCCTGCGAAAAGAGGTTATCGTTTCACGCGGTGAGTTAATTGAAATCGGTGGCGCCTTCCGTATCCCAGATATCATGTCTCGCGCCGGGGCCAAGCTGCGGGAAGTGGGCACCACCAACCGAACCCATCCGAAAGACTTCGAAGAAGCGATCTCCGCAAAGACCGTGATGGTGATGAAAATTCACACCAGCAATTATGAAGTCCAGGGTTTTACAGCGGCAGTGTCAGACCAAGACCTTGCAGCTCTCGCTCACAACAACGACCTGCCCTTCGTCATCGACCTTGGCAGCGGCACGATGACTGATTTGCGCCGGTTTGGCCTGCCCCATGAACCGACGGCACAGGAAGCTCTGGCCAGCGGTGCCGATCTGGTGAGTTTTAGCGGTGACAAGCTGCTCGGTGGGCCGCAAGCGGGGATCATCGCCGGACGTGCTGATCTCATCGCGAAGATCAAGAAGAACCCGATGAAACGCGCCATGCGCTGCGACAAGATGACAATCGCGGCATTGGAAACCATTCTGCGGCTTTATGCTGATCCCGACCGGCTGGCCGAACGCATACCGACATTGCGTCTATTGGCTCGTAAACAGGACGATATCCAGGCCACCGCCGCACGCATCTCGTCTCCCCTCGATACCGCTCTCGGTGATCAGCACACCATTTATCAGGAACAGTGCCAAAGCCAGATTGGCAGCGGATCTTTACCCGCTGAACGGCTCGATAGCATAGCGCTGGTGATCCGACCAACCGCGACAAAAGGCGTAGGCACGGCGCTAAAACGACTGGCGACGGCTTTTCGGTCTTTGCCGATGCCGGTCATCGGTCGCATTCAGGATGATGGTTTTTGGCTCGACCTACGCTGTCTCGAAGCAGAGAACGAAGACGCCTTCACCAGTCAGCTTACCGAGCTAAAAATAAAATGATTATCGCGACCTCAGGTCATATCGATCACGGCAAAACCGTTCTCGTCAAAGCCCTGACCGGAGTTGATACCGACCGGCTGCCAGAGGAAAAAGCCCGCGGTATCTCTATCGATCTGGGCTATGCCTATCACAAGCTTGATCAGGATAACGTGCTGGGGTTTGTCGACGTCCCCGGTCATGAAAAGTTTGTCCGCAATATGCTCGCTGGGGTTACCGGCATCGATTACGCACTACTGGTCATCGCCGCCGATGATGGCCCGATGCCACAAACCGAAGAGCATCTGGCCATTCTTGATCTCTTGGGCCTATCCGCCGGTGCGGTCGCGATCACCAAGATCGATCGCGCTGACCCTGACCGTGTCGAAGAGGTCATCGAGTTGACCGAAATGCTGCTCGATGGCACGTCTCTCGAAGGTACTCCGGTTTTTCCGGTCTCAGGGATAAGCGGCGATGGCATCGCTGCGCTACGATCACATCTGGAAACCATCGCTACTGCATTTGATTCAACTCAGTACGATGGCAATTTCCGTCTCGCGATTGACCGGCGCTTCACGGTTCCAGGGGCTGGGCTGGTTGTTACCGGCAGTGTCTTTTCGGGCAAGGCCGCCGTTGGAGATCAGCTCGTCCTCTCCCCTTCCGGCCATCAGGCGCGGGTGCGGGGGATTCATGCGCAAAACCGGGATTCTCAAACTGGCCAGGTCGGCCAGCGTTGCGCGCTCAACATAACCGGCCCTGATCTCGACAAGGAGCAGGTCCATCGCGGCAACTGGGTTTTGGAGGAAGCCGTCCACGCCCCGACCAAACGTTTCGATGCCCGTATCCGGCTGCTGAAGTCCGAACCGCGCGCACTAAAACACTGGACGCCGGTGCACCTCCATATTGGCGCTGCTGATATCAGCGCCCGTGTTGCTTTGCTGGATAGAAAAACCGTCGCGCCGGGCGGCTCAGCCATCGTCCAACTCGTCCTCGAAGAACCCGTCGGTGCTCTACATGGCGATCGATTGATTCTACGGGATCAGTCAGCGCGACGTACCATGGCCGGCGGCAGTGTCATTGATCCTTTCGCGCCTGCACGAGGCCGCTCGAAACCTGAACGGCTCAAAGCAGTTGCTGCGATGGAAAGCAGCGACCCGGTCGAAGCGATCAACCTTTTGCTTGAGGCACAGCCAAATGGCGTCGACCTCGCCCAATTCGTCATCAGCCGCAATCTAACAAATGATCAGGCAGAAGCCTTATGGTCAAACCTCGATATGATCATTACCGGGCGCGATGAAAAACGCACCGGGATTGCCCGACCCAGATGGAATGCACTCGCCGCAGATGTTCTAGTCGCCCTCGCTCAATGGCATGGCGAGCGGCCCGACCAGCTTGGTCCAGCGGAAAACACATTACGGATGTCTTTTGATTCACGACCGCCCTTGCCTTTATTTAATGCCGTAGTGGGTCATCTTGCCGCCGAGAACAAGCTGGTCCTCGCGAACCGGTTACTCCGCTTACCAAGCCATCAACCGGGCATGAATGCCCAGGACAAAAAGCTTTGGTCAGATGTTCGCCAGACCATGGAAGAAGCCGGATTACGGCCACTGTCCTTGCATGAAGTCGCCGAGGAGATGGGGATCAAGGCCACGGCTCTGACCGCCTTTATGCGCCGCGCTGCCGCCACCGGCTTTGTCCTGCAGGTTTCAGAAAGCCGTTTTTTACTACCGGATGCTGTCCAGGAACTCGCGGGCATTGCTGAAACCCTGGCCGCCGAGAGCGAAATTACCGCCGCGGAGTTTCGTAACAAATCGGGCATCGGTCGCAACATGGCAATCGAGATACTGGAATTCTTTGATAAGGCCGGACTGACCAAGCGTGATGGCAATCTGCGCCATATCGTCAAACCGGCAGCGGAGATATTTGGAAGATAGGATTTACTGGAGGTCAAAAAGACCTTAGATAGTGAGAAAATTAGGGAAGGGATTCGTGAGCCGGTGCTGCGCTCGGGCTTCAAACCCGGTGAGGGGCGTTAAACGTGCCTGGTGGGTTCAACTCCCACTCTCTTCCGCCATTTTCTTTTATCCACAACCCCCCATTACGATTCGGGTCGAGGCCGGTAGATTGCGGCGAAAGTTTCATCAACTTGTAACATTCGGGTTAGGCTGGGTGTCACGGTGAAATTTGGAGGAAAAGTTCATGGTCGTCAGCAATCCGCTAATGCAATTATTTGGGCAGTCGCCTTTCAAACCGATGCAGGAACAT
>CALIBP010000166.1 GCA_938048165.1 uncultured Alphaproteobacteria bacterium | reverse complement strand
CAACACAAGCCGCACCAACGACCAGTTTCGTGGTTGAAGACGCCATTTTGACTTCCATGAACGGGCCAGCGTAAATCCGGGCGCTGGTAACGGTTGGTCCGTCACTGCCAGAGCCATCAAAGTCAACGCTACCTTTGTCCTGGTAGGCATAACGGGTGATGTTTGCCGAGCCAGGGTTTGAAAATGCGCTTGCTGCAATAGCGGCAATCGGCTTTGTGATCGCTACGACAGCACCTTTTGTCGTCTCGAAGCCAACAGTGGCGGCTACAGAAGCTTGGCCAGCGTTTACACCAGCAACGGCGCCAACAGCAGCAGGGACGCTCGTGGTTGTGGACTGAACAACCTGACCGACAGGCAAGTATCCACTGGCAACAGAGTTTGCATATTGCGGCGCAGTCGATGGACCGTAATCCCCAGCGACGATAGAGCTTGAGCCGACAGACACAGCGCGGCCAGCAACCTTACAGATGTTGCTGGAAACAAAGCTTGGGGACAGCTCGATGACGTAATCCGTCCGAACATCACCAACCGAGCGCCAGCTTGAGTTGATCTTCACTGCGACGATGTGGGATGAAGCGATCGCTGCACCACCAGAGACGTTGTATGCCATGCCGACAATGTCGTTCGCGCCTTCGACAGAGGCCTTACCGAGGTATTTCTTGTCACCGGAAACGTAAGGATTGAACTCAATGGAAGCCGTGGTGCCCAACGAGAAGGAACCGCCGTACTTCATACCCATATCGGTTGTACCGCTCAGGTCGAAGGAGAGGGTAAAGCCGTTGTAAGCCTCTGCAAAGGTCAGGGCACCGCTGTTTTTGCTGACCCCGAACTCGATACCCATATCGATAGAGCCGCCGAGGGTAATATCCACTGCGTTTGAAATGCTGGCAGCCGAGACACCTGCAAGGCATGAGCCTGCGAACAAGTGAAATTTCATAATCATTTCTCCAAAAATGCCCGGCCAATCTGAAAAAACTCAACCGGATGCGCTGATAAAGTGCGCTTCAAATCCAAATGCATTGCCCTTTTACGAAATGATAATGCCTTATTTCAATAGGTTACAGCGCCTTTTTACAGTAATGTTGCAGTCGTGCATCACTATTTATGCGTTTTTCAATGTTTTCGGGGTTGCATAATGCCAATCGTCACGGGGGATTTAGGCCCTCTAAGGGTAATTTTGCCTTCCCCACTTCAACTTTATGATGCGACGCGGCAAAAAAACGACAGCCCCACCCCAAACAAATAACGCCTCTCCTGCCCATTCAGCATCCCTTGAGACACTCACGCGCAACACGGGCTTCAGGGAAAGACAAAACTTCTTGATGAAAGGTCATGAAGGGTCGATCTTGACGGCAGGCGGTCCCACAGAAGGACGCGTCAGGTCAGGGTAACGGATGTCAGCCACAGTATTGAGTCTCAGAGGTCACGCCAGGGCGATGCTGCTGTTGAGCGTCCCGCTTGTGGGCAGTCATCTTGCTCACGCCCTTATTGGATTAACCGATACCGTGATGCTCGGCTGGTACAGTATCGAGGCCCTTGCGGCTGGCGCGCTGGCTAATTCCTTCTTTTTCACCCTGTTTGTTGTGGGCAGCGGCTTTTCTCATGCCGTTATGCCCATGGTGGCCTCCGCAGCCAGTGCCGATAATCCCACTCAGGTCCGGCGGGTTACACGGATGGGCCTCTGGCTTTCTGTGATTGCGGGAACGGCACTCATGCCCATCATGTGGTGGTCCGCGCCGATCTTGCGCTTGCTGGGGCAAAACCCGGAAATCGCAGATCTAGCACAGGTTTATCTGCGGATCGCAGGATGGGGCATGTTTCCGGCGCTGCTGGTCATGGTTCTCAAGAGTTACCTTGCCGCTCTGGAACGGGCACAGGTCATTTTCTGGGTCACCGTTGTTGGCGGCGTGGGTAACGCTGCGGGCAACTGGCTTCTGATTTTTGGCAATTGGGGGTTTCCTGAGCTTGGCATCGCCGGCGCCGGGATCGCCACTTTGCTCAATCACTGCTTGATGCTGCTGGGACTGTGTCTGTTTATCCGGCGAAAGTTGCCGCAGTACGTGCTGTTCCAAAGGCTCTGGCGATCTGATTGGGAAGCCTTCCGCGCCGTGTACAAACTGGGCTGGCCCATCGGCCTGACCCATTTGGCAGAAAGCGGCCTGTTCACAGCAACAGCCTTGATGGTGGGATGGATCGGCACACAGCAACTCGCCGCACATGGTATCGCGATGCAGATTACCTCCACCATGTTTATGGTCCACATTGGCTTGAGTCAGGCAGCGACAGTGCGCGCTGGTCGTGCCTTTGGCCGCGACGATGTGCCAAACCTGCTCCGTGGCGGAAAGGTCGCGATCCTGTGCTCCCTGCTGATGATTGGCCTCACCATGCTTTTGTTCCTCGGCTTGCCGGGGCCTCTCATCGGACTGTTTCTCAGTCCAGAGGAACCACAGGCTCAAGCGATCATTCGTATTGGCATTGGCTTAATGGCGGTAGCAGCGCTGTTCCAGCTTGCCGACGGTATGCAAGTTATGGCCATGGGCCTACTGCGCGGGGTTCAAGACACGCGAACGCCGATGATCCACGCTGTCGTAAGTTACTGGGCCTTGGGTATGCCAGCGGGCTATCTGCTCGGATTCTGGACGCCACTGGCGGAGATTGGCGTGTGGTTGGGGCTGGTCGTCGGCCTGTTTTGCGCCGCTATCCTTTTGCAGCATCGTTTCTGGGTTCGGCGGCGCTGGATGGCAGACTAGACCCCGGCTTCGCTCGCTAAAGCGCACAACCTGACTCTTTCACCACCAGAAGCATAGTCAGGGAAATCGAAATTTAGTGTTATTGAGCTTTAGGACCGGGCCGATAAAGATAACTAAGTATGTATCGTCTCAATAAGAAATTATAAAACCTCAATTTCGAAGGCGCAAAGGCGCTGCGGTGAGAAATGATAAAATAAGGAAGGCCACAAAAAAGTGGAACCAAGAATAATCTATGACCGCTGCCCCTTATGTAGCTCCGATTCAATTGCGAAATCTTTGACGGGGGACTGCGGTGAACACCCCATGTACAATAAAATTATACCGCGAAAGATGCAGTGGATGGACTGTAACGACTGTGGCCACCAATTTATTGACGGGTATTTCACAGACGACGCCGCTGAAATTATATTCCAAAATACACAGGAAAATCAGAAAGTTGGATTTCAAATTGAACAGCAAAGAGTAAAGTCCGCTGATATCATTGAGAAAGTCCTGCCCTATAAATCGAGTGGAACTTGGCTTGATGTTGGTTTCGGCAATGGCTCCCTTCTCTTCACGGCAGAAGAATTTGGATTTCATCCGATTGGCGTTGATTTGAGAAACACAAGTGTACGATCAATAAAACAGCTTGGTTTCGAAGCGTACTGTCAATTAGTTGAAACTATTGATTTCGAAAGTGAAATTGCTGTTGTCAGTATGATGGATGTTCTAGAGCACATTCCCTATCCAAAAGATGTTTTGCTCTCTCTCCATTCCAAGATGGAAGAAGGTGGGTGCATTACTTTGTCCATGCCAAATACAGAGAATCTTGTATGGAAATTGATGACAAAAAATAATGCCAATCCATACTTAGGTGAA
>CALIBP010000165.1 GCA_938048165.1 uncultured Alphaproteobacteria bacterium | reverse complement strand
ACAACACGGGGTGATTTTTGGAACGTGTAAAGTTTTGCACTGCGCGTTCGCGTCGATCATGCGGTTCGTTAACGGGTGTTTGCGTAGTCTGCGACATGGATTGTTACGTTTACATCATTGGAAGTGGTGACCGAACCTACTGTGGATGGACTACGGACCTAGACAAGCGCCTGAAAGCCCACAATGACGGCACAGGGGCGAAGTCGACGCGCGGTAGGCAATGGCGACTACTTTACGCGGAAAGATATCAAACCCGCAGCGAGGCCATGAGCCGGGAGTGGTATGTGAAACGGGATCGTAAGTTGCGGCGACTAGTTAGCGGCGGTTGGTACGCGCCGGGAACCATCTAAATAGCGGACATCGGACGTATTTACTAACCCGAAAAGCGGTCATTTTCTTGCCGCGCCGATTTGGTCCGATGTTAGCCATAAGCGGCAGTTGCACCTGATCGCAAGTATCGGGTGGAGTGGCTTAGATTTGCATGCGAAGTTCGGGTATGGAACAAAATCAATTACCAGCGATCAACCTCGTTTCCGGACTGCTGCTGCTAGTGCTTGCGACGGTGTGGGGAGGTTCCTTTTTTTTCGCGGAAATTGCCTTGAGAGAGGTGCCTCCGCTGACGGTTGCGCTTCATCGCATTTTTTGGGCTGTACCGGCTCTGTTCGCAGTTGTTTGGTGGCGAGGCATTGAAATTCCCAAGTCGATAAATGCCTGGCTCTGTTATTTGGTCATGGGCGCACTAAACAATGCCATTCCGTTCTCTTTGATATTTTGGGGCCAGGTGACGATTGAAAGCGGCCTTGCCTCGATCCTGAACGGAACCACAGCAGTCTTCGGGGCTGTCGTCGCGGGTATCTTTCTTGTCGATGAACCCCTAACAGCCCGCAAGATCACTGGCGCCTTGTTCGGCGTTTTTGGAGTTGCCGTAATCATGGGGCTCGAAGCGCTCACGAATTTCGACCCGCGCAATCTTGCGCAACTCGCAATTCTTGGCGCGGCTCTGTCGTATTCATTCGCCGGTGTTTGGGGCAAGCGGTTTCTGTCAAGTTACCCACCGATCATGAACGCATTTGGGATGTTGGTCGGAAGTGCCATTCTCATGGTTCCAGTGGCCTTCTACTCGGAGGGTATACCAAATGTTATATTGTCGACAGAAGTATGGGCGTCTCTTCTCGCGGTTTCGTTGTTGTCGACGGCGGTAGCTTATCTTCTTTATTTCGAAATTCTCGTGCGCGCGGGGTCCGCAAATCTCATGCTGGTTACGTTGCTCATTCCGCCAATAGCAGTCGGTCTGAGTTTTACATTCCTCGGGGAACGACTGGGAAGTGAAGCGTGGCTAGGTTTTGGATTAATTGCGATTGGTCTTGCGATTACCGACGGGCGATTGATTAATCAGATTAAGCGGAAGCACGCTGCCAGAGCGGACGGTAAAATCTGAGAATATGATCTAATCCGCACGTCCGCCTTGGGTCACCTTTAGACATCGTATAAAGTTTAACTGCTATGACACGTTTCCAAAGAATTTTTCTATTTTTCTTGGCGCTATCAATGTGTTAAACAAAGCTTCTTTGGAATTCCCTTTTTATTTCATGTGCGATGATTAGGCGACCGAACGGACCTCTCAGAGTTAATTTTCAGCATTAAAAACAGAGATATAGTAGTACCAGAATTCCAGAGGGAGTATGTCCTGGCCTTATTCGAACGCCTCCTTGTTGGCTCTAAAAAAGGCATTTCGAGGAAGATCGCCTGTAAATATCTGCCGTATCCCCCCTGCCCAACCGGCTTCCCGGCAAAGCCTTTGAACCTCTCTTCGCTAAGGCTGTTGACGTTGTTTCAACTGGTCCAGTTGGTCCGCGATTTCGTCAGCCCCCAGCGCGTTATCGAGTGCGTCAAGTATCAGGTCAGCCTGTGACTTCGGGGCCAAGCCGCCAATCGGAGGATCTCTGTCCAGATTCGTCGGGAAGGCATAACCTTCCGCACATGAATGAACAGCATTTCTTACCTCACCCGCACGAATGCTTCCCATTTGCTGAGCCTGCAGCAGAACAGGATAAAGAGCGAGGCACATACGGTGGCGGTTGATATTCTCCATGGCCCGCCCGAAGGCTGACGATATCTGCAGCAGATTTGCCATCCGAAAGATGTCGGAGGAGACGTTGTTGCCAGCGGCATGCATGATTGCCGGGCTGAAGAACAGTAGGTCGCCCTTGGACAGTGGCAACTGCACATGATGGGTCGCGAAATGGTCCTGAAACCCTTCACGGGTGAAAGCCAGATAGCCCTCAAGAAAGCGTTGTGAGAACGGCAACAACTGCGTCGGACCACTTTCCAACGGCATGTCACAATGCGCCACCGCGCCTTGCAGTGTCAGGAAAGGGGACATGGCATGAACATGCCGTGGAAAATCCAGAGTCTGTGATGGAAGCATGAACCCGAGATGATAATCCCGGTGCGGCGTTTGTGCGGTCCCGCCAGGATTGACCCGGTTCACCTGCGCGGTCATCTGATAACCACGCCCGAGCCACGCCTCGGCAGCCATCGCAATGCAATCGCTGCTGTAATAGCGCGCAAAATTGGCCGGGTCGAACAGGCAATGTTTCTCAAGAGCATTCCAGACGCGGTCATTGGACCCGGCTTTTGCAAAATGGTCACCGCCACCACCTGACTGGGCCTTTTCCTGCTGGATCAGACTGTCAAAGACCTCGCTGGCCCGGTCAACAACATCCAGATCAGCCATGCCTTGTTTGATGACGATGGCCCCCGCACCATTTGCGAGAACAGCTGTCCATTCCGACAAAAGTGCTCTTCGCCTTGAAACATCCGATGCCAGCTCACGCACGTTATCGCCGCTGTAGATGGGGATGTTTTTCTGTATATCGATGGCATGAGGCACATCAGTGGCGCGGGTCTCGGCATCCAGCTGGTTGACAAATACGTCAAGGCAACCGTCAGTTTCATCAAGCCACCTGGCAACGGCTTGTGGTGTCCTCACTTCATCCATTTCGCTCTCCTCTGTGTTCAACCTAAACACACTACCATTCTGATGGACGAATTTTTCTTGTCAAACACCTCAAAAACACCTCAAAAGAGCATATGACACATCGCTTTCCGCTCAAAGAAATCGCCTTCCAGGCCGGTCTGAGTCTTGCCACCGTTGACCGGGCGATCCATCGCCGCCGTCACGTCAGGCAGGCAACCATCGACCGTGTCGAATTGGCGATCCGCGACCTGGAACGCCAATATGCCAATGTTTCCGCCAAAGGCAGACGGTTCATCATCGACATTGTCGTGCATGCCCCGTCACGCTTCACGACAGCCATTCGCAATGCCTTCGAAGCAGAATTCCCGGCCATGCGGCCAGCATCCTTCGGGGCAAGATTCCATTTTGCACAAACGATGAATGACGCAGACACCCAGAAAATTATTCGGGCAATCCGGCGCCGCGGCAGCCATGGGGTTTTGGTAAAACTGCCAAATACCGATTGTACGAATTCAATGACGTCACAGCTCATGGACGCGCGCATCCCGGTCGTCAGTTATGTGACCGACATACGGCCTGAAAACCGAATTGGCTATGTTGGCATGGACAACCGGCGCGCGGGCGCGACAGCGGCCTTTCTGATTGGCAAGATGCTGTCTGACCGTCCTGCCCGAATTCTGCTGACGCTGTCGAGCAGTCTTTTTGAGGGCGAGGAGCAGCGAGAGCTGGGCTTTTGTGAAACAATCACGGCTCTCTATCCACATCTGAAGACAGTGACCATATCCGAGGGAATGGGCATGAGCGGGACCACTCATGGTCTTGTCGTGTCGGCGCTGGAACAACACACCGATATCGAGGCAGTTTATTCCATCGGTGGTGCCAACAGGGCGGTCATATCTGCATTTGGCGATGCCAGGCGGCAATGCAGGGTTTTCGCGGCGCATGATTTGGATGAAACAAACAAGGAATTACTGCGCCGGCGGCAGATAGATTTCGTGCTGCACCATGATTTTCGCCGGGATGCGAGGCACCTCTGCCAGATGTTTCTCGCCTATCATCGTTTGGCGGCTGACTGGTCACCCCGGGCCAAATCTCCAATAGGCATTTCCACTCCCCTGGATTTTGACTAACCAAAGGTTGGAAGGGTGCGGTCGAAATGATTTACAAGACATCTTAGTGTTGAGTAAATGTTTACTGGCTAAATTGTTTGGTGCTGATCCATGCGTCAGCGAGAACGGCTTGTCGGCCATTTTACGGTCTGAAAACCTTTCTGTGATTTTAAAGCTAGCCTTCTGTTTTAGAATTTTTTTTTGCAGCACTGTTCCCCTAAGCACATCTTGTCTATTGCGTACCAAATTTCATGTGATTGTTACGCACATCTAAAGTTGCGCTTTGAAGAGAGGTTGATTTAGAGATCTAATTCTGGAGCGGGGCGACTTGATAATTCCCATCACCGAGTTTCTCTGTTACTCAATTAATTCTGGGTAAGTTTATTGAGATCAACCATGTCTTTACAAACAGGATTGCAGTTACCGGAAGTAACTGTTTTTACAAAAAGTGACGATGGGCTTGAGGCGCACAATTTAAATGAGTGGTCCCAGGGTCGCAAAATTGTGTTTTTTTGTGTGCCCGGGGCATTCACGCAAACATGTTCTGAGCGTCATCTACCTGAATTTATTGAACACCGTGCCAAATTTTCAGAAAGAGGTGTAGATGCGGTTGTTTGTGTCGCGGTAAATGACCCTCATGTCATGCATGCTTGGGGAAAACAGTCAGGTGCTACGGGAAAGATAGAAATGATGGCTGACCCTCAGGCGGAGCTTGCGATGGCGCTTCAAACAAGTAAGGACTTTGGCGTTCCTTTGGGAATCAGAAGTAAACGGTGCGGTTTCATAACCAATGATGGCGTTGTGTCGTATGCGTTCGTAGAAGAACCTGGCGAATTAACCGGATCGAGTGCTCAAGCAATGTTGGCGGCACTTGATAATTGATTGAAGCCGTTCCAGCCTCCATGGAAAGTTCTGCTATTTTGGTCGACCTTACTCGAAAGACTGCACTCGTGACAGGCGGAGCGCAGGGTATTGGCAAGGCCATTGCCAAGCGATTTCATGCGGCCGGATCAAAACTGATTGTCGTCGACACATGCGAGGCACAACTCCTTGAACTCGATTCAGAACTTGGGACAGATATAATTACCTGTGTTGCGGACATCTCCTGTGAAACCGACCTTCAATCTAAACTCGCACCCATCATCGCGGCACAGGGACCGGTTGACATCCTCGTGAACAATGCGGCAACGGTGACAAGGCGTGCGAAAATCACCGATCTTAGCCTCGAAGAGTGGGAAAGGTCGCTGAAGGTCAATTTGACCGGTGCCTTTCTACTATCAAGGATGGTCATACCCCAGATGTGTGCCAATGGTGGTGGAGTGATTTTGAATATAGCATCACAACTGGGTCATGTTGCTGTCCAAGGTGCGGCGGCATATTGCACGACAAAGGGTGGTATGTTGCAGTTCACCCGCTCGCTTGCCCTTGATCACGCTGAAGACAATATCCGTGTGGTGGCTTTGTCGCCTGGCGCTGTTCAGACCCCGCGGCTGACTGATGTTTTTGGATCTTCTGCCGCGGCGGAAGAAACACTTGCTCCGGCGCATCCTATTGGCCGTTTAGGTAAAGCCGATGAGGTGGCCGACGCCGCAATGTTTCTGGTCTCGGATGAGGCGTCGTTCATTACCGGCACAGACCTAATCGCCGATGGTGGCTATACAGCAAGGTAGGGTTCGCACCGCATTCCTTCGCCTCAATCGCTATGCATCAAGAAACAAGGCCGTCTCATGCCCTTCGAATACTGCTTCAAGTGCCGTGCGGGCAGAAACACTGTCACCAACATTGAAGATGGATGCTTCGGCCAATGTTTCAGGCGGTGTACGAGGCACGCCGGCTACTGGGGCAATCACACTGTCAACTTGCAGATTGCGGGACTCACCTTCGATTGACAAGTCATCTAGTATCGCAAGTCCATTCTTGAAACTTGACAGGCTGTGGCCGGCGACAATCTGAATATTCTTTTGTCTCAGGCGATATTTAAGCGCGAAGGAACTGTATACACTAATCTTCCAACCAACAATGCCAGTCGGCACGACAATCCAGACCTGTTTGCCAAGATCAGCGAGATATTCGGCTACTGACACCACCGCCCAGGTGCCAAGATGATCAACCAGCAAGACCCGGTCAGCTAATGCATCGGTATCCGCCAGTGCCCCTTCCAGGGTGAGTGTTGTCTCTTCACTGGATAACATTTGTGACCGGGCACCAGCGCCAGCCGCCCAGATGACGTGACCGTCGTGATATTCCTTCAAAGCCTCCGCCGATATTGTTCGCTCAAGCTCGATATTGACTCCATGCTCACCCAGTCGCAATTTCTGCCTGTCCGTAAGGTTCAGAAATTCGCGACGTAAAGGCATCATTTCGAGCCAGCTTAGCGTACCACCGAGCGTGGATTTGCTATCTGCAAGCGTTGTAGGAAACCCCCTCTCGGCAGCAATGCCCGCTGCCTCCATGCCCGCCGGCCCAGCTCCGACGACAAGAACGGGCTTCTTGGTATCGACTTTCGCCAGCATGGGCATCGGCCATTCTGCCTCTTTGCCAGCACGTGGGTTCACAAGGCAGGAAATTGCCAGCGACTGCGCCAGCATGTCGGCACAGCCCTGATTGCACCCGATACATGGAAGCGTTTCTTTGGTACGACCGGTCTTGGCTTTGTTCACAATCTCAGGGTCTGCCACATGCGCGCGCGCCATGCCGATCATATCAGCCTTACCAAGTGACAGCATGTCTTCGGCCAGATCAATCGTATTGTAACGGCATACTGACATGACAACTGGCTTCTGTTGCAATTTGTCGAGAGCGTCACTTATAGAATTGGTCAGGTAACGAAATTGTTCATTCTGAAACGCCATGTCTGCCATCTGGGTCGAGATGGTGTAGCTGCCGTGATACGCTGAATGGGAGATGTTGACGAAATCGATTTGCACTGCAGTCGCAAGTCTGACAACAACGTCACACATGTCATCAAGTGTCAGGCCACCCTGCAGAAACTCATCCGCGCTGATCCTTATGCCCATGGTGCGCCCTTGTCCGGCAATCTCGCGGACCGCGATCGCTGTTTCCATTGCAAAACGCAGGCGGTTTTCAAGAGAACCGCCATATTCATCCTCTCGCGCGTTCACTGCCGGAGACAGGAACTGTTGCAGCAAATGGCCATGCGCCAACTGCAGTTCGATACCATCCAACTCAGCTTCAAACAGGTTCGCGGCCACATCAGCATGCGCTTTGACCACCATACGGATTTCCTGACTGGTCATTGGATGCGGGGCTGGGGCTGTTGCCGTCCATGGTATCGATGAAGCCGACCACGAAGCCATCCGGGCAAAATTACCATCGATATGTCGACCAAGATGCAGAATCTGTCCAAAGAGTTTGCCGCCCTCCTCACGTACGGCCCTGGCTATATCGCGGAATTTCGGAATCGAACCGGCCTCATAGCCGTTTACACCCTGTTGCCTTCCAAGCGAGGATTTATGGACCCTGATCCCTTCGAAAATAATTAGCCCAGCGCCGCCGGCGGCACGGGCGCGGTGGTAGGCGAGATGACGAGATGACGGTAAATTGTCTTCACCGAAATTGGTGGTATGCGCCGGCACAAAAATCCGGTTCCGCACCTCTGTCTGACCAATTTTCAAGGTTCGGAACACATGTGGGTAATGTTCATCTGGTGTCACAACGGTTCCCTTCGTGAAAACTGTTAGCGCAAATCAATAAAACGCTTGGCCTTAAGTGACTTGTCCGGATCGAAAATCTGCAATCGATCAACCTTTTCTACCAGCGGGCGAATGCCAGTGGCCACGCGCACGGATTCCGCAATCTGGTCTGTGTCAACTTCCCGGGCGGTATCGAGTAACAATCGCATCCGGTCTGAAGAAAGCGCGTCCTCCATATCTTCGCGGTCGATCACGACCTGGAATTCACCCACCTGCCCATCCGCCAGCAACAGGTCTGTGACGACTTCAGGATTCAGCAACATGCCCTTGACTTTGACCAGATCATCCGCGCGCGATGGCATGCCGACAAACCGGTCGGTCCAACTGCCGCAATGCGGACACTGATCATAACTGAGCGCCGCAAAGTCCCCCATCGCATAGCGCAGAAGCACCGTTCCTCGCCGATCAAGATGCGTTAACACGGATAGCCCACGTTGACCTGCCGGCAAGGGGGCGTGACTTTCAGGATCTACGACTTCGAAATAAAAATGGTCCGGCGCGGGGTTGTGGTAACCGGAGTCCGGACAGCATTCAACCGCTCCCACCTGCATTTCCGTAGCGGCATAGGATACACTGACCCATGCATCCGGTTGACCGATCCTGCGCATGCGTTCGGTTAAATCCCGGCGCATTTCCCCGCTGACCGCCTCGCCAGTAACAAAAGCCAGTCGAACAGAGGTGAAATCAGCACCTATTTCCTCGGCCCGAATGAGAATGCGCCGCACAAAGCTCGTCACGCCCCACAGGATTGTGGCATGTGTGGTAGCAATGATGGCGATTACCTCATCCAGGCGAGATGTCCAGTGGAAATGTTTGGAAGGTCTCCCGGGAAGTGGGCTGACAACCGGTATTTTCATCACATTGCAGGCAGCGATGGTGCGATGATAGGCCCCATAGGGGTAGAGCGTCATCGGGCAGAGATTGGCAACAATGTCGCTGCTTCTGACATGCCTGATTTCAAGTGCGCGCCGGTTGGCGGTCAAGGTATTGTAGAAATCATAGGTTGTCGACAGGAAGGGCGTTGGTCGGCCGCCACTGGTGCCCGTCGTATGCATGACATCCCAATGGATAGTGGATTCCTCCTCCAAACCCTCTGTTTCAAGACAGAAACTTTCAGGATCGGCAGCGTATTCCTTCTTGGAGATCAGTGGCAGAAGGTGAATATCCGCCAGCGAGCAAAAATCACTGCGGGACAGCCCCATGGATTTGAAGCGTCTCCGATAATAGGGATGCCGCTCGAAACAAAGATCCATTGTTCGGGCGAAATTCTCTTCCTGAATAGCAGAAATGACGTCTCTGCTCTTGAATTGCAGATCGGGTATCACGTTTCCAGTCCAAACAGGCGAATGGCATTGTCACGAACAAATGCCCGGTATGATTCAGGGCGCAATCCCAGTGCGTCGACTTCCTGTCGATACCGCTCAAAGGTCAAGACAGGGAAATCGGTGCCAAACATCACCTTGTGACGCCCATAGCTGTCAATGTAGCGCACAAAGCTCTCTGGCCAGTATTTCGGGGCGTGAGCATCAGCGATTATATGAACATTCTCGTGCTTCCAAGCCATGGCTATCATCTCGTCAGCCCACGGGATGCCAATGTGAATTCCGACCAGTTTCAATTCCGGAAAATGGCATGCAACCGGATCGAATGTGATTGGTCTGCCAACCGACTGCAGCGGGCGCTGCGGTTCATAGACAAGTGACTGCCCGACCTGCATCAGTATCGGAATGTCCAGTTCAACACATTTGCTGTAATAGGGGTACCAGCGCGCGTGATCAGGTGCCATTTCAAACCAGTGCGGATAGGCGTGCGCACCAATAAAGCCAAGTTCACCAACTGCCTTCTCGAGCGCACGAACGCCGGCCATCCCCTCGGTTGGATCCAATCCGGCAAGGCCATGGAACCTGTCCGGAAACTGACGTACCGCTTCGGCGACCATCTCATATGGCAGATGCCAGCTACCCGGCAAACCAAGCTGCCCCGTCTTGTTCGCGACAAGGAATGCCTTTTCAATACCGGCAGCGTCCATCTGGCGTAGCATCTCGGCATAGGAATAGCCGGTCATCACCGAGTCATCCCGGCCGAACTTCTTGCGATGAAAGCGACCTGACCAATCGGGTCGCATCTGAACAATTTCGGGCGTATGTGGATTGACCACCGTATCGATGGCCAAAATTCTATTCTCCGCGCTACTCACCGTTAAATTCCTCTCCCTACGCCCATGTCGGCAGAAATTAAATCAAGCAAAATCTCGCTGGATCCCTCACCGAAACTGTAAAGCCGCGCATCACGCCAATATCTGTTCATGTCGCTTTCAGAGGCATATCCAGCACTTGCCATTATCTGCATACCATGCTCGGTCACACGCTTCAGGGTTTCTGTCGATACAAGTTTGGCCTGCGCCGCTAACCGGGAACAATCCCGGCCCGCGTCAATTGCAGCAGAAAGTTCGCGTGCGAGCAGACGCGCTAAATCGACCTCGGTCTGCATATTTGCAAGTCGATGTGCAATTACCTGAAAACTGCCGATCGGCTTTCTGAACTGCTCACGTTCCCTGGCGTGAACCACGGCGCGGTCGACCGCTGCCTGTGCGGTACCGACAACCGCCGCCGATAATCCCGAACGGGCATAAAATAGCGTCTTCTTCAGGCAGTCAAAGCCACCACCCACAGCGCCGATAACGTCCTCGTCAGTCACCAGAACCCCGTCAAGACCAATGTCATAGGACAACGAGCAGCGGTTTCCGATTTTCTCGAGACGGGTCATGGATACACCTGCAGCATCAGGGTCAACCATGAACAATGTTATGCCCGCCCCACCCTTGCTGTTAGGGTCCGTTCGTGCCGCGACAATCATCTTTATGGCGTCTGCAGCGCCGCTGATCCAGATTTTTCGCCCGGTTATTTTCCAGCCAGATCCGTCCCGTTCAGCTCGCGTGCGGATTGCACCGGCATCACTGCCGGCCCCGGCTTCACTGAGCGCAAGTGCAAAAGCACCTTCGCCTGCATGCAGGCGAGGCAGAAACCTGTTCTGCTGGTCTTTGCTGGCCGAGGTAATCAGGGTCATCATTCCGAAGCAGGCAACCCTGTTGAATAACAGCGCTGCCATTGTTGCGTGATAACCAAGTCTTTCCTGGACTACGGAAAGGCGCGTCCAGCAATTCTTGTCCCAATCATTATCCTGCGATGGCAGTACGAGATCAAACAACCCCATATTGGAAAAGATTTGAAGAAGATGGTTGGGAGGATCAGCCTGCTCGTCACGCCGTCTGACTTCGTCCGGGGGCAGATGTCTTTGCATCATTCTATCAATCGATTCACAGAGATGTTCGATCTCAAATGACATGGCCTGACAGTCTTCCCCGGCACGTAAAAATAAAACGCTACAGACGCGTCTGCGTTTATGCAAATGTTAAACGTCGTGTCGAACGCAAACTTATTGTGTGGTTATTTGATGTTGTCAGACCAAGCCGATGTCATAATTGTGGGCGCCGGGGCCGCCGGAGCCGCGGCAGCCTGGCGGCTGTCGCGCGGTGGGCTGAAAATCATTTGTCTGGACAGAGGCAACTGGCAGCGCAAGGATGACATGCCCGCCACATCCGATGACTGGGAAATTTTACGCCAGACCCGATGGAACCCCAGTCCCGCAAAACGCAACCTGCATTTTGATCTGGCCATAGACGCGACAGAAAGTATGATCAAGCCGCTGGCCTATGCCGCGGTCGGTGGCAGCACTGTGATGTGGTCATGCCATTTCCCACGCTTTCACCCGTCAGATTTTCGCACCTACACGCTGGATGGCGTAGGTGACGATTGGCCAATCGGCTATGAAGATCTGCTGCCATATTATGCAATCAATGAAAAGATGATGGGCGTCAGTGGAGCGGTCGGCAACCCGGCCTATCCAGCTGATACACCCCCAAGGTTGCCACCCCTGCCCTTGTCGGAAGGGGCGCGTCGGATCGCAACATCTTTCAACAAGCTCGGATGGTCATGGTGGCCGGCTGAATTGGCCATAAACTCCGTTCCTTATACCAATGCGCCCGAAGGCGGCACGCGGGGCCAGTGCGTCCATTGCGGGCCATGTGAAATGAATTGCCCGCATGGAGCCAAGGCAACAACAGATCTCGTCTACTGGCCTCTCGCGATCAAGGCAGGTGTCCGGCTTGTCACAGGCGCACGGGTCACAAAGGTACTGACCGACAGCAGAAATGCCACGCAAGGCATTGTCTATAAAGACAGTGACGGATCAGAACATCGGTTAACAGCACCAATAGTCATTCTCGCTGCCAATGCTGTGGGCTCCGCGAGACTGCTTCATCTCTCGGCAAACAGATCAAATCCGTATGGTTTGGCTAACCGATCCGGCCTGGTGGGCAAACGTCTCATGTTACACCCTCTTGCTCGGGTTACAGGGTTATTCAAAGATCAGATCGATGGTCACAAGGGCCTTTCTGCCGGCACGCTTGTTAGTCACCATTTCTATGAAACAGACATGAAACGGGGATTCAGGCGCGGCTTTAAAATGCAGGCTCTCGGGACACATGGTCCTGCCTTTACGGCTTCCGGATCGCTCGGGCGCAGGATGCCTTGGGGTGCAACTCACCACAGAGAATTCGAACGTCATTTCGGATATGCCTACAGTCTTTCCATCTGTTCGGACGACATGCCAGATCTGCAAAATCAGGTGTCACTGAGCGATACCCTCATCGCAGATGACGATCTGCCCGCCGCAAAGATGATCTACCGAATTCCTGACGATGCGCGTAAAGCTCTGGACTATGGCCTGGGAAAGGCAGCGGAAGCGCTGCGTCATGCCGGATGCTATGACACCTTTGAAACGCAGACCCTGCCAGATGCGGGCTTCCATCTTATGGGGACCGCGCGCATGGGACATGATCCTGAGACATCTGTGACAAATGAATGGTGTGAGTCACATGATATAAAAGGACTTTTTGTCATAGATGGCGGGGCATTCGTCACCGCTGCGGCAGTCAATCCAACAAATACAATCCAGGCGATTTCCTTGAGAACTTCAGACCATATCCTCACGCGAGGCCGCTGAAAAACTCGGCTACGGTTACAAAGGAACGCACATCTTTTGAGATTTGCAATAACTATATTAGATACCCAACGGGTTGACTTGCAATGCATTGCATGTGAGCGTTTATCCGGCAATTGACGGACGCCTTTGTTCGATGGAAAGCTGAAAATACAAAACAGAACGCCATCATATGGCATCTGGTCGGACAAACAGCTTATCTTGCTTGGCGACCATTTTGGGGGGCGATTTTTTGCATTTTGATTTTCTGACAGTTTGGCAAGGCGAGACTTTGGTGTTGCCTTTTAATGGCTGTAACAACCGATGCGCGTGAACATCGAGGAAACGGGGAGACGCGTTGCTGAAGGCATAATAGAGAGCGCAAGACAATCCGAGGATGCCTTCAAAAATAGAAACTGGACTGCACAGTCCTTGTCCAATGCACAGGAAACAAGATTCACTCTTGGTGAGAACGTCCATCAAGAAATCAAACGGGGGCTGGCATTCAAAGACGCCAACAACCTTGATCTGACGACAATCACCCAAGAAGATTTCAGGCTCCCTTCGTTGGCGAAGGATATGACGTCACTCAGACAAACGCTGGATGTCGGCCATGGTTTCGTGGTTGTGGATACAGGACTTGCCCATTTATCCGAGGACGATTTTGAAATAGTAGGCTGGGCCATCTGTAATTATTTCGGCCAGATCGTTCGACAGGGAATCGACCGTGATCTGAGGCTGTTTACCGTTGCCGACAAAGGTGTCGCGAACACTGACCCAACCCGCATCGGAGCCAGCGCAAACCGGTCAGCCAAACATTCCGACAATGGTTGTTTGGAACCACGCGCCCCCTGTTACCTTGGGCTTTATTGCTATGAGGCGTCTGACGAAGGTGGTGAAAGCACAATCGTGTCCGCGCAGACAATCCTGCGTACAATCATCAATGAGCGTCCAGACCTGCTTCCCCACTACTTTGATACCTATCATTTCCGCGCGCCACAAGCACAGGTCTGGCCGTCAAGGGGGCCCACTGTCCAGAAACCCATCTTGGAATTCCGTAATGGAGAGTTGCTCATCCATTATGCGAGGGTAATGATTTCTCCGGGCATGGAGTTGGCGGGAACACCCCTTACCAACAGTCAGACCGAGGCACTTGATTTCCTCGACGAGGTTATCGAGCGGCACAATTTGTCCTTCAGGACACTTTTGCGGCCGGGTGAACTTCTGGTGATGAACAATCTTGCGTTCCTGCATGGTCGCGAGGCATTCACCCCCGGAACAACCGGTGGACGAAATCTGAAACGGTTCTGGATGTGGCGCCGACATACCGGACCAGGAACAGATCCTGTCCTTCTCGACCTCACAGAGCTTGCATAGCAGGAGTAGTAATCGATGCGTCAGGTTGATGTCACGATAGACAATTTGGATGGAAGCACCAGCAGCGAAAGCCTTCATATAGAGCGGATGTATAATTTCGGCTCCGCCACGCGGGACCCAGATGCCGCTGTTGCGCATCAGGAAGAGGTAGCTAAATCAGGTATTTACATAGCCTCAGACGTGCCCGCCCCCCGCATATATCCAATCGGGCTGCATGCCCTCGATACTGGCAGCAGCGTTTTTGTACAATCTGCACAAACGTCTGGCGAAGTGGAAATCGTTATTCATGTCGGTGATAAAATCCATGTTGGTGTCGGTAGCGATCATACCGACCGGGCGCTTGAAACCGTTTCCATTCCGGGATCAAAACAAGCATGCGTGAATCATCTGGCACCAACTTTCTGGGCTTGGGATGACATTGCTGACACTTGGGATGATTGCATCATGCGCAGCTGGGTGGATGACAGACTTTATCAGGAAGTCGGAGTTAGCAAATTCCTGTCTCCACCCGATATTCTTTCGATATTGAAGGAACGGGTCAACAATCTGCCAGATAAGAATTACATGGTTTATTGCGGTACATATGTCAGCGTCGACAAGGCGCTCGGGTATGGCAATAAATGGCGTTACCAGTTGGAGACGCCTAAACTGAAGCGGCAAATCGATGCCCAATATGACGTTGTGGATATTCTAAACGAGGTCAAATCAGGCTTTCGAGTGCCGTTCTTCAATCCTCAAGGTAGACAGGTTTAAACCAGACATCCATTTCAAAGGGAGGAAAACACATGCATAAAAATAAGAAGAAGTTACTGCTGACCGCTGCTGCTTCAATGGCTTTTACCGCCATTGCTGGAGCAGCCTCAGCGGAGACGCTAATCGTTGCTTCACCACAAGTTCCTGAAGGGTTTGATGGTGATGCACTCAAGGCGCACACCCAGAACGTAGTCGTCCAAACTTATGAGAATTTGGTGGTCTATGGCAAAAAGGTGGTTGATGGTCGTACTGTCAATGATCCAGGCACAGTGGAACCTCATCTCGCTGAAAGCTGGAAAATTTCTGAAGACGGAAAGACATGGGTTTTCAAACTTCGTGAAGGTATCAAGAGCCCGTATGGTAATGAGCTTACCGCGGACGATGTTGAATGGAGCTGGTCTAAGTCTTTCGCTCAGAAACGAACCGGTAATTTCATCGCGCGCGTTTCAAATGTCACTGGTGTGAAAGCGATTTCGAAATATGAAGTCGAATTTACCCTGTCAGCGCCAAGTTCGATTTTCCTGAAGGCTCTCACGCTTTATGTGCCCGGGATCTATGACTCAACAGAGGTCAAAAAACACGCAACAAGTGATGACCCCTGGGCGTTGAAATGGATGCAGTCCAACACTGCAGGCTTTGGTGCCTATCACCTTGAAACTCTCCGCCCCGACGATCAGGCGGTGTATGTCGCGAACAAAAACTACTTTGGTGGCGACTTGCACTTCGACCGGGTGATCTACAAAGAGGTGCCATCAGAAGCAAGCCGGGTGACACTTCTTAAAACCGGTCAGGTGCATCTAATCGATCGCCCCTCCATCCAAAAGGTTGTCGATCTGCAGAAGGATGCAAACGTGAAGGTTGACCGTGCATCCGGTCGTTCAATCGCTTCGGCCAGAATGAATCCGAAATGTAAACCGTTCGACGATGTTCGCGTGCGTCAGGCATTTAACTACGCAGTCGACAAAGACGCGCTCAACAACGCTGTGTTTGCCGGGCAGGCTGATATAGCCAAGTCTGTAGTGCCGCCGATTGTGGACGGTTATAACCCCGATCATTTTGACTATGACTATGATCCGGCAAAAGCCAAGGCGTTGCTTGCTGAAGCAGGTTTCCCGAATGGCATCTCGGAGCCGATCCAGCTCCTTTATGCCGATGCGTTCTGGCACCAGGAGCCAGTCGCCATCCAGGTTGCTGACATGCTGAAGAAAGTGGGCGTGAACATTCAGCCAACAAGGGTCACCACGTCTGAGATGCGCGCCAAAGGGTCTCCAAAAGAGATGAGCATGTGCTTCTTCACATGGGAAGACGGACCGATCGTTCTTGACCCTGTGTATACGATGTATCTGATCTCTCATTCAAAGGGCGTGTCAAACAGGTCTGCCTATTCTAACTCGCGTGTTGACGAGTTGATTGACATGTCCCGTGAGGAACTCGATGCCGGCAAGCGTCTTGCAATGATGGACGAGGCTCAGAAGTTGTGGGTGACAGACGCTCCATGGATCCTCACGGCCTATCCGGCGACTTTTGAGGCAATGAACCCAAAATTAAATGGCTGGGTACATTATCCTGATGAGCACGAGCGCTGGCGCGAACTGAAGATGCAATAGAAAAATAATGCGTTGCCGGCAGATTATTGCCGGCAACGCAATCCCAGATTCTTTTATTTTTATTCAGGGAATCCAAAAAGACCGTCAACCATGAACTTCTCCCATTTCATTTTCCGCCGCACACTCATGGTTATTCCACTTCTGGTGGGGGTGGTGTTTCTGACTTTCATGCTTGTCAGAGTTGGCGGACTTGATCCTGTCGGACTCCTGGCCGGACCCACGGCAACGGCTGAAGAATTCAAAATGATCCGCGAAGAGCTAGGGCTGGATCAGCCTCTCTGGAAGCAATTTGTCATCTATGCCCAAAATGTTATTCGTGGTGATCTTGGTGAAAGCTGGCTATCGAACAGGCCGGTTCTGGATGACATAATGGCGAGGTCACTGATCTCGCTGGAGCTGTTGTTTTGGGGTATTGGCATCGGAACACTGATCGGCGTGCCAATGGGCCTGCGCGCGGCTTTCAGACCGAACGGCCGATTTGATCAAACAACACGGATCCTGTCGCTGCTCGGCTTTTCCATCCCGACCTACTGGCTAGGTCTTGTGATGTTGTTTGTCTTTTTCTACCTGCTGCGGTGGGCACCACCGGGCATGGGCCGAATTTCTCTGATGATCAGCCCCCCGGATTTTATCACTGGCAGCTACCTGATCGACAGTTTGCTGACAGCTGACTGGCGGGCGGCACACTCAGCTCTTGCGCATTTGATTTTGCCAGTAATCTGTTTGGCGATCGTGTCAGCAGCGCCGATAATCAAACAAACCAGAGCTATCGCCCTTGAGGTGATCGCATCTGACTCGGTCCGTTATGCTCGGGCGTGTGGTTTGCAAACAAGGACCGTGCGCAGCATTGTGTTTAAGAACAGCGCGACACCCATCATCACATTCGTTGGCACAGAAATCACCGGCCTTGTAGGGACGATGTCGCTAATTGAGTACGTTTTTGCTTGGGGCGGGCTTGGTCAATATGGACTGAATGCCATTGTGCGTGGGGATTTCACCGCCGTTCAGGGTTACGTTCTGACACTCGCCCTATTCTCGGTGCTCGTGTTCTTGGTGGTCGACATCATTATCGCGATCATCGAACCAAGGGTGGATTTGAGTTAAAATGACTGGACGCTCACCTTCAAATCTTTGGACAATGGCGCGCCTCGGCAACAGAATCCGAGGTATCAGCCGGTTGAGTCCGACAGCGACCGCTGGTGTTATCATCATTTTGTTGTTTGGTGTGCTGGCGCTTTTTTCAGATATGTTCATGCCGCATGATCCGGTGTCCTCTTTCACTGACCGGATCTTGCAACCGCCATCTGCACAACATTGGTTTGGCACCGACGGGAATGGTATGGATGTTTTCTCGCGTGTGATCTATGGCGCCAAATTCGGGTTCGGCATAGCCATACCAGCGGTTATTATTGCGGTTCTGATCGGCGTACCGGTTGGTCTCATTGCAGGGTATCGCGGCGGTCTTCTGGACGAAGTCCTGATGCGGATTTTTGATGGTTTACGGGTATTTCCATCAATCATTCTCGCTCTGGCAGTTGTTGCCGCAACCGGGCAATCGCTGCTCAATGTCGTGCTGGTTCTCGGCTTTCTTGACAGCCCGGTTTTTGCCAGGCTGGTTCGTTCCGAGGTGCTAGCGCTGCGGTCATCCATTTTCGTTGAAAGCGCAATCGCCGCCGGCAACCCGACCTGGCGAATATTGTTTCTGCATTTGCTGCCCAACTCCATACAGGGGGCAATGGCACAAACAGCCGTTCGCGCTGCATGGGCTGTCCGGATCAGTGCGACGTTGGCGTTTCTCGGCGTCGGGATTCAGGCACCCACACCGGAATGGGGCGCGATGATCAGGCAGGGCGCCGAATTCATGGTAAGTGGTCAATGGTGGGTGGCCATCTTTCCCGGCATCGCGCTTATCCTTCTCGTCTTTGGCCTGAACCTGTTTGGGGACGGCATTCAGGATATTCTTGATCCGCGGCGGAGGGTCTCGAAATGAATCTGCTGTCTGTCCAGGATCTGCAAACGCATTTTATCTTTCGAGACATTGACCACCAGTTACGCGAAGCAAAGGCGCTCAATAAGGTTAATCTGACTCTCAATTCCGGGCAGGTCCTCGGGATCGTTGGCGAAACCGGCGCGGGCAAGTCACTTACCGCGCAATCCATCTGCGGTCTTCTGCGTCCTCCTGCAAAAATAGTCGGTGGCTCGGTGACGTTTCAGGGACGCGAGCTGCTAACACTGTCAGAAGATGAAATAAATACCATCAGGGGCGCTGAAATAGCGATGGTCGTGCAGAATCCGCGCAGCTCTCTGGATCCTTTGACCCAGATTGGCGCGCAGCTTGTACGCCTCCATCAAACACACACCGGTGGCCCTTTAGCAGGGTCCAGAAAAAAGGCGCTGGACATGATGCAGGCTGTTGGCATTCCTGATCCAGAGGGACGGTTTACAGCATGGCCGCATGAATTGTCAGGTGGTATGGCACAGCGCGTTCTGATTGCCATGGCGCTGATAAATGAACCAAAGCTGTTGATAGCAGATGAACCAACCACCGGGCTCGATGTAACGGTGCAAGCGCAAATTCTTGATTTGCTCAATGAGCTTGTCGCGCGGTTTGATATGGGTTGCATGATAATCACGCACGATCTGGGTATCGTCGCCCACTATTGCGATCAGGTGGCAGTGATGTTCGCAGGTGAGATTGTAGAACAGGGACCAACTCGCGAGGTGTTTCTCACTCCTGCGCACCCATATACCCAGCAGTTATTGGCAGCAACACCTGAACGACTACAGCTCGGCGTCAAAAGTCAACTTGGGGGACAGCCACCGGATCTATTCAACCTGCCGACCGGTTGTCTCAGTCAGGACCGCTGCACGCTGGCGACAGAAAAATGTGGGGCTCCTCCTCCCCTCATTGAGATCTCAAAAGGGCACCTGGCCCGGTGTCACTTCGTCAAGCCTGCAGAGAAAGGCCGGAGCAAATCAAATGAGTGAGCTCGTTCTTTCTACGAAAAATCTGTCAAAACGGTTCCCGGTTGGACGTTCCGGAAGCTTTGTAAACGCTGTCAACGGCGTGGATCTGTCAATCAAACGTGGCGAGGTGCTGGGTATGGTTGGCGAGAGTGGATCTGGAAAATCAACCATAGGACGGACAATCCTGCGTCTTACCGACCCGTCAGATGGGGAAATAACCTTTGATGGTCAGGATATTACAACCCTGCCGACAAAGCTGATACGTCCAATGCGTAAAGACATGCAGATGGTCTTTCAAGACCCATGGAGCGCGCTCAATCCGCGAATGAAGATTGGTGATTTAATTGCGGAACCGCTGCGCATTCACTTCAACATGTCGCGTTCGGAATGTAACGACAGGACAGAGGTTCTGGCTGAAAGAGTGCGGCTCAGCGCCGATTTTCTTAACCGGACGCCAAGCGCACTTTCTGGTGGTCAGCTACAACGTGTTTGCATCGCCCGCGCCATTGCCACCAACCCGAAATTGATTGTTCTTGATGAACCAACAAGTTCGCTGGACCTGTCAGTACGAGCCGGCATTCTGGAGCTCTTGCAGGAACTGCGTGCCGAGACGCAAGCTGCTTTTCTGTTTATCAGCCATGATCTGGGAACGATCAAGCTGATCAGCGACAGGATCGCCGTACTTTATCTGGGCCGCGTCGTGGAGGAAGTCCCAAAGGACAAACTGTTTTCCGACCCATCTCATCCCTATACGCAGTCATTGTTGTCTGCACATCTGCCGTCAGACCCAAACGAAACACTGCAGCGCCTAACATTACAGGGAGAAATCCCCTCCCCTATCAATCTGCCAACCGGATGCAGTTTTCATACCCGCTGCCCGGTAGCCATAAATTCATGCCAGTCAAACGTCCCTGAGGCTGATGAAATTTCTCCCGGCCATCTGGTAAGCTGTTTGCGGCTGAAGGATGGTCAGAACATAATACGCAGAGATTTGAAATGACCAATGACCGTTATCCCATTCTGGGCAGCCCAATCAAGCTTGGCCCAAAAGTTGCGCGCAATCGCATATGGATGACCGCCCACGCAACATTGCTGGTCAAAGATCATCTGTTTACTGAAGCTCACATCGCCTATTACACCGAGCGCGCGAAGGGTGGAGCCGCTGTGATCACGATGGAGGCGATGGCCACACATCCAACAACGCAGCCCTATAAGGGCAAGGCTTTTGCGTTTGATCCACGAATGGTTCCTGAATACCGAAAACTGGCCGATGCGGTGCATGCCTATGACACATTGCTGTTGGCCCAGCCCTGGCATCGAGGACGACAAACAAATGGAATAACAAACGGCTTGCCAGTCTGGGCCCCTTCGGCAGTTCCCTGCGGGGTATATCGCGAGATGCCGCATGTCATGACAACATCAGACATCAACGAGATCATCGACGGCTACCGTCTTTCAGCCCGCTATGCCCGTGAAGGAGGGCTTGACGGGGTAGAAGTACATGGTATGTCCCACGGTTATCTTCTTAATCAGTTTCTGTCGCCAGCAACCAATTTTCGGCAAGATGATTATGGCGGCACACTGGAAAACCGCATGCGAATAGTGCGCGAAATTCTCGAAGCGACCCGTGCGGAAACTGGCCCGGATATGATTGTCGGCATGAGGCTGAATTCGGATGACGGCCATGATGGTGGCCTAGGCCCGGATGAATGGGCCGATATCGCCCGTGAATTTGAGGCGACTGGCCTTATTGACTATATCTCCTTCAGCCATGGCACCTATATCAACCGGATGCTGATTTATCCGACCGCACCTGAGACGCATGGCTTCCAGCTGGCGGCAACCGGCAAGATCAAGAAGGGTCTGAAGTTGCCGGTGGTGGGCGTCGGTCGGATTACCAACCCTGATGAGGCAGAAACCTGGCTTGCTGAAGGTCGTTGTGACTTTGTCGGCATGGCACGGGCCTTGGTTGCCGACCCCAACTGGGCCAACAAGGCTCTGGGTGGTGAGCCGCAGCGAATTCGTCCCTGTGTCGGAGCAAACTGGTGCATGTCCCGTATCTTCGCTCAGGCACCGCTTGGCTGCATACATAATCCGTCCGCTGGCCAGGAACTGGAACTTGATGAAAACACTCTTCCGCCGGCCAAAACAGGCAAGAAAGTGGCAGTGGTTGGAGGCGGTCCATCCGGCATGCGTGCAAGCTGGACATTGGCCAGACGTGGCCATTCCGTGACGCTTTTTGAAGCTGCTCCCCTTTTGGGTGGTCAGGTCCGTTGGTGGGCGCAGGCCGAGTCGCGTCGTGAGCTTCTCGGTATTGTCAGCTGGCTGGAAGAACGGATCGCTGAAGAGAATATAAAGGTCATCTGCAATCATCGGGCGACAGAGGATGATTTGGCTGATTTTGATGAAATAGTTATCGCGGCCGGATCGACCGGGCTCAAGCATGGCTGGACAATGTTACACCCGGAAAAATGGAATGGGGAGATTCTTCCCGGCGCGAACCTCGGCCATGTTTACAGCTACACTGAATTCCTCGATCAGCGCCCTGATCTGACTGGACAGGTATTGATCTTTGACATTATGGGTGGACGTCAGGGTGCCGTAGTGGCCGAAATTCTGGCTCGTCAGGGTGTATCAGTACATTTTGCTACACAGCTCGGCCAGGCGTCACCAGACCTCGCCTCCAGCCGCGACTGGGGCAAAGTGCATGGGATGCTAAAGAAACTGGGCGTTGTGTTTCACGTTGATTGCGAACTGACGGAAATCCATGAAGATCAGGTGGAGATTGAAGACCTCTACACGAAGCAATCGTCAGTGTTGAAGAACATTTCTGCTGTTGTCTTGGTTCAGGGCAGTCAGGCAAATGACTCGCTCTATCATAAAATGGTCTGCCATAAGCCCTGCCATCTTATTGGCGACGCCATGGCACCGCGTCGTGTCAATGACGCCATCAACGAAGGTGAATTGATTGCCAGACAGATATAGGGCGCCACAGGACAGGAGGGATTAATTGGTTCAATCTCCTGACATTGTCATTGTGGGGGCCGGAGCGACGGGGCTCTCCTTTGCCTGGAGGCTTGCAAAACAGAGGCCGGATCTGAAAATCCTCGTTCTCGAAAGGGGGGGACATATCGACCAAAGACAGGGCCCTAGCCTGTCCGATGATTGGGAGCTGGCCCTTCAAAGGGAGTTCCATGCCAACCCCAATATCCGGCGTAATTCCGCTGACTATCCAGTAGACGAGACAGCCACTCCAATCAAACCTGCCTTTTTCAATGCGGTCGGTGGCAGCACCATTAGGTGGGGTGCGCATTTTCCTCGCTTTCGTCCGTCAGACTTCAAGGTCCACAGCCTTGACGGTGTCGCAGCTGACTGGCCTGTCAGCTATAAAACACTCGTTCCCTATATGGACATCAATGATAGCATCATGGGTGTGTCCGGACTTGCTGGCGACCCGGGCAACCCGCCCCGTGCAGAACGTCCACATCCACCACTTGGTTCCTGCGCTGGTAGTCTCAGGCTTGCAAAAGCAGCTAACAGGCTTGGATGGCACTGGTGGCCGGCAGACGCCGCCATCAACAGCACCGATGCCGAACCGGGCCGCGATGGCTGTAACAATTGTGGTCCATGCGGCATGGGATGTCCGCGCCACGCAAGAGCAAGCGCAGACATCGCCTATCTTGCCAGAGCTCAAGAAGCTGGCGTTACGCTGTCAACGCATAACGTAGTGCGGAAAATTATTACGAAGGGTGGTGCCGCCACGGGTGTCGAGACCATCAACAGCGACGGCCGGACAGAAGAGATCTCCTGCAAGGAGTTGGTACTGGCCGGCAATGCCATTTCCACCAACATTTTGCTGACCACAATGTCAAATTGGGAGAATCCCCTGCTAGGAAAGGGTTTGATGCTACACCCTACGGCAATTGTTACCGGATTCTTCGCCGAGGACCTGAAGAGCTATTCTGGGCCATTTGCCACCTCAATCATCAGCCAGGAATTCTATGAAACCGATCCGAAACGGAAATTTCTGCGGGGGTTTCAGTTGCAAGCCCTGCGCGGTCAAGGACCACTCAGCACGGCACTCGGCGGGTATGGCCAGAGGCTAAACTGGGGCGGTGGCCACGCCAGTGCCTTTGCGAACGCCTTTGGCAAGTCGATGAGCCTCACAGTCACCTGTGAGGACCTGCCTGAGCCTGAGAACCGCATTGAAGTTGACACTAAGAGGCAGGACCAGTTCGGCATGCCAATAGCAAAAATGTGCTATCGGCTAGGTGCCAATACCAGACAGATACGAGACTATGGCGTTGAAAGAGCCAGCGAGTGGTTGCGCACCGCGGGTGCGGAACGTCTGACCGTAACGCCATTATCCGTTCAGGCCGGTTTTCATATTATGGGGACAGCGACGATGGGCTCAGAGGCGCGAAGCAGTGTAACCGGCCATGATGGCAGGGTGCATGGCATCGACAATCTGACCGTGATCGATGCGTCGGTCTTCGTCACGGCAAGTCCGGTCAATCCAACATCCACCTTGCAGGCCCTTGCCCTTCGCGCAGCTGATCTGATGGGGCGTAGGCTTGCGCAGACCTGAAAGAAAACGGTAATGCCAGATGAAACGATTATTGCAGTTCTCGACTGCCTGATCCCGGGTGATGCCACCGGGTGGCCGGCGGCCGGTCAACATGGCCTTGTCCCACGTCTGCACGAATTGCTGGAATTGTTGTCTGCTGACGGGCCTGCACAACTGCAGACAGTCCTGTCACATCTGCCAGAGGATTTTCTCACTTTGCCAACAGACCAGCAGACAATTAGTTTGCAGACGGTTGAATCAACTGCTCCGGACGCTTTCGATACAGTTCTCAAGGCTTGTTATTCCGCATACTACACCGATCCCGGGATTCGGCGTATTATTGAACAGAAAACCGGCTATGAAGCTCGGCCACCACAGCCGCTGGGCTACGAAATGGAACCGTTTGATGAGTCGTTGCTGGAGCCGGTGCGCGCCCGCGGTCCGATTTGGCGAAAGGTACCTTGAAACCCTTCAGCCAAACTTCGGGCATTCTTGCGCCACGCCCCCTCCTCGGCAATCTGGCAATGCTGGGCAACACGGTGCTTATTCCGATTATGGCGGTGGCCATCAAGTTCCTGACCGCAGCTGAATTCACAACAATCCAGATGCTCGCCTGGCGATCGGCCTTAGTGCTAATGGTGTTGTTGCCATTCCTGCTGTTTTCGCAGTTTCGCCTTGCCATTCTGGCTGCCGACCTCAAGGCGCATGCGATCCATGCAACATTGTCCTTGGCGTCGATGACCTGCTTTTACTTTGCGTTGCGGACATTGCCAATCGTGACAGTGACTTCGATCAATTTCACGACTCCGACAATCGCAATGATCCTGGCAAGTCTGCTCTATCGGGATCATATATCACCCCTCGGCTGGTTTTCCCTTGCAATAGGATTTGCCGGAGCTCTGATCATTCTGAAGCCAGATATAAACGGCATCAGCTTTGATATGGTGGTCGTTATGCTTGGTTCATTTCTTGCCGCATGCACTAATCTTGCTGTACGCCGCATGCCAGCCAGAAGTTCTAATTTTGCAGTGATTTTCTACCTTACTTGCGCCGGTATGCTGTTTTTTGGTTTGCCGGGACTTGTTGATTTCCGTTTGCCGCAAGGAAGTCAGTGGCTGTGGGTCCTGCTGTTGGGAGTTGTCGCACTTGGCGTTCACTCTTTCATTATCCTTGCCTATCGGTTCTCGGCCTCAATGCTAATTGGTGCCCTAGATTACCTGCGGATCGTATGGGCCCTTGCATTTGGATTCTTTATCTTTAAAGAAACGCCGCTGGTGCCGGAGTTAATCGGCATCACGATGATCTGCGCAAGTGGCCTGATAAGCGTAACCCAGATGCGAAGCCCCAAGGCGGGAGAATAAATTCTAATGGCCCGTCTGTTGCCCGCCCCTGGCGCCGTCAATCCGAGAGCAAGAACCGGGTGAAGGCCACACTGGTTTCTTGTGCTGCTTCGACAGTGCGAATACCCGGCGTCAGGCAACTTTCCGCGCCATCCAGCAGGGTGCGCGCCTCCTCATAGACCGGGCGGACCAGATCATTTTCGCTACAGGTGATCAGGGTACGATGCCTGATCTGCGGTACATGTTCACGCATCGAATAGCGAAATGCCGCCAGATAGGATTTATGGTAGGTGCGAATACCTTTGATCACTTCGACGAATTTATTGTGCAGAAATTCAGCGTCCGGAAGGTCATGTGGCACTCGCCGGTCCGCCTCCTTACGAAACCAGGGAAACCAGATATACTGGTCGCGGCACAACTGCCAGGCCTGCAACACATGCAGACCCTGTGTATCCGGCACAATATTAGGGGCATAGACGTCCAGTATCTGATCCAGAGACTGCGGCGTGTATAGACCAAATCCATCGAGTATCAGACGGTCAACTCGTGCGCCTTCATTCAATGCCAGCCATGTTGCTATCCGCGCGCCAGTATGCGTTCCATAAAGATGGAAGCGTTGCCAGCCAAGCCCGTCAGCGAAGGCCTTCATCGCTGCCGCATAATCAGCAATTTCAGGCTGCTCCTGCGATGGTGCCATTGTGTCGCCATTGCCAAGTGTATCCGGTGCAATGACGTGAAAATTCTCGGACATTTGTTCCACAAGAAGTTCCAGTTGTTTGGAAGAGCCCGGTGACGCATGAAGTAGCATCAATCGAGGGCTCCCCGGCGAGCCGGCCTCACGATAGTGAATTTGTCCCTCGGGGAAATCCATGAAACGTCGGTTGACCATCATTGTATCACTCCACCAATCTTGAAAATTCGGGGGTTGCCCTTTCATAGGCATGTGCTGCCGCGAGCACCTTGCCATCTGCGAACATGTGTCCTGTTAGTTGAAAGGACATAGGCATGTCGGAGGCTGAAAACCCGGCACGAACGGAGGCAGCTGGCGCTCCGGTCAGGTTTGCCGGTGCTGTAATCAAAGGTGTGTCAAGGTAATAGTAGGGTGGCACCTGATCGATATGGGGCGGATCCCCCAACATTCCCGGGTAACAAAGAAGATCTAGTCGATGTTCAGTCATCAGATCGAATGTGGTCTGGGTCAGGACGCGCCTTGCTTTCTGCGCCCTGAGATAGTCAGCAGCGCTGATGAAGGCACCGAGAGCAATGCGATGCCGTGTCAGGTGACTCACCTCACCGAGTTTCTCGCGAAAGCGCGCATGGTGAATGGCGAAGGCCTCGGATGTCATGATGGTCGTGTTGGCGACGGTATAATCCCAAAGGCTGGGAAGACGCACCTCTCTTATCTCGGCGCCGAGATCACGAAATACATCCAGCGCCCGGCGGCATGCCGCCCGGCTCTCCTCGCTGACGCCTTCAGCTTCGGAAAAATTTGTCACGTGACCGATGACAAGGCCACGACAATTGTCGGAAATATCGGGCGATGTTGGAGGAATTTGCCGTCTGGAACTTGACGGGTGCAAAGGGTCGTGACCCATGATCGCATCAAGAAGGAGCGCGCAATCCTGACTGCTACGCGCCATTGGCCCGGCATGATCGAGTGACCCGGAGAGCGGAAACAACCCGCGAAGACTGACAAGGCCGTAGGTCGGCTTTATGCCAGCCACCCCACAAAATGCTGCCGGTATACGGATCGACCCGCCGGTATCTGATCCAATTGCCGCCGGGACCATGCCTGTTGCCAGCGCAACACCGGCACCGCTGGATGAACCACCGGTATAACGGCTGGTGTCATGTGGGTTCAGCGAAATTGGAAAAGCCGTATCAGGTGACGGTCCACCAAGGCAGAATTCCGTACATTCCAGTTTCCCAAGCAATACAGCGCCAGCCCGCCTCAACCTTTCCCAAACAGCACTGTCAGCCGTTGGGACACGATCCTTGAACAGACCTGAGCCGACAGTGGTGCGGATATTCCTCGTATCGTAAGCGTCCTTTAATGCAACGGGAACTCCATCCAGCGGCCCACGCCGGATATTTCGGGCTGTGCGATCATCAGCCTCCCTTGCCTGTTCCAGAGCCAGATCAAATGTGCATGTCAGAAAGGCACGATATTCTGCATTCTTCGCTTCAATTCGGCGGATCAGGGCTTCGGTTAATTCAACCGAGCTGACCTTGCGGTCAACCAGAAAAGACGACAGCTCTGCAACCGATGCTCTGGCAAGCGCGGTCAAGTTGAATACTCTTCCGGCTGGAAAACAGAGGCCGTCTCGGATTGGGCATCCGCCATATTTTCAAGCGTGGACAGTAATCCTTGCAAACGCTGGCATGCCTTGAACACCTCATCGGCTTCAAGGTAATCGAGATTGAGGTTCGCCTGTTCACATTGCATAACCCACTGCGCCCAACCGGGTTGATCGTAACTCATGCTCTTATAGCCTTTCGCATGCCTGCTCCGGATACCGCCTCCCCCGGGTCAATAGTCCCGGTCAAAGTGCCGAATGACCGGACGACTCCGGCGTGTCTCGAACACCTCATCCCAAAACCTATCAGACACCATGACATTCAACAATGAATTGCAATTGTCTCCAATTCTCTAGTCATTAAGGAAACTGGCCAAAAGAGCTGCAAATTCATCAGGTTGCTGCTCTGCCACAAAATCTGTTGCCTGTTCCAAAAACACATGTCGCGCTGCCGGCAATAGCGCGCATGCCCGTTCATGCATGAAGCTGATACGGTCGGCACCACCGCCAATCAACAGCGTCGGGCAAGGTAACGTTCCGCCAACAGCTGCAAAACCGGCCGGCAGATCATATTGCCAGATAGATCTGTAAGAGGTGGCAAAATCCGGTCCCGCATTAAGAAAATCCTTGCAGAACTGCGTTGCCAAACGCCCGTCAATCCAGGGATATTCCGATTTTATCCGTGCCCATATCCAGTTCAGATGACTCGCGTCATCATCTATTTCATAGGGTGGAGCAAAATTATCCAACCTGTCTGCGCGTTCCTCAGCGGTGTAGACAGGCATGCCGTGCAATAGAAGGCGGGACACCCGTTCCGGTGCCATCAGCGCGGCCACAAAAGCAAAGACCGCACCAGTGGCCCGACCAAACAAATGAAACCTGTCTACCCCCAGATTGTCTGCACAAATGAGAGGCACCCGCGCATAGGATTCGACATTCCAGACATCATCAGGGGGGGCGGATTGACCAAAGCCCGGGGTATCAACAGCAATCACGCGAAATTTATCTGAAAGGTGCGGCAATAATGCCTGATAATTCCGCGATGACAGTGGAGATTGATGCAACATGACCAATAGCGGCAGATCAGTCTCCAGACTGACAGCGCGATAATGCAACTGACCCCATTCACAATCCAAATACCCGTTTCTGACCTGTTCCAAATCGATTTACCTCCCATGGGTCACACCACTTCGACACAACACCTGAAAACTTAACATAACATTGCCTTGAATTGCGGCCTGATGATTATGGAAGCCGTGCTTCCAACGCCGCCGGAGATGCTGATGTCGTCCAGCACCTGCGGTAAATCTTCAGCAACCAAAGACAAGCTGGACAAGCCTTTCATCGCACCTGTACTCTTTTCGCTGTTGTTGTTTTCCTGATGGGGGATTGCGGTCATGGATATGAGAATTTCGAGGAAGCATCAGGCCCGCCTCGATCTTGTAGAAGGTCTCAAGGTTTTTGTTGCCGGTCAATTGATGCCAACACTCAGACAGGAGTTCGAGGGGTGGTGCGCCGCCGAGGATCCGTCAGAAGAACAGCTTCGGAACAGTCAGTTCATGCAGGCCACGTTGGGGGCAAATCCGCTTTATCAGGCATCGCGGGGACTGCAACGTTTGAGCCAGGAAGCCATGTGGCAGGAAGTCATCTATGGGCTTGAACAGCGCAGGCCCGATATAGAGGAGCAACTTGATCGCGAAGACCAGGCGGCCGGATCGCTTACCCTGAACCCGGATCTGATGATGCCTGACTATTATGACAATACCGAGTTTCATTTACAGCCCGGGAATTTTCATAAGAACACGCTCGCAGGACCTGTCTATGAAATAGGGGTCGCGACATATACCATGCACCGCTATGGCAAAGCGGGAGACGAAATGGGACGCGCGCTAGTCAGCGTATTGCCTGACCGCCACTGCAAACGTGTGCTTTATATGGGATGTGGTCCTGCCTATAAGGGCTATCCGTTAATTGATGCGCTGCCCGAGGCGGAACATTGGGGCATCGATCTGGCAGCACCAATGCTGAAATTTGCAAGACATCGCGCAATAGAACATGAAAAGCCCATGCATTTCAGCCAGATGAATGCCGAGGAAATGACTTTTCCTGATGGTCATTTTGATCTGATCTATTGCATGTTGCTTCTCCACGAGGTGCCAACCAGGGCTATTGAAAATATCGTGAATGAAGCTGCACGTGTGCTGGCGCCAGGTGGCGTGTTAGCAAATTTGGAACTGCCAAGTTATGCCAGTCTTGACCCGCTTAGCGCCTTTCTAATGGACTGGGATACGGAACATAACGGTGAACCCTTCTGGCGTGACTACCACCAGATGGATTTGAAACAGACCTACCGGGACGCCGGCCTTGAAACCAAACTAACCGAAGCGCATTCCGAATGGGGCGGTGCGAAGGGCAATTATATGGGCAAGTTCCGCTATCACGTTACCATGGGCCGGAAGCCGGAGGCGTGAATATGGAAGACAATACGCAAGGGATATCAGGCGACTATTTCTCCAACGTTTCCAAATCCGATATGATGCGGGTTGTTCTGGCGCTTGCGACCGAAGTATATGCCATGCGCGACCGGCAAGCTGTTCTGGAAGACATTCTGTTAGGCTGTGATATCGATCTTGCCCGTCTGGATGAGCAGGTCGACGCCGCTGTTTATGATGAAGACCGCCTTGCCGAGCGTGACGCCTTTGTTGCGAGGGTGTTTGCCGCAATGGCCGGACCAGCCAGATGATTTAGTCATGTCAGGCAAGCTTGGGGGTTTTACGGCCCCGCTGGATGTCACCGGCAAATCATCACTTTATGGCCCACCTCCCTGGCACTTCCGCGGTCGTTCATTGACAGTGGTCTGTGATTGCGACCAGGCGGCGGCGGCGGCATTGGTGCCAGCGCCGCTTGAACTTATTCCCGGCGCTCCGGTTCGGTTTACAATCCATGACCTGGTTTGCGATATCGGATTTGGCAGTGATTTTGCGGCGCGCCATCCTGAGCGTACCACTGTCCGCGAGGCAGTTGTGGCGCTTGCCGTTCATTTTGAAGGTGTCAACGGGTTCTATGATCCCTTTCTCTATTGCGATTCAGCCGAGGAAATAAGCGTTGGACGCGAGATGTTTGGCTGGCCGCAGCTGGACGCCTCAATCTGGATGACACCACCTGATGCTGTTACAGGCGTAAAGCCGGGGCACAGATTGACCGGCAAGGTACTGCGCAAGAGCGGACCGGTTCTGGACATCTCCATGCTTGTGGATGATCAGGAGGAATTTCCGGAGACAGTGCCTGCTTTCTCGACTTTCTATACCATGCGTGTACTGCCAGACCCGACTGATCTGACTCGTAAGGTTGAAATTTTTCAGTCTCATATGTCAGATATCGGCATCCACCATGCCAATTTCGGACAAGCCGAACTAGTGGTTACTGCACCAGAATTGAGCGCCTTAAATCCTGCCGCTACGGGCCCCGCTCGGTGCAATGCAATAATGTGGACCAAAAATCGGTCACGCAGGATCCATAGTCAGAAACTAGCACCGGATGAGCGGCTGTAGGCCGATCTGCGTCTCATTTCTAAACCAGCAAGCCACCGCCATTGACATGAATGATCTGACCGGTGATCCGGCGGGCTTGATCGGAAAGCAGAAACATCACGAGATCCGCAACATCCGAAGGCTCAGTCTTGCCGGCCAGGGGCAATATCTGCCACAAACGATCCATATCTTCGTCCGAAAATTCAATTCGTGGCTGGTCAGTATCGACAAGACCCGGCGCCACGACATTGGCCCTGATATTCTGCCGCGCCAATTCCAGTGCTGCTGATTTTGTAAGACCGAACAGCCCGCTTTTGCTAGCGCTGTAATGTGCGCCATGCACAGCGCCCTTGACGGCAGCGCCAGACGACAAGGTGACGATGGCCCCGCCACGGCCAGATGCAATCATTTTCTTCGCCGCTGCCTGAAGAACAAAAAAACATCCCTTCAGATTCACCGACAACACCTGATCCCACTCATCTTCTGTCATTTCAAGCAAGCTTGACCGAGGATAGATCGCCGCATTGCTGACAAGAAAATCAATGCCGCCAAATTCATCCACCGCATCGACCATCATCTGGGCCTGTTTCAGGTTAGTTACATCCCCTCGTAGGGCTTTTGCACGAACCCCCTTCCCGGTAGCAATGTCCACCAGCCGGCTGACCTCTCGGTCGTCATCCAGATAGTTCATCACAACATTGACATTCGCGTCGATAAGAACGGAGGCGATGGCGGCGCCGATGCCTTGTTGAGCGCCCGTTACCAAAGCGGATTTTTGCGTGGTCATGTGAAATACACCCAGTGAAGTGAGACGGGAACACTAACAACAATAATCGCATCAGGTCGATTGGCATTTCCGCCAGCACAAAAGATTTTAGCGATTCAGGACAAAGGAAAATTCTGAACTCCAAGCCCTGTATCTCGCTATTCTGGCTGCCGGACGCCTCCGCCAGATGATCCCGCCAGATGCCCAAGCGAAAGCGCCGTAAGCAAGCCATTGCCTGACAGATATCCTGAAACATCCGGTCCGGACACACCGCAAGCCGCGCCTCCACAGGCGTAGATCGTTTCGAACACCCCTCCGTCGGCCCGCCTCACCCGCGCTTGGCCATCGATCAGCAACCCGCCCTGTGTATGGAACAGCGTGCCGGTTACCCGCACAGCGCAATATGGCGGTGCCAGTAATGTTGCAGGATCAAAACGCCGCCCGTAAATATCCGCCTCTCCCGATGCCGCAAGTGCCTCACATTGCTGCAGGCAGGCGGTCAGGGCGGCTGGATCAATACCTATTTGATCTGCAAGAGCCTCGGCGGTATCTGCGGTGATGACAGCACCGCTGTCCTCGGCATTACGAAAATCCTCAAACTTTCGGCCAAGTTCACAGAGCCGGGCGTCAAAGATATCAAAGGCCGTCCTTTCCGGTTGCGCCAGCACCGCCACAGCCTGCTCAGAATATCCCTGATGTTCAT
>CALIBP010000164.1 GCA_938048165.1 uncultured Alphaproteobacteria bacterium | reverse complement strand
TTCTCGATTTCTTCAAGACGACCCAAATCAAGTTTTTAGGATTAAGGGGCGTTGTTACCTCTCTGTAATGAAATTCTCCGCTGCCACTCTTTGACGCGCTAAGTTTACATATCTTTCCATAATTTCTATTCCAATGTACTGCCGGTTTGTGCGAAAGGCTGCTACTGCGGTTGTCCCACTTCCCATAAAGCAATCAAGCACAATATCGCCAGGGTCAGTAAGCAATCGAATTACCCTAGTAGGCAATTCTATGGGGAATTTGGCCTCATGATCGTCATTCGCTCTTACAGAGGGGAAATACCACACTCCCCTAGATCCCCAATTCTTCCATTCGTCAGCAGAGAGCCTATTTCTATCAAACTTGGTAATGCCTGGTTTCCAGAAGAAATACAGATACTCAAACTCGTCTACAGAGCGATAGGAGAGACTGGCCCACCGCGAGCTTTCCCAGGCAGCATCTTTCACCCAAACCCGACGATCATACGGATAAAATCCCGCGCTCAATGCCCATTCCTCTACGAGGCCCCCAACAATCTTGACGCGCGTTTGCGACTCGTATTTTCCGCCTCTTATATTGTTCCCATGAAGGCGGCGATCTATGGTCTGCTCGCTACACCCAAGGAGTTTGGCTAGCTGATAGCGATTGTAATCAGGATGCTCAGCCATAGCCCTCAATACATCCTCTCTTGTGACAGGTGACCGCTTCCTATTCACCGCTTCAGCTTGAATACGAGGCATAGAAGGATCTCTGAAGACTAGAATATCGGCTATATTAATAACTAGAAATCCTCCTGGTTTAACTATTGAGAAATGAAGACGGATAACTGTCTTCAAAAGGTCCTGCCAATCTTCAAACGATAGATGTGCCTCATACTCTTTACCAACAAAATAGGGTGGTGACCAAACGCTTAGATCAATGCTATTAGGCTCTATTTGGGGCAAGAGATGTCTAGCGTCCCCCAAATAGATTTCGTTGGGACGCAAATACTGAACGGGTTCACTGCCGTTGCCGTTCAAGTAGAGCCCACGAAATTTATCTTGCAACCCCTTAGGCAATCGCTCGATTTTGAAATCAATTCCCTCAACCATGCCGCTCATATCTTATATCGTTACAACATCTCTCGGAGGAAATTGCTACCCTCTCCCCAACGGTTGGCTTTACCTGCTGGCAGGCGGGTTGGGATAACGCTTGGAGCAGAATTCTGCCGAAGCGTAGAAAATACCCGAAAGCACGGAAGAGTTAGGCTAGGTTATTTTCTATAACCGAATGGGGCGCTTGATCTTGATTCTGGCATCGGCGATGATGAACTGCCATATCACCTTGACAGCCGCCTGATTGCGACATACTTCCCAGGCTGCTACTGCGCAGTCCAGGGGGGGCCTTGTCCGGGATGCACCGAGCGCCGATCTAAGCATTGCCTCGCCGGCGCCGAAATCTCTCACTCGGCAATATTCGGGCAACAGGGCTTGAGGACGTTTTTTGTATCTCCCCAGTGGTCACATGCCTGAGGGAGCCCACGTGGCCCAGCTCCGCCATCCTATTGGCCAGCAGGCGCAATGTCCAGCGCGTCACGCCCTCTGGCGGATCACTGCGCGCAGCACGGTCAGCCAGGCTTCAACTTCGCCGGTAAACTTAGGTGGCACACCTGACCACTCCTTACCACAAAGGCCGTCTTACAACCCACCCTGTAAGAAGCGCTGGCGCACATTCCGCACAGCGACCTTGCTGTATAAGAACGCCTCGGCGACCTCCTGGCCCGTGCGCTTCTGGCCTTGCTGCGATCGCTTAGAAGAGAAGCAGGATACGCGCTCTGGTGTTGGTGCGGGACGGGACCTTGCCGGTGCGAATCAATTGCTCAAGTTCCGTCCGTTGTTTGTTCGGCGGTCAGTTCAACACAATATATATATGTATGTTTACCCATATAACTGCACGACCTAAGGAATATAAAATCTAACCTAACGAAACACTAGCACCATCTCCTGCACGATATGTTTGGATGATTGTTGTTGCTGCCCAATCCAACGCAATTCCAGGCATGACTCTTGGGCTGATCCCGTAATTTGGCTCAGCTTAATCAGGCGAGATGACCATCATTGAGAATTCTGAATCGCAATGGATGACGAGCAGGAGACAAACAGGAGATTGGACAGTCTGTGTCGTGTTGAATGCGAACGGGAGCATGGTGTCGAAGTCGACTACAGCATCCCCTACCACATCCTCAGAATCCCGAGATCAATCTGCTTGGCCAGGCAGATTGCGTATGTCATCCACTCGTCTTGAAAATGCTGAACGTCCAGCATTGCCGGCATTGTCAGATAGACATCGCCTTCCACTAGTAGTTCTAATCACGCATACCTGTGCTACACAGATGAAAACTCCGCCGTTCTTTGTCACATCGCTTGCAACATGCCTAAGCCAGACAAGACCAGAAGCCTAAGCGTTAAGTCCAGATGTCTGACGGGCGGCGAGTATGATCGCTAACACTGCGCCTGATCGCAGGCGACCTTAAAATTTAGATACATTTGCCCGGAGATCGACCGGTAACTGGAAGCATCCTTGACAAACCGTGCTATCGCGAGACCGCTTTAGCAATGATGACGCAGAGACATCCTTCATTCTTCTCTGAATATTCGGGGAAAGCCGTGTTGCCGCGTCCGGTAAACGTGTCATCGGTCCCACAGCGAAGTCCTTTTCGCTACCCGGGGGGGAAAACGTGGTTTGTACCGATATTCCGATGTTGGATGGCCACTCTGAAGAGCAAACCGCACGTCCTGGTTGAACCCTTTGCTGGCGGCGGGATCATCAGTCTTACTGCTCTCATTGAGAATTTAGTTGAACGGGTGGTTATGGCCGAATTAGATGATGAAGTAGCAGCAGTGTGGGAAACCATCGTAGGCGGTGACGCGGAGTGGCTGGCCCATCGAATCTTGACATTCACGATGACGAGAGAAGCCGTCGAAGAAGAACTGCGGCAAACTCCAGCGACCAAAAGAGAAAAGGCGTTTCAGACAATCCTCAAGAACCGAACATTGCACGGCGGAATTCTTGCCGAAGGCTCTCGCTTCATAAGGTATGGAGAGGGCGGAAAAGGAATCGGTTCGCGTTGGTATCCGAAGACGCTTGCTCAGAGACTGATCGGCCTTAATCATGTTGCACATCGGATTGATTTCCGGTGCGACGATGGATTAAAAGTAATGACACAGTTTGCCGGCCGTGAGGATGTAGTCTATTTTATTGACCCCCCCTATACTGCCGGTGGCAAGAAAGCGGGCAGAAGGCTATATAGACATCACCAGGTTGATCATGAGCATCTCTTTACAGTATGCGAGTCGCTCGCGGGCGATTTTCTGATGACATATGATGACGCAGAAGAGGTTAAGAAAATGGCTCGCAGGCATGGATTTCAGATGCGTCTGATTCCAATGAAAAATACCCATCACGCGACAATGACTGAATTAGTCATCGGAAGGGATTTATCTTGGTTGGATGAGATGCCCGCCATACGCAAATAATCAAGAGCCAAGTATGTGGGTCAGGAAATCTAAAAAACGCCTTAAAGCCGCTTGCTCCAACGCCGCAATGAGTTGCAGTGGTTGAGAGCCGTTGGTTTGCAATTCCAAGCGCTATGAGGGATATAGTTAGGCGTGGAATGCTCCCCCCTGAGGCTGAAATATGAAGATGCTTAATAAAGCGTGTCCACTCTTTCCGGGTAACAAATACTCATCGGGGATGTCTTTGGCATCAATAAAATTTAAATAAACCCGATTACACCCACATTGTTGTATCCCCATAAAACGCGACGCAATACACCCATTCCTCCACCATTGCCTCTTTGTTCTTTCCAAATATCTCGATTTCGGCAGCGTGTTCAGTCCGCGGGGCATGGCGCGTAGTGCGATGACCGATATATATATATCGCTGAGATTGTGTTGGTGTATCCGTTCAAGACATGGGTCTATCAGGATGCTGAATTGAGATGAATGCTTTTGTCCATGCTGTTGTTAGGCTGAAGCCTATTTCCAGGTTTATGTGATGTGTTAGCTCTGGCATTCTGCAGGGCTTTGTCCAGATTTTCGCGCACCAGGCCCGCTGAGCAGATGGCGCATGTCATCTGCTGGCATTTTGCAGGGCTTTCTCCAGATTCTCGCGCAGTTTGTTGTAAGTTGCTTCGCTAATCTCGCCGTTCGCCAGGCGCAAGTCGAGGTTAACCAATGCCTGCTCGATTTGAGCCTTGGTGGCCGGGGCTGTCGTCACGCCGCCGGCGGGAGGTTGCTGCCCGTCCTTCGGTGACGGTTGCTGCGCCGGCTGTTGCATGCCCTGCCGGATGGCGTCGGCCATAGCCTGGCCGATGCCGATGCCGGCGCCCAGGCCTACACCGATCCCAACGCCGTTGCCGCTCTGGTTCTGCGCTGCTTCGCGCATGGCCTGGCCGGCCTGATACTGCGTGTAGGTTGCGCCAACCGCGCCCATGGCGCTGCGGGTGGCGATGGCCTTAGCCGTCTCCTCGCCGGGCTGGATGCTGACGACATAGAC
>CALIBP010000163.1 GCA_938048165.1 uncultured Alphaproteobacteria bacterium | reverse complement strand
GCCGCGGAAGAGCATCTCTCGCAGCCATATCGCTTTAAGATTAATCTTTGCGATGATGGTCCGGTCGTTACGAGAGATGGTGAGTATCTTGGCACTTGGGCGACAGACGAAAATAACCACCTTTCTTTTACGCCAGACGGTGAGTCTGAGGTGCTGTTTTTTGAAATGTGGAAAGGGATGCTCTGCCAAAAGATAGCTGACTGGTATGAGGCACAGGATCAAGTCCAGATATCATGAACGTGCGGTGGAATGATATTCATGGCTAAAAAAGCCATGTACGGCCCAAAGCAGAAGTTGCTGATCCACGCCGCGAAAGGCTACTTTGAGCCCAAACTAACCGATGCTGCATGGCCCAATGCCGCTGAAAACTACATTAAGAGTGCGTAGGGCAAGCAAATCCTGATGCCAAACAAATTGCCAACAGTCGAGGGAATGACTTTTGTCCATAGCTGGCCAGAAAGTGAAGCGCTACCATTCAGGGAACCGACTCTCCAACTGTCTTGGCAATCTATTTGAGAATAGGTCTTTCAGAGCTGACTTGAGCCGGATGACCGGGGTGATCTTTGCAGGGCTGCCATCGAGAGGGGAATACCCGATCACTTGCTTCGTTTCTTCGATATCCCAACGCATTCCTGGATTGTCGGACATCAGGTTCAGAGCGGCGAACAATACATCCTTTGCATCAACGGCTGCTCGCATGCCGTTGAGAAAATCCCTATCGCTAAGCCACATTTCTTGGCCCCAGCGTCCCATTGCCATGTGTGTCCCAGGTTGATTGTCATGGGTCCACTGCGTCCATCCAATTCGAAGACAGATAACCGACAATCCATGGTGTTCTGCAAAATACGCGCCGGTCCGCTCGCAAAACAGCTTCGACATGCCATATGCATTTATCGGACCCGGGGGAGTGTCTTTATCAAGCTTATCATTCGTGAACCTTTTGTCGCCATGCAACCAATTTGAGCTGGCCATTACTACGCGACTGACGCCCATGGACGCCGCGTGGTGATAGAGCGTCAGCGTGGCATCCATGTTGTGCTTGATTGCTGAGGGCCAAGTGGCATTTGGCTCCCTATCCCCGGCGAGGTGCACGATGACGTCCACCCCTTTGAGAAGGTGAACCCAATCGTCGCTGCCTGACAGGTCCGCAGTATGGATGTCCGGGTGCTTGACTGGCCGTATGTCTAGGCCCGAAACTTTACGGCCAGGGTCGCTTTTCAAGGCATCGAAAAGTTTACGCCCTAAATGGCCGCTGGCGCCGGTGATCAAGACATGCATGAAATGAGCTCCTTGCAATTTGAAAATGTCTGTGTTTTCGGGCCGTCTGGGCAAATTTGAAACGACTGCACAAAGCGTAATTCTTGGTCTGGCTCGAGGTTCTGGGCGGGCGAGTGCCACTCAGCTTCGCAATAATCGTAGTCGCCGGAATTGAAAACTTCAAATGGGTGATCGTGTGCATATTGGTCGTCCTGTTGGGGTGCCGGCACAGAGCATTTCAACCAGGGACCATCCTGACCAAATTTGATCAAAGTATGTCCGTCGGGATTGGGCAACCCGATCTTGAATTCCTGTCGTTTTGAGCAATCAATGACGACGCAGTTGCGCTTTAAAGATACCAATCCTTTGTCAGATCCGAAGACGGTGAAGGACGATGGCTGATCCATGCCAACGGCAATTCTTGCAGGATTATCAAGCATCATTACCGACCATATCCCCGTTTTCCGCGTTGCATTGCCATGATTTCTTAGCTGATGTTCAATTCTCCAAGATGTAGCGGAAATAAGCGTTATACGTCGAGAAACCGACAATTCGGAGACCGGACAAACTGCGCTGACCATTTCTAGGTGAGTGCCGTCCTGTGAGGTGACTTTGTAGGTTCCGCTGTCCAGCGCGGGGAAGGGCGCCCCGTTTGACCATAGAGTATCAGGGGCGATCCAGGTCTTTTCACCTCCCCACAGTGGAAAGCCAAATTGAGGAGACCGCGTGGGCAGCGCTGCCATGTCATTGAAGTCAAACGAAACTCCGATTAAATCAGGGTTTTGGAAAAGTAGCGAATTACCGTGAATTTTGATGTCCCACAAGCGGCCACCTATGCCAGGAAGTACATCAAGTTTAAGTTCTTCTAACTTAAGCGTTATTATTTCCCACTGCTCCAAGAAGCTGACATCCCATAATATTTGTTTCCCCGGCGCAAATTTTTGCGCCGGGTTAGTTTTTAGACGTGCTTAAACTGTCCAACATTGTCGGCCGTAATTGGCATAACTCCAGTATCAACAGTTTCAGGAAGAGGATTTATGCCTGCAGCTCTCCAATCGGGTACAACTTTGATGCCATCGGTATTCTGCCAATGAAGCATATGGACTGCGAGAAATGCCTCGATATAAGATTTTTGCGCTACGGCACCATGAATTGTACCATCTTCAATATAAGGCAGCATGTCATCGTTGCGGTCCATAGCCACAATTTTGATGTCTTTGCGTCCTGCTTCATTCACCGCAATTGCGGCTCCTTTACCGCTATCTCCGTCAGTGCCACCAATACCAACGATATCAGGATTGGCTTGGATTGCTTGTAAATAGGCCGTTGGTGCATAGGAAGGATCGGCTTTATCATTTACCACATCGACCACTTCAATCTCAGGGTATTTCTCCGCGAATATTGCCTTATATCCGTCAACGCGCTCTAGTACCGAAGGTGCCGGGAACGTACCCAATATGACTTTGCCTTTACCTCCAATAGCCTGGGCAAGCATTTCGCCGCCCATCCGACCAGCGTTAAAACCATTAATGCCAAAGAATGTTGAACGACGGCTGTTTGGAACATCGCCGGTCAAGCAGGCAACGGGGATGCCAGCTTCCACCGCCCGGTCAATCCCTGGTGCCATTGCTGCAGCATCGCCTGGAAAAATCATAATGCCCGCTGGGCGACGGGCGATCAACTCATCAAGCTGGCGCGCTTGACCTGCGGTATCAAAGTCAAGTGGTCCAGTAAAACGAGTTTTCACCCCTAAAGCTGCGGCAGCATCATCTAATGCTGCTCTATGATCTACCCAAAATGGCACTTGCGTAACCACTGACAGGAATACATATTCCATTCCTTCCCCGGCGGCGAGCGCTTGGTTTGACAGCATTGGTAATCCAAATGCGCCGGCAAGGCCCGTGGCTGCACCCGCTGATAATAATTTACGTCGGTTTAACTTTAGTTTCGTCATTTTGATCTCCCTATTTTTGGATCTTTGGTTGTTGATTTAGTGGATGGGGTCGTTTCAAGTTCGTTTGCTTCGGATCAGCATGTCGAGCGCAACTGCCATTATGAGCACGCCGCCTATCACGATCATTTGCCAATAGATCGATACAGCGAGCATGGTCATAGTATTGTTGATCAACGCTACGAATACGACGCCAAGGAACGCTCCAAGAATAGTGCCTTCGCCTCCGCGTAACGAGGCACCTCCGATGACAGCTGCCGCCAAAACCTGCAATTCAATGCCATTGCCAGCGGTTGGTGTGCCGCTCATCAAACGTGATGCCAGTAAAATCCCTGCAAACGCAGCCAAAATTCCCGTTAATGCGTAAAGAATGATGCGAACTCGATTTACATGTATTCCGGAAAGCATCGCCGCTTTTTCATTAGCGCCAATAAAATAAACCTGCCGGAAAAAGCGCGTGTGCCGGACGGCCAAATCGAATAAGACCACCAACACTAAGGTAACAATGACAATCACTGGAAAACCGCCAAAACTTGCTTTCCCAATCCAAGCAAACGAAGACGGAAGACTGGATACAGAAAACCCTTCGGTCAGGACAAGCGCAATCCCCCTTGCAATCGACATAGTGCCAAGTGTTGCGATCAAGGGATTTATACCAAAGCTGGTCACTAATACACCGTTGGCTACACCGATAACACCACCCATAATTAGACCGCAAAGAACTGCGATAAATATCGGCATACCGGTCAATAATAACATCGCAACGACGGTAGAAGATAAGGCCATCACGGACCCTACTGAGAGATCAAAACCACCAGAGGCTAATAATATCGCCATGCCGATCACAATGATGGCTGTAGGCGTCATGCCCACAGCAACAGCGCGAAAGTTCGAAAAGCTAAAGAAATAAGGGTTTATATTGGCCATCACCACAATGATCACCGTTATCAGCATAATGAGCGTCAGTTCGCGAATGTCGACAAATGCTTGCAAAATCCGGCGGAAAAGCGGTCTCTTGACCGGTGTGTTGGCATGAGCGGTCATGGTCACGTGCTGGCTCCTGCTTGGTTGGAGTGGGGATTGTTCGTTGATGGGTTTGGCACTCCAGCAGCCAATTGAAGGAGTGTTTCCTCGGTAGCTGCGGTCGCATCGACATTGCCCATAAGGCGGCCTTCATGGACCACTAGAATTCGAGATGAGAGTGAAACAAGTTCTGGGAAGTCGGAGGAAACGACTAGGATTGCCATACCTGCAGCTGCGCATTGCAACAGTTCCGTATGGATCTGGAACTTTGCTCCGACATCCACACCCTTTGTTGGTTCCTCGATAATCAGGAGTTTGGGAGTGCGTTTGAGCCATTTGGCCAGCATGATCTTTTGCTGATTTCCGCCAGACAAGTCGCTGACGGGGTCATCAATGCTGCTGGCCTTTACGCTAAATGCATCGATTGCAGATCGGCTTGCAGCCCTGATCGACCTTTTTCGCATAACTCCATTGGAACTATGATCGGCTAGGCTGGCGGCAATAAGGTTGTCGCTTAGAGATTGCTCAAGAAACAAACCTTCCGTCTTTCGCTCTTCGGGAACGAAACCAACGCCGGCGCGCATTGCCTGTCGCAGGGAACCAAACCGAACGATTTTTCCCTCGAATTCGATTTCACCCTCGGAGCCTTGCAGCAGACCGACGATTGAACGAACGATCTCGCTTCGACGTGCGCCCATCAGCCCAGCCATGCCCACTATTTCGCCAGCCCGGATTGAGAATGAAATATCCTGAAACTCGCTCGGATGGCTAAGGTTTTGAACTTTCAACACCTCATCTTTTCTGACGTTACTGGAACGATCAACATCTCCTGGGTGTCCCCCGCCAATCATCTGGGCGACGACCTGTTCCTGAGATGTTTCTGACGCAGGCAAAGTACTGATCCGGCGACCATCGCGGAGCACCGTGATGCGATCTGAAATTCGAAAAATCTCTGACATGTGGTGGCTGACATAGACAATCCCAATCCCCTTTTTCGTCAGCGTTCGCAAAACATCGAAAAGTGCGTCCACTTCATCTGGAGCAAGGGCGGAGGTTGGTTCATCCAGCAATAGAACACGGGAGTTCAGCGACAGCGCTTTTGCTATTTCAACAATCTGACGTGAACTGATGGGCAAGCTGTCCACGGGTTTTGAAACGTCGATATCCAAACCGAATTCAGCCAACAGTGCTTCAGCCCTGCGCCGAAGATCCGGCCAATCCACGATCCCCAGTCGCGTTGGTACCCGTCCGGCAAAGATGTTTTCAGCAACGGAGAGAGCGCCGGCCAAACTGAGTTCCTGGAAAACGCAACCTATGCCCAGTGATTGCGCATGTGATGGGCTTTCAATCTGCTGATTATTGCCATTGCAAAGTACGTGGCCTGCAGACGGTTGGTGAAGCCCGTAGAGCAAGCCAAGGCAGGTCGATTTCCCAGCACCATTTTCGCCGCAAAGCGCATGAATTTCACCCGGCATCAGGGCAAAGTCAACGTTTTTCAGAACGAGGTTTGTTCCGAAGCTTTTGTCGACATCATCCAGCTGGATCAGCGGACGAGATCCGCCTGATTGATATTTCGCAACAATGGTCAAACAAAATCCTCCCAATTTCATAATTGGCATCTGATATCTCAGATGTCAATTAAAAAGAGAAATCGTGTTTTGTAACGAAAAAGGGCAAACCCGAAAGGTTCGCCCCCAAAAAAATCTCCTTGTAGCTCGAGATTAAGTTGCCACCGTTCCTTCCATGACAATTGCGGCGCTCTTATACGCTTGCCGTGTACGGTCGATGTGTTCTGTGAGAAGCACTTTGATCTGCTCCAAGTCGCCTTCGTTTACGGCCATCGCGATACCTGTGTGTTCGTCAAATGAAAGTTCGGTGTGTTGAGGCAATTTAGATAAATGCGTACGCAACGCAGCAATCTTGCCGATATATCGCGAGTAACTTGCAGTTAGGTAGTCGTTACCGGCGTGCTCGAAAATCAAATGATGAAACGTGGTGTCGAGCGCGAGGTACCGTTTTTCGTTTCCGTTTGCTCGCGCGCGCTCCATCTCGCCAACTACGCGCCGCATCTCTTTTGCAAGTCCAGCAGGATCGCGCGCAAGTGCTAATTCAAACGCTGCAGTTTCAATTGCCTGCCTGAAATCACAAATTTGGGAAACTTCTGGCTCCGAAAGGGAAAAGACGCGCGCACCTTTTTGGGGCTCTATGCTTACCAATCCCTCGTCTCGCAATTGCGCCAGGGCTTCACGCACCGGCGACTTCGACACGCCAAGCTCTTCGGAGATTTTCCGTTCTGAAAGTACCTGTCCCATCTTCAGTGAGCCGTCAACGATACTGTCACGTAGATGTTCTAGTGCGAGCTCCCGAAGGGATCTAGGTCTTTCCAACGCCATTTGCGCGCACCTCCAAAAAAAACTATTGCGTGTTTGAGAATATCTGATACACCAGATTTTGCAAGCTGGTATATCAGATATCAGAAACGCGTCTGGGGAGGAAAATATTTTGCGCGCAGAGCTTCTTGTCGATTGCAAAAATCAACACGGTGAAGGGATATTCTGGAACCCTGCGGACGGTTTGGTTTGGTGGACTGACATCGAGGGCTGTGCGCTTTGGTCCTTTGATCCGGCGACATCTCAAAGTACTGCGTACAATATGCCAGAGCGCGTTTGCTGCTTTGCACCCCGCGCTGCTGGCGGTCTGATAGTTGCCTACGCAGACCGGGTTGTGCTGTTTGATCCTGCGGCAGGCGAAGAGGCAATCGTCACGTGGTTTGAAGCGGAAAACGCTGAGACCCGTCTGAACGACGGGCGTACCGATCGGCAGGGGCGGTTGATCGTCGGGGGCATGAACGAAGTTTCAGGCAAAGCTGATTCGTCGGTGATCAGCATCGATACAGATTTCACTGTTCGCACAATCATTGACCGCGTGTCCTGCGCAAATTCCACCTGTTTCACGCCCGACGGCACCACAATGTTTTTCGCAGATACACCGGATCGGGAAATTGTGGCGTTCGACTACGATCAAACCAGCGGTTCGGTCTCGAATCGTCGACTTCACGCGAACTTCAAGGACGAACCTGGGCTGCCTGACGGTTCATGCGTGGACGCCGAAGGTGGTGTCTGGAACGCAGAATGGGAAGGCCGCCGAGTTGTGCGCGTGGCGCCCGATGGCAACATCGACCGCGTGATCGAAGTACCTGTATGGAAACCAACATGCTGCGCCTTCGGCGGTCCCGATCTCGATACTCTTTTCATAACGACCTCACGGCTGCTGAGCAATGAAGCAGCCCTAGAAAAAGAACCGGAATCCGGCGGCCTCTTTGCCGTCAAACCCGGCGTTCGCGGCGTACTCGATACGCCATTTAATGGATAACCTACAGATCTCAGGAGGAGACTATTATGTTGAAAACCCTAATGACAAGCACACTGGCAGCGGGAGTGGCCGTAGTGGCCAATATCGCAGCGGCGGAAAACTATCCAACGCCTTTGCCACTGCAAGAGGGCGCACAGGCACCGATTGACGCTATCTCGGCCACAAACGATACGTTCCGGATCGCATACATGCCGCCGGCGACCGAGTTCAATTATTACATTGCGATCGGCGAAGGCATCAAAGCAGTTGCTGCGGAAGCTGGTGTGGACGTCTTTATGCTGGCGCCTCAGTCGGGTGCCGACATAAATGGACAGATGGGCATGATCCAGGATGTTCTAACCCAAGATGTGGACGCCATCATCTTCGGAACCCATGACGAATTTGCCGCGGCACCGCTTTTGAAACAGGCGGTAGACAAGGGTATGGCTGTTTTGATGATCAACTCGGACATCCCAAACTTCCCAACACCGATCCATGGCGTTGTTGGGTACTCTCAGCGCAACGGCACTCATAAAATCGCTGATTGGGCTATTGAAAACTATGGCGACAAGCCTCTGAAGGTTGGTATCATCGAAGGCCAGCCAGGGTATCACTCGACCGAGCGTGTTGGTGGATTCCTTGATGGTATCGAAGGTAACGAGAACTTCGACGTCGTCGTTTCCATTGACGGTAAATGGAATGTTGAGGGTGGAAACACGGCTGGAATGGACATTCTTCAGTCAAATCCTGATCTGGACATGATCTTTGCCGCAAATGATTACATGATCATTGGTGCATCTTTTGCCGCAAAGGCGCTTGGCCGCTCCGACATCGTGCTGTTGGGCAACGATGGCGACACATCTGGCCTAGAAGAAATCGCTGCTGGTAACATCACCGCCACAGTTAACACTTCGCCGTTCCTGATGGGTAAAGCCGCAATGCACGCCACTATTGATGCGCTGAACGGTACATACCCTGGCGGTTGGATCGAAACGCCAACATCTATCGAAGACAAGGCGGGCGCGATAAGCGTTTTACAAGAACCAGAAAAGCTCTTCCCGCAACCGTCCAAAGAGTACTGAGGACCTCTCCCCGCTGTCCGGCGGTGCCCTTCTGGGGTGCTGCCGGAGGGCATAACAATCGATCTTCGAGGTTACCTGATGACACCCGCAACACCCCTTTGGGAATTTGTCAACGTATCCAAGGCCTATCCAGGCGTATTGGCGAACGACAAAGTTAACATCCGGCTGATGCCTGGGTCTATCCACGGGCTACTGGGTGAAAACGGCTGCGGCAAATCCACGATGATCAAGACACTGTCCGGCGTCCAACAGCCGGATAGTGGACAGATTCTTCACAACAACAACCCGGTCACGATTAACGACCCGCAGGCGGCGCGCGATCTGGGCATCGCGACTGTTTTTCAAGAATTCTCAATCGTACCGACCCTTTCGGTTGGCGAAAACATCTTTCTTGGCAACATGCCGCGTTCCCGCTTTGGGGTTATCGATTGGGGCCAAGTGAATGCTGATGCATCCCGCGTGTTGGCGGAAATGGAGGTCAACATCTCGCCCGAAACGATCACCGGGACGCTTTCGGTTGGCGAACAACAGTTGGTCGAAATAGCCAAAGCAATCGCGATGGACGCCAGCATGGTCATTCTGGATGAGCCTACGGCAGCGCTGGGTGAGGATGAAATAGAACGTCTGCACCAGCTCTTGCGCAATATGCGTCGACGAGGCACGGCAATTCTTTACGTGTCACACCGGCTCGATGAGGTTGAGCGGATTGTCGATGAGGTGACAATTCTGCGCAACGGACGGGTCGTTCGTGCAAGCGGCGAGACAGAAATCAATGTGTCGAAAATTGTCAGCGCCATGGTTGGCGAAGATATTGGAGAGCACTACCCCAAAGAACAAAATGCTACTGCGGACGTCGTATTAGAAGCGCAGGGCCTCGCTACCAGGTCGGGTGTCAAAGATGCAACTTTCGTCTTGCACCGGGGAGAAGTACTTGGGCTCGGCGGCGTGTTGGGCAGTGGCCGGACCGAGATTGCGCGCGCCCTATTTGGGACTGATGAACTAACGGCAGGTCAGATCAGGCTGGAGGGCAAACCTGTCAGCTTCCGTCGCGAGATCGATGCCATCCGCGCTGGTTTGGCCTTGGTCCCAGAGAACCGAAAGTTCGACGGGTTATTCTTCAATTTTCGGGCAAGCGGGAACATCACCGCAGCATCTTTAGGTGGACTAAGCCGGCTTGGCATTTTGAACCTTTGGGCCGAAGAGCAAGCCACCCACGAATTGATCCGTGATCTGGAAATCTCGACACAGGCTGAGGAAAAGACTGTCAACTTCCTCTCCGGCGGCAATCAACAGAAGATTGTGATCGCGCGTTGGTTGTTCTCGGATTCAGATATCCTGATCCTCGATGAGCCCACGCAGGGCATCGACATTGGCGCCAAGATTGCGGTCTACAAATTGATCAACAAACTGACACGCGCCGGGAAAGCCATTATCTTTATCAGCTCTGACCATGACGAGCTGCTCGCCATGAGCGACCGAATTGCGGTCGTCCAGCACGGCGCCATCGTGCGCACAGTCAATGCTTCGGATTTGACGCATGACGACCTCGTGCGCGCCTCCGCTGACAACTCCCCTTCCAAGCCCGAGGAGGAATTCGCATGAAGCGGATTTTTGATACTCAGTTGATTGGGCCTTTTGCGGCCATGGTAATTGTCGCGCTGGTCGTGGCTTTAACAACAGAGCGATTCCTGAACCCTGGAAACCTGTCAAACTTGTCCTTGCAAGTCAGCATAGTCGCATTGATCGCAATTGGTTCCACCATTGTCATTTTTGCGGCCGGAATTGATTTGAGCTCAGGGTCGATGGTTGCGCTTTTGACAATGATCCTTGCGCAAGTGCTGAAATTCATGGGCATACCATTGGTGCTGGCCGTGCCGCTGATCCTGCTTGCTGGGGGGCTTTTGGGCTTGTTCATCGGCCTGATTACAGCCTATGGGCGCATCCCGTCATTCATTACGACTTTGGCGGCGCTGATCGCTTTCCGTGGACTTGCGCTGACATTTAACAATGGGTCGCCAATATTTTCTTTGGATCCCTCACTGGAACCAATTTTTTATGGAAAGTTCTTCAATATCCCCCTGCCGTTCTTCTATCTTATTTTCTTTTATGCACTCGCCGCATTCATGATGAATTTCACAAAGTTGGGGCGTGAGATCTACGCGGTAGGTGGTAACCCTGCAGCTGCCGTTCTTACGGGAATTAACGTTCGCAAAGTCCAGACGACGACCTTTGTGATCGCAGGCTTTATGACCGCCGTTGGCGCAATTTTGATGTCTGCGCGACTGAACTCCGGTTCGCCAAACTATGGCCAAACATTGGAACTACAAGCCATTGCTGCAGCAGTTGTCGGTGGGGCCAGCTTGGCAGGAGGACGTGGCAATATCCTTGCAACGCTCATGGGTGCAATGACCATTGTGATTGTTCAGAATGGTTTGAACCTCAATGCGGCGCCTTCTTCAATCCAAAACGTGGTTCTGGGTTTGATCATCCTGATGGCCGTCGGCATCGATATGTGGCGTGTGGAAATCTCAGCTCTGATGGCGCGCATCTTCCGGCGATCGTCTCCGCCTCAATCATCCAATATTGAAAAGGAAGACTGAAGTGGATCTGGGTTTGAAAGATAAGCTAGTGCTTGTCACCGGATCAGGTTCCGGCATCGGCAAAGCTACGGCGCGGGTTTATCTAAAGGAAGGCGCCCGGCTGATTGTACACGGGCTTACCCAGGCAGAGGTTTCAGCCTGCATTAATGATCTGTCGCCCCTGGGGTCCGTCGAAGGAGTTGCCGCCGATCTGACAAACGCTGGCGACGCCAAAGCTTTAGCTGATTTTGCACAGGCGCAAGGCGAAGTTGATGTGCTCGTCAACAATGTTGGGATATTCTCCGTCAAGCCGTTTGAGGATCTGACCGACGACGACTGGATGCATTACTTCAATGTCAACGTGATGTCGGCCGTTAGGATGAGCCGGATTTTCCTGCCCGCGATGTTAAAGCGAGGTGAGGGTTCGATCATTAACATGGCCAGCGAGGCGGCGGTCAAGCCGCTGCCGCAGATGGTGCATTATTCGGTTACAAAGACCGCGATCCTTGGCCTAACACGCGGCATTGCGGAACTGACTAAGGGCACGAAAGTAAGGGTCAATTCGATCCTGCCTGGTCCTACCTGGACCGAAGGGGTTGAGGCATATTTCGACGGTCTCGCTGACCAAAAGGGCGAGCCGCTCGACACGATCGTCGACAACTACTTCA
>CALIBP010000162.1 GCA_938048165.1 uncultured Alphaproteobacteria bacterium | reverse complement strand
CTTTGGCAAAAACTCTACGTCGGCAGCTGCATGAACGGCCGACGGGGCGCGGTCATCAATGCCATTGGAGCCATCGACATGGCGCTGTGGGACATCCGAGGCAAAGCCGCCAACAAACCCACCTGGCAACTGCTTGGCGGCACCCCGCGCGAAGCCATTCAACCCTACGCCTCCCTCCAGCCCAACGGCACCGGCTTGGATCAATACCGAGATTCCCTCGTCGAATGGGTGCTAAACGCCAAGGAAATCGGTTTCCGCGCCGCCAAACTCGAGATCACTCTATTCGGCCCGTACAACCACACCGGCATGCACGAGAGCGACGACAAGGTCACCGAGGTACTCGCCGCCTGCCGCAAAGCCGTTGGCCCGGACTTCACCCTTATGGTCGACGTCCAGTACGCTTGGGGCAGCGCCGACCGGGCGCTCGCCACCGTCCGTGACTGGGCAGAATTCGACGTCTATTTTCTCGAAACCCCGCTCTGGGTGGACGACCTCGACGGCTACGCACGGATGCACGACGAAAGCGGCATCCGCATCGCCGCCGGAGAATGGCAAACCACCCGACACGAATTCGCCGACCTGATGGACCGGGGAAAAGTGGACATCGCCCAACCGGACGTCGGCCGCGTCGGAGGCCTGACCGAAGCCATTAAAGTCTGCGACATGGCCGCCGAGCGGGGCCGGCAAATAATCCCGCACTGCTGGAAAACCGGGATCAGCATCTCCGCCAGCGCCCACCTTGCCGCCGTCACCCCGCACTGCCCCTACTTCGAATACCTTCCCGCCGAACTAACCGACTCCAAGCTCCGGCAGGAACTCGTCCAGGACGATCTGCAACTGATTGACGGAAAACTGGCCATCCCCAAAAAACCGGGCCTCGGCATCGAGGTCAATATGCACGCCCTGAAACGATTCAGTCAGGACTAACCCTCAAGGCTTCACATCCAAGGCATTGATGATCACATCAATCTCCGTCGGCTGCACCCACTCCTCCAATTCCAGCAATAAAATACGACCATCCGGAAAGATGTCATGGGAAGGCCCCCAGACGTTCACGTAATCCCCTTCAAAGAAAAGTTCAGGCTTACCGACTTTCGGTTCACTCTCGAGATCCAACGACACCTTCATCCACTGTGAGCCGTTGCGATAATAAACTCCCGAACCATCCGGCAACCATTTCGGTTCCTCCCCACCACCATCCGAAATCCGAATTTCGTTATTCATTTCAGGAAACCGGTTGATATAAATTTCATACCCCCTTTTCATATCCTTCTCAGAAGTATATGCCACCCACTTATTGTCCGAAGACAAAGTGAATCCCCATTCAAAATGGTCATTTTCAGATAATTGCTTCGGGACACCATCTCCTGCCAAGTCGTAGGAGTAGAAATAAGACCGGGATTCACCCTTAAATCGCCAAAATAGAATTAGCTTCTGATCATCCTTTGTAACATCTTCAACATTCATTCTCGCAGTATCCTTACTTAGATTAAGATTCTCTTCAGCTCGAGTTGTTAGATCGTATCTATAAATCTCCGGCTTGTTGTTTCTGAAGGAAGAATAATAGATAGCCTTGCTTGAATTGGCCCAAACAGGCCTATAGTTCGGGATCTCCTTGGTAACTGAACTAAATTGCTTTCGCTCAACATCAAATATTTTGATATTATAATAACCGCTTTCTTTCTCCTCTATCGCAATATATTTTCCGTCAGGAGAAATTCTAAAGGTGCCATAAAAGGCAGTCTCATGATATAGCTTACTTACCTCCCCACTCGCATCTAATTCCATCATCGTCATCTGATTCATCGGAGACCCTTCGATGAAGGTCAGCACTCCATTTTGAGAAATGGAATATTGTGAATACACCCCTCTTCCTCCTCTAACTCTTGAGCCGGGAATTGTTATGGGAGATGTTTTCAAATCCAAGCTAACCGGATCAATCTTCTGAACCTGTAAATAGTTCCCATCCAAAAAAACGATAGAATCACGCCCCACCCATGTTGCATGCTCCCCATCATTTAGTTCCGTTATGTTAACCTCTCCCACACCGGTCGGCAGGTAGACGGGATTGACTCGCTGCCAGTCAAACTCATCACCCATAAATACTAAACCTTTTCCATTATTCGCGACCTTCGGGAACAATCCTCCATGACCATTCCATTCTATGGTTTCTGGCTTTCCGCCGTCTGCATTGACTTTTCGCAACGTGGATCCCTCTCCGTCCGCAAAGTAAATCAGCCCATCCGCACCCCAAGTACCCCCGCTTGGGTTTCGGGTTCCGCAAATCGTTTTCATTACCCCACCGTTTAGCTCCATCTTCACCAACTTATCGCCGACAAAGAATGCCAACCATTTGTTCGTGGGATCGAAAAACGGAAGAAACCCTCCCTTAGTCTGCGGCAGGAGAGTGAATTTGTCCTCCGCCAATTTCCGCATGCAGATATAGCGCTCCCCATCCACCACGCAGGTATAAACGAGTGTTTGCCCGTCATGAGATATTTCCAATAATGGAAAAGGCGCACCAAACGGCATATCCGTCGGCTTGGCCATGGGATACTCCTCCGGGATCGGTATTTTGACATGCATCCTCTTCCCCACTCCACCCCGATCGCGATCTATCGATTGAACCGATTCTCCCGAAGGTGACTGAAAAAACAGCAACCCCAATAACACGAAAACGCTCAGCGCCAACACGCCGATCGTCAGCTTGGCCAAGTTATTCGATTGGGGGGAGGCAGCAGGATTCGGCCTTGGCCTATCGTGGCGCTTGACGGTGGTTGACTGCGGGGCAACTGATTCACCTTCCCGACTGATGCCGCGCTTGGCCAAGCCGTTAACCAAGTCCTCCAACACCTGCTCCTCGTTCTCGCCGTATAGTTCCAAATGCTGGATGCCGGCCAACTGGTACTGCAGCTTGGCCGGTACGTCCGCCGGCTCAAGGTAGACCGGTAGTAGTGCCTTTTTTTGTTCAGACGCCAGCATCACCTCCTTGACCACGTTGTGGGAGTCGGTCGAGTTTTGTGACAGCATCACCACCATCACCCTGCAGTCGGCGATGGCCTGCACGATCTGTTCCGACCACAGGTCGGCCGCGTGGATGTTGCCCTCGTCCACCCACACCGAAATGCCGTTGCCGCGCAACGACTCCACCACCGGCATCACTCGATCCCGATCCAAACTCGAATAACTGACAAATACTTCCGCGCCCATGGCTAGGTGTTCGCGGAAATGTAAATCCCTACCGCAAAAACATCCACTTCAAATAAACTGAAAAAA
>CALIBP010000161.1 GCA_938048165.1 uncultured Alphaproteobacteria bacterium | reverse complement strand
AATCTACACACGCAATTTCGACGAGAGCTTAAACCGGGCAACTCTCAAATCGGTTTGCCTTCGCTGGTTGCCCAGGCGTCCTGCATGAAGATGTTTGAGGGCTGGGTTTCATCCAGCACCTTGCGGGCCGCTTCAGGACCGGCGATAGGCAGGTTCCCGGCATCGAGCACGCCGATCTGTTTTAAGGCGGACCCCTGATCCCAATAGAGATGTTCGTGGCAGACTTTGTCGCCCCGGAACTTCACGATAATAACGGTTGCGATTTCCACGGTTTTCCCGGTGGGTTCGATTCCAGGGAAATAGCGGTCGATCACGGAGTCATGGACGAACTTGGTGTAGCTTTCCAGCACCACGCGGTCGGGACCGTGGGTAAAGGATATTCGTGTGCGATCGCGTCCACCGGAATTCTGATCAACAAAGTGATATTTGTAGAACCGTTTGAGCATGTCGTGCCCGACGCCGCCGGTGAGGGTCGGCGTATGGTTGACGTAAGGCTCATCAATCATTGTTGCCATGGTGGCATCGACATCGCGCGTCGTGAATTCATGATAGACATGTTCGGCGAATAAGGCGGCGTAGTCGTAATACGGGCCGACAACACGGCGGAGCATTTCCAGCGTGCGGGAATGCGCCAGGCTGTCTGCGAGCTTGTTGAAACTGTCGCGCCCTTCAATGGAAAAGCCGGGCATACCTTCTTCCCAACCATAAATGCGTGAGCCATCCTTGCGCGCAAAGCCGTCCTGCAGGGTAGCCACCAGTGCTTCGGCATCGGGGGCGTCCTTGATTCCATATTGCAGAACGAACGGGCAGGGTGTGTTTTCTAGGACATTGTTTTTTCCGGCCAATGGCATGACATCAAACCCGATCACAGCTTCGAACCCTGCGTCGCCTGAGGCCTGCAAGGCCAGCATGCCGCCATCACCATGGCCGACAGCGACAATATTTTCCTCTGTAGAAGGAAATTCACGGAGAGCCTGAGCGGCTTCAACGATCTCGGCGACAGATAAATCATTTGCGACCGCAAGGACAGAATAGCCTTCCTGGCCAAACAGGTTCGCGCGGGCACAAATGCCGGCATCGAGCTTATCGCGATCAGAAATCAGCAATAGACCGGGCCCCGAACCACTATGATGGACTGCCGCGAAAGCGCCGACTGACTGTCCGCCAATATTTATGGAAACCGGGCTCCCTTTGGGAGCGAGAACGCGTTCGCGCTTTTCTTCTGTCATCTTTAATTCCCTGTTGCTGCTAGCCGAGAACCGCTTCGGCTTCTGTAAACGGACGGCCCTGTGCATCAGCGACCGCCTGGTAGGTGACCTGCCCCTGATAGATATTGAGGCCTGCCCTTAAATGTCTATCAGACCGCATTGCGTCATTCGCACCTTTTTCGGCCAGAGCGACGATGTAGGGCAGCGTCGCGTTGTTCAGGGCGAAGGTTGATGTCCGCGCAACGGCACCCGGCATGTTCGTTACACAATAGTGGACGACGCCTTCATCAATGTAATACGGATCCGAATGGTTGGTCGGTTTGCTGGTTTCAATGCAGCCGCCTTGGTCAATGGCAACATCGACGATCACTGAGCCGCGTTTCATTGCCCTGACCATATCGCGCGTAACAAGCTTTGGCGCTTCCGCACCGGGGACAAGCACTGCGCCGATGACGAGATCAGCTTCCAGCACTGCCTGCTCGATAGAATGGGTTGTTGAATACAACGTGGTGATAAGACTTTGAAACTGGAAGTCGAGTTCCGCCATCCGGCGTTGCGACATGTCGATGACGGTGACACTCGCGCCCATGCCATTGGCGATAAAAGCAGCATTTGTACCAACGACACCGCCACCGATGACGACCACTTTTCCCTGTGGAACACCTGGCACGCCGCCAAGCAGCACGCCGCGTCCACCGCGTTCAATTTCAAGACCTGACGCGCCGGCCTGGACTGACATGCGTCCGGCAACTTCACTCATCGGTGCCAGCAAGGGAAGCCCGCCATGGTCGTCGGTGACCGTTTCGTAGGCAATGGCAATCGTACCACTATCCAGTAATCCCTGGGTTTGGGCGTCGTCCGGGGCAAGGTGAAGATAGGTGAACAATACTTGGCCTTCGCGCAGCATATCGATCTCAGCGGTCTGTGGTTCCTTGACTTTGACAATCATATCCGCGTCGCCGAACACAGCTGCTGCGTTCGGCGCTATTGTCGCGCCGACATCGGTGTAATCGGAGTCATCAAGCCCAATGGCGTGTCCGGCATTGGTCTCAATGACAACATTATGCCCCCGTCGAGTCAGCTCGAAGACGCCAGCGGGCGTCATGCCGACCCTGTACTCATGGTTTTTAATTTCCTTGGGGATCCCAATCCGCATGTCTTGCTCCTGTTGATGAGACTGAATAGTAATAGGCGTCAGAAAAAATGAAAACCAAGGAAGTTGGAAATGCGTGCATTGATGCTGGAAAAGATTGGACGACCAGAAGATTTGGTATTGGGGGAATATCCGTCCCTTGTGCCCGGTCCGGGTGAGGTCCTGGTGGATATGTATGCCGCCGCCGTCAATTTTCCGGATCTGTTGACAATCGAGGGCAAATATCAGTTTCGGCCGGAATTACCATTTGTGCCAGGAAAAGAAGGGGCCGGGATGGTTGCTGCCGTTGGTGAGGGGGTGAGCCGCGTTAAACCGGGGGACCGGGTCATGATTCAGGTTGAATATGGCACCTTCGCTGAGCAGGCAATTGCGCCTGAACATGAATGCTATCTGGTGCCGAACAGCATTCCTTTCGATGAGGCGGCCTCTATCGGAATCGCTTTTCAGACCTCCTATCTTGCGCTGATGGATCGCGCCGCTATTCAGCCCGGAGAAACTGTCCTGGTTACGGCCGCGAGTGGCAGTGTCGGTATTGCCGCTATGCAGCTCGCAAAACAGCATGGCTGTAAGGTTATTGCCGGACTTACCACACCGTCGAAGGAGGCCGTCGCACGTGAGAATGGCGCAGATTATATCATCGATCTTTCGGTCGAAGATCCCAAGAACAGCATTCGCGACCAGGTCTACGCGGTTACCGATGGCAAGGGCGTCGATGTCGTCATCGAGATGGTGGGTGGAGAGGTGTTTAGTGGCGCCCTTCGGTCAGTTAAATTCCGGGGAAGATTGATTGTCGTCGGATTCACTAGTGGTGTTATCGCTGAAATGAAAACCAACTACGTCTTACTCAAGAATATTGCCGTGATTGGCGTTGATCGGGGACAATATCGCGACAATGAAGTCGACTGGATGCAACGTGTTCAGGATGAAATTTTCCAGCTTTGTGTCGATGGCAAGATTGGGATGCCGGTTCAGGCCTCATTTCCAATGGAAGAGGTGGTTGCCGCATTTGATTTAATCCGCGAGCGCAAAATTGAGGGTAAGGTGGTTCTCGAAATTCGTAAGTAGGGTAAGCATATGGCTGAAGAGGTTTGGGAGACACGCTACGTCGACGGGCCGCCGCGGATTTGTGTTGATGTCGCCGGTGAGGGACCTTTGCTGGTGTTTCTGCATGGCATTGGCGGCAACAAGCTGAACTGGCACCTCCAGCTTCCGGAATTTTCCAAGCATTTTACGGCGGTCGCCTGGGATGCACGGGGGTATGGCGGGTCAGACGATTACGAGGGCGATCTCGATTTTAACGATTTTGCTCATGATCTGGTGCGCGTTCTCGATGATTTTGGCGCGAAGAAGGCTCACCTCTGTGGAACCTCGATGGGTGGGCGTATTGCTCAGGATTTTATGGCGCTCTATCCCGAGCGAGTCGCGACACTGGTTCTGTGTGACACCTTTGCTGGCGATGATGAGAATGACGCCCGAGCCAGCCGCTCGCAAACCATTGAGGAATTTGTTGAAACCCGCATTCGTCCCTTTCTTGATGGAGCCGACCCGGCGGAACTTGCCGAGAAACGCGGAGGCAGGCTGATGGCGCCGATCCATTCGGAAGATGCCAGAAGGCGGGCGATTGAGGCATCGTCACAATTGCATGTCGAAAGCTATATAAAAACCGTGCGTGCCTCAGCAGCTTTTTCGCGAGTCGATAATCTGGAAAATATCGATGTGCCGACACTTCTGTTGTATGGGGACGAGGATCCGTTAACCCCACCAACCGTTGCAGCCTACATGAAAGAACATATTGCCGGGGCAGAGCTCGTAATTGTCGAGAAGGCAGGTCATATGCCCTACCTTGAGAAACCCGAAATTTTTAATGATGCCGTTCTGTCATTTCTAAAACGGCATCGCGATTTGGCGCATTAGCGTTTTACCACGACTTTGGCGGTAAGGGGTTGGCAACCGCATCTTCCAGCGAGTTCACTCGATGGAATTGTTCTTCGGGCCGCAAAATGCCGCTTTCATCAATCTGGTCCATACCGCAATAGAGTTCAAACTCGAAACCGTCGGGATCGCAGAAATGCAGGGCCATATTGCCGCCGGCCCCTTTACGGCCTTCGAAGACCACTGGAATGCCATTCTGTTTCAGGTAATCGCGGGTTTTGAAAAGGATGTCCGCATTGTTGACTTCAAGGGCAAGATGCTCAATTTTAAGGGCTTCGCCGGTTTTAGGTCGACTTTTGGCCTTGCTCGGTTTTAATCCGATGGCGTGGTGATCTGCACCGCAGCGGAAAAAGACCATCCCAATCGCATTTCGGTCTGTTTCCTCAAATCCCATGACTTCGCGCCAAAACTTTGCGGTGCGTTCAACGTCGGTAACCTCATAGACCATATGGCCCAGCTTATTGACCTTTATCGGAGATTCGCCGACATATTCTGCGGGATGGTCACTTCCGGCAGTTTGGGCAGCGTTGTCACGGACTTCCTGATTTACTGAGTTTTCCATTGCGTTGTTATCCATCTTTCCCTCCTTGGGTCAGTGTCAGGCCGCTGGGCCAGTCCATTCAGAAACAATGTCCTGATATTCAGGACGCGCACGATCTGTGGGTGCTTCAGTCATTGATCCGAAGTAAATATAGCCAGCAATTTTGTCAGAAGGCTCCAGCCCAAGAGCAGATTTGACATCATCATTATAGGCGTACCATTCGGTAATCCACTGTGCGGCAAAACCCATTCCAAGCGCAGCCGTCAGCATGTTCTGGCAAGCGGCACCGGAAGACAATATCTGCTCCCATTCGGGGATCTTATGGTCCGGGTTGGTGCGTGAAACTACAGCGATCACTGTCGGCGCGCGGGTAAAGCGTTCTTCTTCGATTTCGACCTGTTCATCAATGCAATCCGGGTTTGCCTTGCGGAAGGCTTCACCAAGAATTTTGCCCATTTTTTCGCGGGCTTCACCACGGATAACGATAAAACGCCATGGCGTCAGACGGCCATGGTCGGGCACGCGCATACCGGCGCGCATGATTTTCTCGAGCTCATCAGCGGACGGGCCAGGCTCTTCCATGTTGCGAACAACGACAGAGCGGCGCTTGAGCAGAAATTCGGATAGATCGGACATAGTTTTCGTACTTCTCTTGTGAGGGGTGATTTTTCAAAGGATATAGCATTTTTGAGGATTTTGTCACGGGAGATCGATGTTATCGCGCTTGACCCCAGCAAGTATCGGGTGCGAGAACATTGGCACAAATTTAGGGAATTCTAGCGAAGGAATATGAAATGGCGGGCGGCGTTCTTGAAGGCAAAATTGCACTGATTACCGGTGGTTCACGTGGCATGGGACGAGAAATGGCGATCGCTTATGCCAAGTCAGGCGCTGCGGGTATCTCGATTACTGCCGCGCCAGGAACCGATGAGCAGGAAGCGGAGATTCAGGCTGAACTGGACGAGGTACTTACCGCCATTGAAGCGGAAGGCGGCAAAGGCGTCGCGCTTCTCGGTGATGTTGCAAATGCCGAAGATTGTATCCGTGTTGTCGAGGAAACCGTCAAAGCCTTCGGCGCGCTCCATATCCTGATTAACAATGCCGGTAAATCGGGCCGCTACGTCCATGCTGGCGACGGTTCGCTCTCGATATCGGATGTTGACCCAGCTGGTTTTAAGGATGTCATCGATACCAATATTCTTGGTCCGTATCTGATGACCCATGCGGCCTTCAAACATCTGAAGGCAGCGGGCTGGGGACGTGTCATCAATATTTCCAAGCGGACTGATTCGATGCACCGTTCAGCGATTACGCCCTATGGTCCGTCAAAGGCTGCAATTGAAGCCGCGACAATTGCCTGGGCGGAAGCCATGTATGGTTCAGGCATTACGTTTAATGCGCTGAGCCCGGGTGGTCTGGTGGATACCAAATTTGCCACCGGCTCAATGGATGGAAGAGGGCTTGACCCAAAGGTCATCGGTCCGATGTCTGTTTGGCTCGGCTGCGAAGCCTCAAACGACACGACGGGCTGCCGGTTTGTTGCCGAAAACTGGGACGACAGCCTGCCGGTAGATGACGCTGCAGAAGGCTGCCGCGAACGGGCAATCTTTACGCCGCCAAAACGCGAAACACCGCTCGAAAAAGCGTGGCGCGAACCAGGTAGCTAATTCGCCGGATTTTTGGCTTGAAAGGCTGTGCGAAAAATCTGTCGCCGCGCCGCGAGATCGAAATCGCGTTTATAGGCGGTTGGCGGTTCGGTGGTTACGCGGGCCCACAGAAAGCGCGGGCCGGGCTGGCCGGTAATAAAATTTGCGGCCTCGGCGAACTGATCGGGTAAATCGATTTCCAGTACAGAGGGAATCCCGGCGCCTTCAGCCATAATGGCGAGATTTGTTCGTCGGGACGTATGACCCAGCTGACCACCAGTCTCGGCGTGCATACCGTTATCAATACAGATGATCGTCAAATTGTCGGGCATCATTGACGCGACGGTTGCCAGTGATCCAATCCCCATCATCAATTCGCCATCACCAGCAACGGCCAGGACGTGCTGGCTCGGCGCTGAAAGGGCGACGCCGAGCCCCATGGAAACTGTGGATCCCATGGCTCCGGCCATGGTGAACAGGTTGGAACCGTCATCGGTCAAACCGGCTGTGTCTTTGGAAGCGCCTGCTAACCCGGAAACAATCAGGAAATCATCCGGATTGGGCAGGAGGTTGGGGAGAAGCTCGCGGCGGTTGATGGTACTCATGTCAAAAGGCCTTTGCGCCAAGGAATTTCTGGGACAGGACAAGAGCGACGCCCTGGCCGCCGGTATAGGCTGCGGAGATCGCGGCTTCGGTGGCATGTTCCAGCTCGTCTTCGCGGTCTACCTGGATAACCAAAACCCCCATCGCTTCGAGGATCGGGATGACAGCCTGGCCCATCGGATACTGCCAGTGGTTCTCTTCGCCATAATCGCCACGCATGGTGACGATCATCAACATAGGGAAACGTCCGCCTTTAACGAGGCTTAAATAGTTTGGGCAATTGCCGACACCGGAGGATTGCATACACACAACGCCGCGTTGCCCGACCAGGTCAGCGCCCGCGCAAACGGCAATGCCTTCTTCCTCACTGGTCAATAAAACCGTACGGGTTTCGTTATGTTCATCTGCCATTTTGATGATGTCGGTATTCCCGAAATCAGGGACGTAACTGAATAACGAGACATTCGCGTTGACCAGCTTGTCAAAGACCAGTTTTGACCAGACTTCTCTGTCAGGAGCTTTCATAAATTTTCGCTTCAAAAATATAAATGTTGGCTCTTTGTCTCACGCAGATTGTATCAGAGCAAGACTTGCCAGCACTAGCTGTGAACGGCTTCAGCATATGCGACGCCATCATCAAGCTTGATGTCATCAAACAGGTTGCGCTCATGCATCCAGCGTTGCGTGCGTTCAAACATTTCCTGCGTATAGGGTTGCGGTACAACGCGTTCGCCGTTGCCAAACCGCCTGACATCAACCTGGTCGACATAGCGGTCCGGAATTTCGGTTAGGAAATATTTTTTGTATTTTTCAGGTTCGGCGTCGATATCAGTTTGCGCCCGAATAAGGCCGCGCATGTATTTCTCGACGTTTTCGGGATCAGCGTCATTGGTAAACATGAAGGCCATCATAAAGGTCGTCGACACAATCCGGCGGAAGCCTTTTTGTTCCATAAGATAAAGCTGCGGTCCCCAGACATTCACGGCGGGAATTTTTCCGGCGATGGCAGCGTCGACTCGCGACCAGCTGGTGCCGACAAATTTCAATGCGATGTCCTTTGGATCTAGGAAAGATTCCAGGGCTTGCTGGGCTGAATAGTGACTGCCGGAGTGATAACCCACGGCGACATCAACATTGGCTAAATCGTCGGGAACAAGGACATCTGAGTCTCCCGGAACCACGATCGCTGCTTCGCAAATGCTATAGGCTTTGCCATACATGACGCCGGTATTGAGCTTTGCGGATTGGTTGACTGTCCAGTGGCAGGCGCAGCTGACATCACCGGCATCTTCCGCCGTTCCCTTACGGCCACCGCCATCGGCATAGCGTTCGAAAGCACCGTGTAAATTGTCTTTTATGGGAGCATCGGAAGCCGCTTCGGGCAGCATATCGACGGTCTTGTAACTGGCATCAACATTAAGAAAATAATCCAGCCCTTCATCAGCGAAATAGCCTTTTTCATCCGCGACCCAGTCGTTGAGTCTGCCATGGGGCTGGATAGTGAATGTCGACATTAGTCTTCCTTTATCGCTCGGCATCGGTTGAATGGTTTTGCCCGCCGTGGTGAACTCAGCTGTAATAATTGATGCCCAGAAGGGTACTACCAAAGTTCCGAAATTGGGAGGCTTCCGTGAAACTAACCTTGAGCATTGCGACAGACGTAAACCCACGAACTAGACCCATTATGGATGGCTCTGTCGAGGTTGATGGCGTCGAGTTGATCCACACGCCTTTGCATCCTTCCGAGATGTTCTGGCGTCAGCTTAAATTTGGTGACTTTGACGTCTCAGAGATGTCGTTTTCCTCACTGATCAAAGCCGTCGCACGGGGAGACGACAGCTGGGTCGGCATACCCGTCTTTACGACACATCATTTCTTTCAAAACTGGATTTTGATCCGTAAAGATTCCGGAATTGAAAAACCAGAAGATATGCGTGGCAAGCGCATCGGTGTCCCCGAGTTTCAGCAGACTGCTGCAGTTTGGTCACGGGGTATTCTGAAACACGAGTTCGGCGTCGATCAGACCGAGATGGAATATTTTATGGAACGTCTGCCGGAAACCAGCCATGGCGGCGCGACCGGATTCAAGGCGCCGCCCGGCGTCACGGTTAATCAGATACCGATCGAGAAAAACATCGGACAAATGTTGCTCGACGGTGAGCTCGACGCAACGCTCCTCTATCTGTCCAATCCTAACCTGGTTGATCGCAGCTCAGCGGACTTATCAAATCATCCAAACTTTGGTTGTCTGTTTCCCGACCCGGAAGCGGAGAGCCTGCGCTATTTCCGTAAGACCAATATCTATCCCATCAACCACACCATGGTAATCCGTCGGACGTTGGCGGAAGAACATCCGTGGTTGTTGTTGAATATTCTCAAAGCTTTCAATGCGGCAAATGAATTGGCTAACCAGCAACGGCTGGAACATGTTGATTACTACCGAGCCTCAGGCCTGATTTCCGAAGAAGCATATAACGCCCTATGTGAACCGCTGGTGCAGCATGGCGTTAAAGCTAATCGCGAAACACTGGAAGCGGCGACGTTGTTCTCATATGAACAGGGGCTGACACCTCGACAGGTTGCACTCGACGAAGTATTCGCTAAAAACACCATGGACCATTAAGGCCAGCGCTGCGTAACTAACCTGAAAAGAATCATTTGTGATTGAAACACAATTCCTCGGCGTCCCGAATGTCGACGCCTGGATATTTTTCGGACTATCCATTACGGCGTGTTTTACATCTATCGTTGGGGTTGTGACAGGAACCGCGGGTGGCCTGTTGCTGCTGGCGGTTATGGCGTTCTTTTTTGAGCCAACGACGCTCCTTCCCCTACATACGATCATTATGCTGCTCACATCAGTACATATGGTTTTCATGTTCTGGCGTTATATTTTAAAGGCCACGGTGTTGCCTTTTCTCGCCGGGTCGATCGTGGGAGCCACATTGGGCGCGAATATTTTCATCGCTTTATCAGCTGCGATTCTGCAGGGCATCATCGGAGTCTTTATTCTGATTTTGACCTGGCTACCGAAAATATCGACAGCCGGTGGTGAGAAAAAACGCTTTGCTGTCGTCGGCTTTGGCGTCACATTTCTGGGGATTTTTGTTAGTGCAACAGGTACGTTGTTAGCATCCTTTATCGCCAGCGCTGCCCCGACGCGACAAAATCATGTAGCGACGATGGGCGCTCTGATGGTCTGCAGCCACGTCACTAAAATCGTTGCCTTTGGTGTCCTCGGGGTTGCCCTTTCAGCTTATATCCCGCTGATAATTTCGATGGTTGCTGGTGCTGCTTTGGGTAATTGGCTCGGCAGTAAAATGCTCGACCGGATGCAGGAACAGATATTCCGTACCATTTTCAAGATTTTGCTGACAATCCTTGGGCTGCGTCTGATCTGGATCGGTGTCAAAGGTCTTGGCTTGGTTTAGGCCTTACATACTCCTGAAGCAACGTAACACTGCATCGCGGGAGGCTTTGGCAATATTGGGATCGTAGGCGGGTTTGCCGGGTGTCGAGAAGTTATGGGCGTGACCTTCATAGACAACGATCTCGGCATTCGCGTGATTGGCGTAGCTTTCCTTGATCGCGTTGACTTCTTCCATCGGGATGGAGTTATCGACGGATCCAAAGTGATAGCTCACCGGGCAGGTAATATTCTTGGTTTCATCGAGATGCAGTCCGATCTTGGTGCCATGGAAGGCGCCCGCAGCATCGACACCAAGTCGTGCAGCACAAAGATGCGCGTAGCGTCCCCCAAAACAGTAACCGACAACAGCAATCTTGCCGTTGCAGTTGGGGCGCGCTTTAAGGTCGTTGATGATGTCTTCGATGTCCAGCATGCCTTGCTCGGCATCAAAGGCGTTGTATCGCGCCTGTGCGATCTCGCGATCTGCCGTCGGCCCGGGGTGTTGGCGCCAAAAGATATCCGGCATGGAGACGACAAACCCGTCTTCCGCCCAAGCGTCACCTAGCATCCGGTTGGTTTCATCAGCGCCTGAAATCGCCGTGATATAGAGCAGGCCGGGATATTTTCCGTCACCATCCGGGGCGGTCAGGTAACCGTCGAAGGTCTCGTCATTACGGGTCGTGTATTTGATGTCCTGGCTGGCCATTGATCTTTCCTGATTAAGAGTCGAATAACGGTAGAATTGCCCCGGCAGCGGCAAACATCTCAGCGTCTTTGTTCTGGAAGCCGATCAGCTGTAGACCAAGTGGCAGCCCCTGGGTTTCCAGAACCGGCAAGGAAACCGCTGGGACACCGAGCAATGATGTGCATACCGTGAAGTTTGGGTCACCTGTCCAGCCGAGGCCCTCTGGTGCAGCATCGGGGGCGGCGAGCGTAACGCAGACATCGCAATGATCGGCCAGTTTAGCAAAAATTGCGCGCACTTCATTGCGACGGGCGATTTTTCCGCTGAATTCTTCCTGAGTCATATTGTTCGCCTGTTCGAGACGCTCGCGTGAACTCTCACTGAGCTTGTTCGCATCCATATCACGAGCATAGGTATTCAACGGCCAACGACCTTCCCAGGCATTGATGTCGCGTGACAGCGGGTTGGCTTCGGCTATTGCTTGCTCAGCGGCTTCCACGGCTTCACTGCTGGAGCGGTCGATTACGGAAATACCGGCAGCTTCCAGCGCATCGCGTGCTGATTGCAGCTGTTGCTTGGCTTCGTCTGTCGCGGTTTCCCAGCCAGCGGTTTGCAGCAGGGCGACAGTTTTTGGCTTGCTGGCATCGGGCAGGGTCATCGGACCAGTCAGCCCGACATAGCCCGCATCACCACCAGCACGAGAGGACATTTCACGGGCCATGACCCAGGTATCTGTCAGTGTTGCCGCGATGACGCCGGTGCAGCTCTGGCTGAACCCGTCAAAGCTGCCACCGCGATTGATACCTCCAACACTGGGTTTGAAGCCAAACGCACCACAATAGCTTGCGGGCCGGATGGTTGAGCCAATGACCTGTGATGCTGTGCCGCCGGCGAGCATGCCGCAGCCAACAGCGGCAGCGGAGCCACTACTGGATCCGCCAGGGGTGCGTTCAGTGTCATAAGGGTTACGGGTGCCACGTGGCTGTGTCGCCGCAAATTCTGTTGTGACGGTCTTGCCCACGATGACGGCACCGGCTTCACGGAGGGCAGCAACGGCAGCGCAATCCCGGCCCATTCTCCAGCCTTCGAACAGAGGGGAGCCTTGTTCTGTGACCATATCGGCGGTTTCCATAATGTCTTTGACACCGATGGGCATACCATCAATGGGTGAGAGTGGGGTGCCAGCTTTCCAGCGGGCAGTGGCTTCGTCCGCCGCAGCACGGGCCCCGTCGAGATTAGTCGCTACAAAAGCACCAATAGTCCCTTCATGGGCGTCAATGACTTCGATGCACCGTTCAAGGTAATCGCGCGGCGTATCGCTACCATCGGCGAAGGAAGCGGTTGCGGTGTGGAAGGGGCGGACTTTTGGATCGATGCCAGCGGCCATGATCGTTCTCTCTTTATTTAAATGTTACGGTTATCCGACGAGGTCGTGCGTGCCTTCGGCAAACAGTTCTTCAACGCTGAATTTACGGGGTGTGATGAGCTGGTCGTAAGCGGTCTGGGTCAAGGCTTCCAGCGCCGGGCGGTTGGGCTCAATGCCGTAAGGGAATGGATCGCCTTTAACGCCTTCCTCCAGCTCAACCGTCAGCGCATCTTCCTTGGATAGATCGCCACCGCGATTGATTGACGACAAATAGGCGTCCTTTGAAGACTTCAAGGCGTTGAACAGGTCAACGGCGAGGTCAGGATATTGCTCGAGGAGCTCGTCTCTAACGACGATGCCGTGATTACAGGGATAAACACCGGAATTGTGGTAGGAGGCGAAGCCGGCGGCTTTGGGGTCGCCTATCAAAGGCTTAACACCGTCGACGGGTTCGGGTAGCGTGCCAATCGCCCCGACGATTTCCCGGTTGGCGAACAGGTCTTTGAAATCCTTACCCATTGAATTGTAATCCGCGAAGGACGGCAATTTGAATTCAGCGACATGTTCATCGTCGGTGCAGGTCCAGTGAACCTTGCTCAAATCGACGTCATATTCGGAGCTCAGCACGTAGCGTGCCCAAACACCCGTTGTTACTGTGTAGCCTCTTACGATACCGGCGGTTTTGCCTTCCATATCCTTTGGAACGCTCAATCCGGCATTTGCATCGACGTGTATCGCCTGATGATGAAAATTTCGCGTAATAAAAAGGGGCAGGGCGGTGAATTTTTTGCCAACAGCCTTTGCCGCGATGTAAGTCGTAAAAGGCATCTCGCAAATGTCATAGGCCATTTCGCGGACCATCTTGCGGGCCCAAACAAGGATATTCTCGGCTTCGGGAAACTCTAGCTCCAGCCCGTCATTGATTGTTGTTCTGGTCTTCATTTCACGCATGAGCCCGTAGCTGCGGGTGGGCACCACTAATTTTGGCATTGTTCATCCCTCAATATTCTTAAAACCTGATA
>CALIBP010000160.1 GCA_938048165.1 uncultured Alphaproteobacteria bacterium | reverse complement strand
GACGTTGTTATGTTTATCTTCCGCGAAGAATATTACGTTGCCCGGGCCGAACCACGAGAAGATACGCCGGAACACCATTTGTGGCAGGAAGAGATGGAAAAGGTTCATAATATCGCTGAAGTGATCGTCTCTAAGCAGCGGCATGGGCCAACAGGTCGTGCGCTTCTCCACTTCAACGGCCTCCTAACCAAGTTTGGTGACCTTGCCCGAGCAGACTATCTGCCAGATGACGACTATTCCTGATCATGGATGATGCTAACCGTGCAGGAGCCCACCTGACGGTAGACCTAAACGCATTGGCAGCAAACTATGCCTTTCTAAAGAGCCAATTAGCTGATGATACAGTATGCGCCGCGGTTGTTAAGGCCGATGCTTATGGTCTTGGATTGGAACCCGTTGCGCTTCGTTTGGCTCATTCAGGATGCAATTCGTTCTTTGTTGCATTAATCGATGAGGCTATTTCCCTGCGTTCTCTTCTCACAGAACACAATCAAAAAGCCGATATTTTTCTGCTTAACGGTGTCGAAAATGGAAGCGAAAGCGAAATTCATCAGTTTGGCATTACGCCGGTTCTAAATAGTCTCGCTGAAATCGAACGATGGTCCTCTTACGCCAAACAAAATGGTGGATGCAAGGCAGTCCTGCACCTCGATACGGGCATGTCACGTTTGGGCCTCGATAGCAGGGAATTGAATATCTTCTCTGACAAACCTGAACTGGCTGACGGCATCGATATTACTTACCTGATGAGTCATCTCGCCTGCGCCGATGATCGGACTGCAACCAAGAACAAGAAACAGCGCGATCTCTTCAACCAATACCGCAATCGCTTAGGGATTAAGAAAGCGAGTTTGGCAAATTCCGCCGGCATCCTCCTTGGAGCCAAATATCATTACGATTTAGTCAGACCAGGGGCAGGAATCTATGGCATTCAACCAATTATAAATGAGATTAACAGTTTATCACAAGTTGTTAATTTAAAAGGAAAAATACTTCAAATTCGTACCGTTGACACTGGTGAAACCGTTGGCTATGGTGCGACTTATCAGACGCCCCGTACATCCAGACTGGCGACAGTTGCAGTAGGCTATGGAGACGGTTATTTCCGGACACTTGGCAATCGTGGATTTGGTTACATCGGCAAGACACGCGTTCCAGTTGTCGGACGGGTTTCCATGGATCTGATTACATTCGACATCACTGATATTCCCGAACATGAAGTGACCCCCGGCACTATGGTGGAGCTCATTGGTCCGCATTACTCAGCTGATAACTTGGCTGCGGATGCCGGGACGATAGGATATGAAGTTTTGACCGGTTTGGGGGCTCGCTATTCCAGAAACTATATCGGGTCGCTTTAGACCATGAATCCTCTAGCTTCTATCGGCCGAACAACAATCTCGTTCTTTAACACGATTGGTCGTATCTCTCTATTTACCTGCCGCGCCGTTTTCCACTGTTTCGTTCCACCAGTTTACGGCCGATTACTGGTACGTCAGCTTATCGAGATCGGCTACTACTCACTTCCCGTTGTCGGGCTCACCGCGATCTTTACCGGCATGGTCCTCGCACTACAAAGCTATACAGGGTTTGTGCGGTTTAACGCGGAAGGCGCGGTAGCCAGCGTCGTGGTTCTTTCTATTACGCGTGAACTGGCGCCAGTATTGGCGGGCCTCATGGTTTCAGGCCGAATTGGTGCTGCTATGGCGGCCGAAATCGGCACAATGAGTGTTACAGAGCAAATAGATGCCCTTACGACACTGTCTACCAACCCATTCAAGTATCTCGTCGCCCCAAGGCTAATCGCCGGCGTCCTGATGTTGCCGCTACTGGTCCTCGTTGCCGACATAATCGGCGTATTCGGGGGTTATTTAGTCAGTGTTTACAAGCTTGGCTTCAACCCAACGGTGTATCTGGAACGCACGTGGGACATCCTTGAGCCTCTCGATGTCGTCTCAGGCCTCGTGAAAGCAGCCGTGTTTGGCTTCTTGATCTCGTTAATGGGCTGCTATCACGGCTATCATTCGCGCGGCGGTGCACAGGGTGTCGGTGCTGCAACAACAAATGCTGTCGTTTCTGCATCAGTGCTGATACTGGCCTTCAATTACATCATCACCGAGCTCTTTTTCGCGATCTGATGATGGCCGACAAACAGCCAAAAATTGCTATCAAGGGACTCCATAAGCAGTTCGGTAAGAAGATTGTTCTTAACGGCCTCGATCTCGAGGTACCAGACGGACAGTCCGTAGTCATTATCGGCGGTTCGGGCACCGGAAAGTCGGTATTGATCAAAAATATCCTTGGCCTGCTATCGCCGGAAAAAGGCAGTATCCTGATCGATAATCAGGATGTTGTTGGGATGAACCGGGCAGAACGGGAGAGTATTCTTCAAAAAGTTGGAATATTGTTCCAGAATGCCGCGCTTTTTGACAGCCTTCAAGTTTGGGAAAATGTTGCCTTTGGTTTAATCGAAGGCCGCGGCATGAAACGAAAGCAAGCCCATGAAATAGCTATCGATAAGCTCGCTGATGTGGGGCTCGGACCGGATATCGGCTCTCTTTTCCCCTCTGAGTTATCCGGCGGCATGCGAAAACGTGTTGGGCTCGCCCGCGCCATCGCTACCGACCCCGAGATTATCTTCTTTGATGAACCGACAACCGGGCTCGACCCTATCATGGGCGATGTTATCAATGACCTGATTGTGGACCGTGTCAGGCATTTGGGGGCAACCACTCTAACAATCACACACGACATGGCCAGCGCTCGAAAAATCGCCGATAAAATCGCGATGATCTACAAAGGCAAAATTATATGGGCTGGCCCCGTCTCAGACATAGACAACAGCGGTAACGACTTTGTCGATCAATTCATCAACGGCCGCGCAGAAGGTCCTATTCAAATGGATGTCAGGGCAGGCTAATGGCTGTAATATGGCGCTCTCTTGGGACGAAAGGACGCCCTGTTGGCTAAACAAACCACCAATTTCACCTGCCAGAACTGTGGCACCGCCTTCGGTAAATGGGCGGGCCAGTGCGATAGTTGTGGTGAATGGAACACACTCGTCGAGGAGAAAGGCGTCGAAGTCGTGCCAAAGGGCCTCGGAAAGGCCAGGGGCAACACAATCGAATTCGTTAACCTTCAGGGTACATCCGAGGAAACGCCCCGATTAGTCAGCAAGATGAAGGAATTTGACAGGGTCTGTGGTGGTGGTCTCGTTCCGGGCTCAGCAATTTTAGTCGGTGGCGATCCGGGAATTGGAAAGTCTACCCTCCTTCTCCAGGTTGTTGGAATGCTATCAGAATCCTCGGAATGTATTTACGTCTCGGGTGAAGAATCTGTCGATCAAGTCAGAATGCGCGCACGCCGTCTCGGCCTCGGCGACCGAAAGGTTTCCTTAGCAGCAGCGACAAATGTTCGCGACCTCATTACCACGCTTGAGAAAAACACGACGGTGGGTGTTGTTGTCATCGATTCAATTCAAACAATGTTTGTCGATTCACTGGACTCGGCGCCAGGAACGGTCGCCCAGGTTAGAACAAGTGCTCAGGAGCTTATACGCATCGCAAAGCGCCGTGGGTTTAGTTTGCTCCTCGTTGGACATGTCACTAAAGAAGGAACCATCGCTGGCCCTCGTGTTCTCGAACATATGGTCGATACAGTCTTGTACTTTGAAGGAGATCGTGGACACCAATTCAGAATTCTCCGGGGGATCAAGAACCGGTTCGGCGCAACTGATGAAATTGGCGTCTTTGAGATGACAGAAGCGGGGTTGATGGAAGTTGAGAACCCTTCCGCGTTGTTTCTCGCTCAGCGGCGCGGAGACGTGAGCGGCGCAACAGTGTTTGCCGGCATTGAGGGAAGTCGGCCGGTTCTCGTCGAAATTCAAGCGTTGGTTGCCCCGAGCGCGCTCGGAACACCCCGTCGTGCCGTGGTCGGCTGGGATTCGGGTCGATTATCAATGGTTCTCGCCGTGCTGGAATCCAGATGCGGCATCTCTTTTTCTGGTAAAGACGTCTATTTAAACGTAGCTGGCGGCTTAAGGGTTTCCGAGCCTGCTGCTGATCTGGCTGTTGTTGCTGCGCTCATCTCTGCACAAAATGACGAGCCGATGCCTGCGGATTCAGTCGTTTTTGGCGAAATCGGGCTATCCGGCGAAGTCCGGCCTGTCGGACAAGCTGACTTACGCCTAAAAGAGGCCCAAAAACTAGGATTTAGCCGCGCCTATACACCTGGATGGGACCGTAAAAAAAATCCACGAGCCGATGTCGGTATGCGGTCCAACGAAATAGAGCATATAGGCGACCTGATCGATTTGCTTTCGACAAATGAGAGCAATTCAAACAAGCGTGTGGGGGCCGCATGAGTATCGTCGACATCGCGGTCATTGGTGTCATCCTCCTTTCAGGATTAATGGCGTTTTCGATGGGTTTTGTGCGGGTTGTTCTGGCGCTTGTTGGATGGGTCGGCGCGATTTTCTCGACATTATATTTATTCCGCTATGCACAGCCCATTGCCCGGAAGTGGATTTCTGTAGAGATTTTAGCGGACGGGGCTGCAGGTTTAGCTGTTTTTCTGGGCTCATTGATTGTCTTTACGATGATCAGTCATGCGATTGGCAGACAGGTGCGGGCCAGCGGGCTTAGTGCACTCGATCGATCTATAGGCCTCGTTTTCGGATTGGGGCTTGGTGTTGTTTTAGCCTCTATGGGCTATATTGGATTAATCTGGGCAATGGATTTACCGAAAGAAACCGCTAAACAGCCACAGTGGATTCAGGAAGCAAAATCCCGCCCGCTGCTTAAATGGGGAGCGGGTCAATTGCAGGGACTGGCCCCCAAAGGCTGGATAACAACACCGGTAACGCCAGATGACTCTTCAGAATCGCTAAAGCAGCGATTTGAAAAATTAGTTACGCCGGAAACAAAAAAGCCAACGAATAGCCAGCGAGATGGTTATAACCAACAAGAAAGACGCGAGATGGACCGTCTGATTAAGGGCCAGCAATAATGGTAGATACCGTCACGATCAAAACACACCCTTTCGATGACGACAAATTACGGGAGGAATGCGGTGTCTTCGGTGTCTTTGGCCACAAAGACGCCGCTGCATTAACCGCACTTGGTTTACATGCCTTGCAACATCGCGGCCAGGAAGCGGCGGGTATCGTCACTTATGATGGAAAACAATACCATGGTCATCGCTCCCCAGGGCATGTCGGTGACATCTTTGGTAGAGAAGCCGTTATCAAGAGATTACCAGGTAATCTTGCAGTTGGGCACAACCGTTATTCAACGACAGGCGAAACAGCGCAACGCAATATTCAGCCCCTCTTTGCGGAATTCGAATCCGGTGGGTTTGCCCTCGCCCATAATGGCAACCTCACAAATGCCCAAATTCTTCATCGTGACCTGGTTAAACGTGGATGTCTGTTCCAGTCAACGACAGATACTGAAGTTATCATTCATTTAATCGCGATCAGCGACCAGGGTTCCGTCGTCGACCGATTAATAGACACTTTGAAGCGTGTCGTGGGCGCCTATTCGCTGGTCGCAATGACCAACGATAAAATGATCGGCGTTCGAGACCCGATGGGCGTACGGCCTCTCGTTTTGGGTTATCTGGATGGTGCCCACGTTCTCGCCTCCGAAAGCTGTGCCCTCGATATTATCGGCGCTGACTTTGTCCGCGACGTTGAACCTGGCGAAATGGTGGTTATCGATAAAGATGGGCTGACTAGTCTTAAACCATTTGGTTGGACACCCTCGCGACTGTGCGTTTTCGAATATATTTATTTTGCTCGGCCGGACAGCATCGTTGATGGATCCGGTGTTTATGAGGCGCGAAAACGGATTGGGGCCGAACTCGCCCGTGAAAGTCATGCGGAGGCGGATGTCGTCATTCCCGTCCCTGACTCCGGCGTACCGAGCGCGATGGGGTACGCGAATGAAACCGGACTTCCCTACGAGCTCGGAATCATCCGCAATCATTATGTTGGCCGGACCTTCATCGAGCCGGCGGATCATATTCGGCATCTTGGCGTAAAACTGAAACACAATGCGAGCCGAGCAGTCATTGAAGGGAAGCGTGTTGTCCTTGTTGATGACAGCATTGTCCGTGGAACAACGTCGGTAAAAATTGTCGAAATGATGCGCAACGCCGGTGCCAAAGAAGTCCATATGCGGATTTCCAGCCCACCAACCACCCATTCCTGTTTTTATGGCGTAGACACACCAGAGCGAGATCAGCTCCTGGCCGCGCAACATTCCGTCGAAGAAATGCGCAAATTCATGGGGGCCGACAGCCTGGCCTTTGTTTCGATAGAAGGTCTGTATCGGGCGATGGGTCAAAAAGGTAGAAATGAGCAAACACCGCAATATTGTGACGCCTGCTTTACTGGTGAGTATCCCGTCAGCCTAATCGATAGAGAAGGTGGCGAAACTATTCCCCAGCTCTCCTTTTTAACCAATCTCGGATAATCATATGGTTGATAGTGGAACCAGGTTAGCCGGAAAGGTTGCCCTGATAACTGGTGCCTCTCGTGGGATCGGTGCTGCCGTCGCCAAACGCTACGCTGCTGAAGGTGCCCACGTCATCCTTACGGCCCGTACTGTCGCCGGGCTGGAAGAAGTTGATGACGCCATCAGAGAAGAGAGTGGCGGTAAAGCCCAAGCCACATTAGTCCCGCTCGACCTTCAACAAGGCGCCGAAATCGAAAAATTAGCTCCCGCCATCGGCGGCCGTTTTGAGAAGCTGGATATTCTGGTTGGCAATGCAGGTCTCCTTGGTGAAATGACATTTGTTTCACAGATAGAAACCGATAGCTGGCAGAATTTAATAGACATAAACCTTACAGCTAATTGGCACCTAATTCGGACGTTACAGCCTTTATTACTCGAGTCCGAAGCAGGGCGAGCCATGTTTTTGACGACCGGGGTGGCCGGTGGCCGTGCCTATTGGGGCGGCTATGCTGTGACCAAAACAGCCCTAGAAGCATTAGTAAGAACTTGGGCGGAAGAGATGTCAGAGACCGCCCTCAAAATAAATTTGATCAATCCGGGTGCCGTTAGAACAGCAATGCGGGCGGATGCCTACCCTGGTGAAGATCCGATGACGTTGCCGACACCTGAAGACATCACTGATGTTTTTGTCGAATTAGCGGAAGTCGACTGCAAACGCCACGGCGAAGTCATCAACGCCCAATAAACAATCTCTGGCGTTAGCCATCTTTCACGTAAGGGTTCTTCCCGCCACGCAAATTGAGGCGGATCGGGACACCATCCAGACCAAACGTCTCCCGTAGGCTATTCACCAGATACCGACGATAGGATTCTGGAAAATCAGCAGGCCTGCTGGAGAACACCGCAAAGGTCGGCGGCCTTCCTTTGACCTGTGTAATATAACGCAACCGCAACCTCCGTCCCTTTGAGAGCGGCGGTGGGTGATTGTCCAAAATATCTTCCAACCAACGGTTTAAGGGACCCGTTGGTAACCTGATCTTCCAGATTTCGAAGGCTTTCTTCACTGCAGGCATTAAACGATCAATGCCATCGCCAGTAAGTGCCGACAACGTAACAATTGGTATTCCACGCACTTGCGGCAATGATCGTTCCAACCGATCCGTTAACTTACTCAACGCGGCAGCGCGATCGTCTATCAGATCCCACTTGTTTACGGCTATGATGAGTGCCCTTCCCTCCTCGACGACATGTTCAGCGATCGTAAGATCCTGACGCTCAGCCATAACGGTACCATCGAGAACCAACACGGCGACATGGGCAAACTTTACAGCCCTCATCGTATCGGCGGCTGAGAGTTTCTCCAATTTTTCCTGAACCCGAGACCGGCGTCGCAATCCCGCAGTGTCAAATATTTTTACCCGTTCACCCTGCCAGTCCCAATCGACAGAGATCGCATCGCGGGTGACACCAGGCTCGGGCCCTGTA
>CALIBP010000159.1 GCA_938048165.1 uncultured Alphaproteobacteria bacterium | reverse complement strand
ACGAGGAGTTTGATGCGGTTTCCCTGCGCGCCGCGGCGACGGCGATGCTACAGGGCAGCAAAACAGATCAGGAGCGCGGCGCAGTTCTTGCCGAATGGCATGCCGCAGATCGTGCAGAACGTGCGCTGACTTTAAAGACCTATGTGTCGGTTTATTTCACCCAGAAGGGCTCTCAACGGGCAAAGCTCATCAATAAGGCGGCGGCAGAAATAGAGCCTGGTGCCGTTGACACGCTTGGCCAGGAGGCGTTCAGGCTGGAAGCTGTGCTACTGAAAATCCGCAGCATTGTAACAGCTCGCGCAACCTCGGCGATGTTACTTCTCGTTCAATCACTGCTGACGGCTTATGAGCGCTGCAAGCGCGAGCGGGGTCGGCTCGATTATGATGATCTCATCCTCGAAGCCCGGGCCTTGCTTGAAGCGGAAGGCGGGGCGTCCTGGGTGATGTTTAAGCTTGATGGCGGCATTGATCACATTTTGATTGATGAGGCGCAGGATACGAACCCGGAGCAATGGGAAATTGTCGCCGCTCTTGCAGAAGAGTTTTTTGCTGGTGAGGGCGCGCATGATGCGGAACGCACATTATTCGCGGTTGGTGATCCGAAACAGTCGATCTATAGTTTTCAACGGGCGGACCCCGAAGCCTTTGAGCGCATGCGGAGCTATTTCAGAGCCCGGGCGGCGGAGATCGAGAAGCCCTGGGAAGATGTTTCCCTTGATATTTCTTTCCGGTCAGCGGCGTCGGTTCTTCAGTTGGTGGATACGGTTTTTACTCAGGATGAGGCACGCCCTGGGGTCGTTGAACCCGACACCCTTTTGCACCATGAGGCGTTCCGGATTGGGCAGGCAGGGGTGGTAGAGCTTTGGCCACCCGTGGAACCTGAAGAGGTGGAGGAGTTGGCCCCCTGGTCACCGCCTGTGGTGGCACGTTGGGGTAAGGATCCGCAAACCCGGCTCGCCGATGGTATTGCCAGCCGTATACGAGACTGGCTGGATAACGGCGAGCGCTTGCAAAGCAAAAACCGTCCCTTGCAGGCGGGGGATATTATGGTGTTGGTGCGCCGCCGTGGCGCCTTTGTTGAGAAACTCGTTCGGGCACTGAAAAGGAACGATATACCGGTTGCCGGTGTTGACCGGATGGTGCTGAGTGAACAGCTGGCGGTTCGTGATCTCATCGCATTGGGCGAGTTTCTGCTCTTGCCGGAGGATGAGCTGAACCTGGCAACGGTGCTCAAGGGCCCCATGATCGGCTTTTCCGAAGATGACCTGTTCGATCTTGCCTATGATCGGGGTGATGAGAATTTGTGGTCCGTGCTGCGTCGCCGTCGGGATGAAAAACCGATATTTGGGTTGGCAGCAGAGGAGCTTTCGGCGCTATTGGCGCGCGCCGATTTCACGCCGCCTTTTGAGCTCTTTGCCGACATTCTCGGCAATCGCGGCGGTCGCAAAAAGCTGCTGGCGCGGCTCGGTGCGGATGCCAATGATCCGATTGATGAGTTTCTGTCTCTGGCATTTGATTATGAACGCAATCAGGTGCCGTCCCTTCAGGGCTTCCTGCGCTGGCTCGATACCGGTGACGTCGAGGTTAAACGCGATCTTGAACAGGCAACCCGCGACGAAGTTCGGGTGATGACAGTCCATGGTTCAAAGGGTTTGCAGGCGCCAGTGGTGTTCCTGCCAGACAGTTTGCAGGTGCCAAGCCAGACGCCACGGCTTTTATGGAATGCAGATGGGATGTTCCTGTGGCCGCCGCGCCGTCGATTTGCCGAGACCCAATGTGAAGCGGCGCTGGCAGCGGCAGCTGAAACCCGGGACCGTGAATATCGGCGGCTGCTTTATGTGGCGATGACGCGTGCGGAGGATCGGCTCTATGTTTGCGGCTGGCACACGCGCCGCCGCGCTGCCAAGGGTAACTGGTATGAGTTGATCGAAACCGCCATGGAGAAATCGGGCGACTCATTTGATTTTGATCTCACCGGCATCGCCTCACAAGGGTGGAACGGTACTGGTTGGCGGTTGAGCAATCCGCAAACGGTCGAGCCCGATGAATCAGCCAAGGAGGCGCCTGTTGCGATTGGCGCCGGTGAGCTGCCGAATTGGGTGAAACGCCCGCCACCACCTGAACGCATTCCGCCACGGCCTTTGGCCCCATCCCGGCCAGATGATCTTGAGCCAGCAACCCGGTCACCGGTCAGTAGCGGATCCGCCGATTCTTTTTGCCGAGGTCTCATTATCCATCACCTGCTGCAACTTTTGCCGGAAGTGGCCGAGAAAGACCGTCCTGTCGCAGCGCAGCGCTATCTGGCGCGACCGGTACATGATCTGACGGAAGAGGATCAACGTTCATACGCCGAGGAAGTGTTGGCTATTCTGTCCGATACCGAGTTTTCTGGACTGTTTGGACCGGATTCGCGGGCCGAGGTGCCGATCACCGGTAATCTCGGCAATCACATCGTTGCCGGGCAGGTTGATCGCCTGATCGTCCAGAACGATCAGGTCCAGATCATTGATTACAAGTCAAACCGCCCACCGCCGGGTGATGCCGCCGATGTCTCCCCGGTTTATTTGCGCCAGATGGCGGCCTATCGGGCCGTTCTAAAATCAGCTTTTCCGGATCGGGAAATAGATTGCGCTTTGCTGTGGACGGATGCCCCACATCTTATGAAATTGTCCGGTGAATTACTGGATGGTTATTTCAGCGATCAGAGCGCTTGACGGTTCCCGTTTCGGTTCCTAGGTTGCTATCAAGTGGATACGACCCGATTGTTGAAGTCTGAAAGGAAACCAAATGACTACCAAACCGATCTCGGATGATTCATTCGATTCTGACGTTCTTAAGGCTGAAGGACCGGTTCTCGTCGATTTTTGGGCGGAATGGTGCGGCCCCTGTAAGCAGATCGGCCCGTCATTGGAAGAGATTGCGGCAGAGATGGATGGCAAGCTGACCATCGCGAAAATTAATATCGATGATAACCCGGAAACACCAACCAAGCTCGGCGTACGTGGTATCCCGACATTGATGATTTTCAAGGATGGTGAAGTCGCGGCAACCAAGGTTGGCGCTTTGCCAAAGAGCAAGCTTGTTGAGTGGATTAACGAATCAATCTAACTCGACAGAAATTTTTGAGAGGCTTTATGAAGCCCCGTCTTTTGGCGGGGCTTCTTCGTAGGCAAGCACCGCGCCAGCGAGATAGAGCGAACCGCAGATAAGAATGCGCCCTGGTTTATCGGCCTGCTCGACGATCCGATGCAGCGCCTCGACAAATCCGTCAGCTTCTTCCGCTACAATGCCAAGCTGTTGGGCCGCCGTTGCCGTCTCGTGGGCAGATAGGCCGGCCGCTTCGCCTGGAATAGGAACGGCTTGAAGGGTGGTCACCTGTTGCGCAAGCGGGCTGAGAAAATCCTGTGGGTCCCGACTATTGAGAAAACCGAAGATTAAATGCAGTGGCTGGTCGTTCCAGTTGCTGGCGACAACGGCGAGGGCTTCAGAAGCGGCGGCGTTGTGACCACCATCGAGCCATAGCGACCACCCTTCGGGTAAATGCTGCGCCAGGGCACCATCAAGCTGTTGCAGTCGGCCAGGCCAGCGCGCCTTTTGAATGCCTTGCCGGATGGCGTTATCTGAAAGGTTCAGATGGATAAGCTGTTTTGCGGCAATCGCGGCTGTGGCAGCGTTGACAATCTGATGGTCGCCGATCAACGAGGGCTGCGGCAGCGAAAAGGTTTCATCGCTATATTTAATCGAAGAGGTGCCGTTTTCGGAAAAAATAGCCCAGTCTTTTCCATGACTTATAGTCACCGCATTAATTTCATTGGCACGATCCTGGATGACTTTTCCGGCGTCGGCTTGTTGCGGTCCGATAATCGCGGGGACATTTGGTTTGAGAATACCGGCTTTTTCAAAGGCGATGGCGGCACGGGTATCGCCGAGCCAGCTCATATGATCCATCGACACCGGCGTAATAATTGTGAGGGCTGGTTGCTCAAAAATATTGGTTGAATCGAACCGGCCCCCGAGCCCGGTTTCGATCAGGGTGACATCGGCGGGCTGGCGTGAAAAGGCGAGAAACGCCGCGACTGTTGTGATCTCAAATAGGGTAACTGGTTTTCCGGCGTTTGCGGTTTCGCATTCTTCCAGCACACTGATGAGCGTTTCTTCATCGATCGACGAGCCTGCAATCGATATGCGTTCGGCAAACTTGATAAGATGCGGCGAGGTGTAGCAGTTCACGGTCAGCCCGGCGGCTTCACAGATTGCTTTTAGAAAGGCAAGGGTCGAGCCTTTGCCATTGGTGCCGGCGATATGCACAACATTGGCCAGCGAGCGTTCTGGATTGCCGAGCGTGGCGAGCAGCTCTTCCGTTCGGCCGAGTGATAAATCAATCGCTTTGGGGTGGAGTGCGCTTAACCGGTCGAGGACAACGTCACTCCGCAGCAGGGCGCTCTTCACTAGATTTGCCGTCGTTACTGGCTTTCGGTGTATCAGCCGTTTTCTTGACGCCTTTGCCCGACGGAGTCTTTAAGGGCACGACGTCGGCAGCGGCGCGGCTATCAAGTAACAGGTCTGAAATCCGGATTAACTCATCGCGCAGCTGACGGCGGTGAACGACGCGGTCGATCATGCCATGTTCGAGTAAATATTCTGCGCGTTGGAACCCTTCGGGTAGTTTTTCGCGGATGGTTTCTTCGATCACTCGTGCACCGGCAAATCCGATGACGGCTCCCGGCTCGGCAATGGCGATATCGCCCAGCATTGCAAACGAAGCGGTGACACCGCCGGTCGTGGGATCTGTCAGGACGGTAATATAAGGAAGCTTGGCTTCCTTAACCTCGTCCACGGCAATGATGGTGCGTGGCATTTGCATCAACGACAAAATGCCTTCCTGCATGCGGGCACCGCCCGAGGAGGAAAAGCAGATCAATGGCGCTTCCTGCAGGACAGCGAGTCGGGCTGCGATCAGCAGCGACTTACCGAGTACGAGACCCATTGAGCCACCCATGAAGGCGAAATTCATGATGGCAACGACAACGTTCCGGCCGCCCATTTCACCATGGGCAACGATCATCGCGTCATCTTCGCCGGTCTTGCTGCGGGAATCCTTGAGCCGGTCGGTATAACGCTTAAGGTCTTTGAACTTCAGGGGATCGCCAGTCAGTTTTGGCAATTCAACAGTCTGGTATTCACCTTTATCAAAAATGAGCGCGAGACGTTCCTTGGCCGGTAAACGCATGTGATGGCCGCAATGGCTGCAGACCCGCAATGATGCCTCCAGTTCGCGATGAAAAATCATCTGCTCGCAGCTGGGGCATTGATGCCAGAGATTGTCGGGAACGTCTTTTTTCTCGACGAGAGCCCGAATTTTCGGACGAACGTAGTTGGTAAGCCAATTCATGACCGTGCGGTCCTCACACCTTGCGCAAGTTCACTGACGAATTTTAGCACGGATTTTAGCAAATCGGGAGAGTCCTTTATGCCATCACTGTTTGCCACATTATCAGCTATTACCTGAACGATAGCGGAACCAACAACCGCGGCATCGGCAACTTTGGCAATTTCGGCAGCCTGCTCTGGCGTTTTGATGCCAAATCCGACGGCGATCGGCAGATCGCTGAATTTTTGAATCCGGGTGATGGCATCCGCGACGTTGCTGGAAGCCGCTGACTTTGTCCCGGTAACACCCGCGATAGAGACGTAATAGATAAACCCGCTCGCGCCTTCCATCAGGGCGGGCAGGCGCTGTTCATCGCTGGTCGGCGTGGTCAGGCGAACCAAATCGATCCCGGCTTTGTTGGCCGGCTCGCGAAGCTCTGCATCTTCTTCGGGGGGTATGTCGACGATGATGAGACCATCGACACCGGCATTTGCGGCATCTTCCGAAAACCGATCAACGCCATAGATATAGATTGGATTGTAATAACCCATCAAAACGATGGGCGTGTCATCGTCTTTTTCACGAAACGATTTCACCATGGCCAGAGTTGCCTTCATATCCTGACCGGCGTTGAGCGCCCGAATTGATGACGCCTGGATTGCCGGGCCATCGGCCATCGGATCGGTAAAAGGCATGCCAAGCTCAATGATGTCAGCGCCGGCTTCTGGCAGGCCTTCGATGATGGCGCTCGACATCTCCCGGTCGGGATCACCTGCTGTCAGAAAGGTGACGAGACCCGCGCGACCTTCGGCGGCGAGTTGCTCAAATCGTGCCTTGAGCCGACCTTGCTTGCGGCTCATAGCGTTACTCCGAGCGCTTCGGCGACCGTAAACACATCTTTGTCGCCGCGCCCACACATATTCATCACCAGTAAATGATCCTCGGGCAGGGTTGGTGCCAGCTTCCCAACATGCGCGAGAGCGTGCGAGGGCTCAAGCGCCGGAATGATGCCTTCAAGCTGTGTGCAAAGCTGAAAGGCTTCCAATGCCTCATCATCGGTAATCGGGACATAGTTGACCCGGCCGGAATCATGCAGCCAGGAATGCTCGGGGCCAATGCCCGGATAATCTAGACCGGCAGATATTGAATGGGCCTCGGTGATCTGACCGTCATCATCCTGCAACAGATAGGTGCGGTTACCATGGAGCACACCCGGTGCACCGGCACTGAGCGACGCCGCATGTTCACCGGTCTCGATGCCTTTGCCTGCCGCCTCGACGGCATAGATCGCAACGTCTTCATCGTCCAGAAAGTCATAAAACAGGCCAATGGCATTTGAGCCACCGCCAATACAGGCTATCAGTGAATCCGGCAGGCGTCCTTCGGCTTCCATCATCTGCTGCCGAACTTCCTCGCCAATTATTTTTTGAAAGTTTCGTACCATCGCTGGATAGGGGTGCGGCCCGGCGGCAGTGCCAATGATGTAATAGGTGTCGTCGACATTGGAGACCCAGTCACGCAAGGCTTCATTCATCGCGTCCTTGAGGGTCCCTGATCCCGAGGTAACCGGAATAACTTCGGCACCCAGTAACTTCATACGAAAGACATTTGGGGCCTGGCGGGCAATATCTGTCTCGCCCATATAGACGACACATTTCATCCCGAACAAGGCACAGACGGTCGCTGTTGCGACACCGTGCTGTCCGGCCCCGGTCTCGGCAATGATCCGTTCTTTGCCCATACGCCGCGCCAGAAGAATCTGGCCCATCGTATTATTGATTTTGTGCGCCCCGGTATGGTTGAGCTCGTCACGTTTAAAATAGATCTTGGCCCCACCAAGATGTTCGCTTAATCGACGGGCGTGATAGAGCGGGCTGGGACGACCAACATAATGCTTCAGATAGTCATCGAGTTCCGCTTGGAACGCCGGATCGGCCTGGGCCTCGTCATAGGCTTTTTCAACAGACAGGATCAACGGCATCAAGGTCTCGGCAACGTAGCGCCCACCATATATTCCGAAATGGCCGTCGCTATCCGGTAGTGCCTTGAAGCTATTGGGTTTTTCGATAGGGCTTGTTGTCATAATTGGACCAGAGTCTAGCAGAGTGTTTCGGTGTGCGACAGCGTTACCGGGGTTATACCCTGCGTTTACGGCAAGGCAAGAACGGTTTCAAGAAACTCGGTAATTAGCTTTCTATCTTTTCTGCCGGGCGCCGACTCAACGCCTGAGGAAACATCGACCGCGCGGGCACCACTGATACGGACAGCTTCGGCAATATTGTCGGCATTTAGCCCCCCTGACAACATCCAGTTATCCTGCCACGGATGATTGGCAAACAGGCTCCAGTCGAAGGAAATAGCGTTGCCGCCCGGCAAAGCGTTTTTCAAATCCTTGGGCGCCTTGGCATCAAATAAAATCTGATCGGCGATGCCTCGGTAGTGATCGATATTTGAGAAATCTTCTGCTTTCTTAATATGAATTGCCTTCATCACAGGGAGGCCGGTCGCCTGTTTGATTGTGGCGACGCGTTCGGGTGGTTCTTTGCCATGCAGCTGGAGCATGTCTAACGGAACCTGGTTTAGAATGCTGTTCAAAAGATCATCTTCAATATCGACAAACAGGCCGACTTTTTTTACCGAGTCTGGGACCCTGGCGGCCAGCGTTGCGGCTTCGATCCCGGTCACCGCGCGCGGTGATGGCGGATAAAACACCAAACCGATATGGGACGTGCCGCCATCGATAGCCGCCTGTAGGGCATCCGGTGTATTGATGCCACAGATTTTTGCCTGAACTGTCATGGTGTCCTTCGGGGCTGCTATCCGGCAATTATGCCGGCGGCGATTTCATCGGCAATTCGATCTGCTGCGGCTCGGGGGTCATCCGCCTGCGTGATCGGACGACCAATTACCAGAACATCCGCGCCGGCATTCACTGCATCGGCGGGTGTCATAATACGTTTTTGATCATCGGTTGAGGCCCAGGCCGGGCGGATGCCAGGAACCACTAACAGACAGTCTTCGCCGAGAGCAGCCCGCAATGCCGCAACTTCCTGCGGTGAGGCAACCAGCCCGTCGGCCCCGCTTTCGCGGGCGAGCTGTCCAAGCCGTAGAACCTGATCGGCGACTGGTGGTTTCTGGCCCATACGAACAAGGTCATCTGCCGTCAGTGATGTCAGCACAGTCACTGCGAGAATGCGGGGGACTTCTTCTTCCCCTTTTGCGTCAACGGCGGCACGGATCATGGCTGACCCGCCGGACGCATGGATGGTCAACATATAACAGTTTAGGCTTTTGGCGGCTTTAATTGCGCCAGCCACGGTATTGGGGATATCGTGATATTTCAGATCGAGAAAAATGCGTTGCCCGAGTTCTGAAATTCGTGCCACGCCATCTGGTCCATTGGCGGTAAAAAACTCTTTGCCCAGTTTGAAACCGCCAACGGCACCCTTGAGAGCCTGGGCCAGCTCAACGGCCTGATTGAGATCAGTGGTATCAATAGCGCAAAAAATTCGTTCAGCGGGGGTTAGGATTTCCATGGCTCACATCTAGATTAGGGCTCGATACGTCCGGCCTTATATACGCATCCGCAGGCCGTGCGGCAATGGAGCGCCAGTTAGTATTCGTTTATGGCCAGGCGGCGCCCAGGGGCAGCGGCTCCAGCGCGCGGGATAAGACTGGGTGTTGGCTCGTCTGCATCAGCCTTTTCAAGAGCCTCCGCCCGTTTGCGCTGTGTACGAGCCTGCCATTTCAGTTTTTGACGAGACCAGGATGACAGGCCGGCGCCGATCACCAGCCCGACTGCCATGGCACCGAGAATAAC
>CALIBP010000158.1 GCA_938048165.1 uncultured Alphaproteobacteria bacterium | reverse complement strand
GAAACAATTCACCCGCTTCGCCGATGGCGACTATATCTGTTCAGGCGGCTGGCCGGCGCTGAACGCTGTGCAGATCAAGCCTTTTCTTGGCCAGCCGCCGGAAGGCAAGCGGCTTTTCATGCGGGTCTGCGACTGGTGGCGGCGCGAAGGCGATCTGCTGGTCGAGAACTGGGTTTTCGTCGATATTCCGCACGTCCTTTTGCAGATGGACTATGACCTCTTCGCAGAAATTGAGAAGGGCGGGACATGAGCGCCGAAGATCACGTCAAGAAATGCGCCGCGACGCTGGCCTGCATCCGCAGACTGAGGATCGAAAGATGAGTATTGTACATTTGAAACAGTCCAAACCCGAAGCGGAACGCGCCGAAGATGACGCAAAAGTTCGTAGAATAGTCGAAGATGGGCTGAAGGACATTGAAATTCGCGGCGATAGGGCGGTTCGCGATATGTCCGAGAAATTCGACAATTATAGCCCGGAGAGTTTCCGCCTGACGACTGGCCAAATCGAGGGGCTGATGTCCAAGGTTTCAACCCGAGACATGGAAGACATCAAATTTGCGCAAACGCAGGTCAGGAATTTTGCCCAGGCACAGCGGGATTCGATGCTGGATCTCGAAGTCGAAACAATGCCGGGGGTGATCCTGGGACATAATAACATCCCGGTCCAATCCGTGGGTTGCTATGTGCCCGCCGGAAAATTTCCGATGGTCGCCTCTGCGCATATGTCCGTCGCAACGGCCACGGTTGCCGGTGTTCCGCGCATCGTGGCGGCCACGGCCCCTTTTCAGGGTGAACCCAACCCAGCAGTGATTGCGGCCATGCACCTTGGCGGAGCGCATGAAATCTATGCGCTTGGAGGAATTCAGGCAATCGGTGCAATGGCTATCGGCACTGAAACCATTGACCCGGTTCATATGCTCGTCGGCCCTGGCAACGCTTTCGTGGCCGAAGCGAAACGTCAGCTATACGGCCGGGTCGGGATCGATCTTTTCGCGGGGCCGACCGAAACTATGGTCATCGCCGATGAAACGGTGGACGCAGAGCTTTGCGCAACAGATCTTTTGGGCCAGGCTGAACACGGGTATAATTCCCCTGCCTGCCTGATTACCAATTCTCGAAAATTGGCCGAGGACACACTTTCGGAATGCGAACGCATCCTTGAAATCCTTCCGACGGCAGAAACCGCCCGTGTCAGTTGGGCCGAATATGGTGACGTGATTGTCTGCGACACATATGAGGAAATGCTGCAGGCCGCCAATGACATGGCCTACGAACATGTTCAGGTCATGACAGACCGGGACGATTGGTTCCTTGAAAACATGCACTCCTATGGTGCCCTGTTCCTCGGCCCTCGCACCAATGTGGCCAATGGCGACAAGGTGATAGGCACCAACCACACCCTGCCGACGAAAAAAGCGGGACGGTACACGGGTGGCCTTTGGGTCGGCAAGTTCCTGAAAACCCACAGCTATCAGAAGATTCTGACGGATGAGGCAGCAGCGATGGTGGGCGAATACGGCTCACGCCTCTGCATGTTGGAAGGGTTTGTTGGCCACGCAGAACAGTGCAACATTCGCGTCCGCCGTTATGGCGGCAAGAACGTCCCCTACGGTGCGGCGGCGGAGTAAGCGACGGCGATGACACCGGCTGAGATCAAATCCACGCTTGCACCCTTCCGCGCAGCGGCTTCGACCTTCAAGGCTAACGCTGTGCGGCGTGCACTGGATGACCTGATCTCACCGGACGCCACGCTCCATCTCTGCCACCCGTTCGGCGATCTGACTGGGTCAGAAGAGCTCTGGGAGACTGCATATGCACCGCTTCTTATGGCCTTGCCCGATCTCGAACGTCGCGACATGATCCTAGTTGCAGGAGCGACACCTGAAGGTGAGAATTGGGTCGGGTGTATGGGCAACTACATGGGGACGTTTTCAGCCCCGTTCCTCGACATCCCGCCAACCGGGCATATGGCGCATATGCGCTACCACGAGTTCTTTCGGATTGAGAATGGGCGTGTGACCTCCATGCAGGCGATCTGGGATCTTCCCGAATTGATGATGCAAGCGAATGCATGGCCGATGGCGCCTCAATTGGGGGCTTATCTCTGCACGCCGGCACCACAAACACAGGATGGCTTGAGGGCTTCTGGTGACGGACGCGCGGCCTTTGATCACGTCGTTGCAATGCTGACAGACCTTTGCCGCCACCCGGCAGACCCCGATCCTGCAGTTATGAAACTTGACCGATATTGGCACCCCCGCTTCAACTGGTACGGCCCGGCCGGAATTGGCACGGCGCGAGGTACAAGCGGTTTCCGGAACTGGCACCAAATCCCCTTTTTACGTGCGATGCCTGATCGAAAGCTTGATGCGATGGGGGATCTCATGTCACATTGGGTCGCCGAAGGAAACTATGTTTGTGAAACCGGCTGGCCCAATATGCGTCTGACCTTATCAAATGACGGCTGGATGGGGATAGCCCCTGCCGGAAAAGAAGTGCTGTTACGCTCGCTTGATTTTTGGCGCGTGGAAAATGGCAAAATACGCGAAAATTGGGTGCTTGTGGATCTGCTTGATTTATATCGACAAATCGGCGTTGATGTCTTTGCCCGCGTGAGAGAGTTCAACAAGGCTCGTAATCTAGGACCAATCATGATCCCCTCAGGAGGCGCATGATGGTCGAAACAAGCAAGGTCACATCTTTCGAAGTCGCAAAGCTGGCAGGTGTCAGTCAGTCCGCCGTCAGTCGTGTGTTCACGCCGGGTGCGTCGGCATCCAAGAAAACGGTCGAAAAAGTACGTCACGCAGCAGAGCAACTTGGCTATCGCCCTAATGTTTTGGCGCGCGCGATGGTTTCTGGAAAAAGCCGCATCATTGGGCTGGTCGTGGCCTATCTAGATAATCAATTTTATCCCGATATTCTGGAAAAACTATCGAGCGCATTGCAAGCCGAAGGCTATCATGTGCTTGTTTTCCTGGCAGGCAAG
>CALIBP010000157.1 GCA_938048165.1 uncultured Alphaproteobacteria bacterium | reverse complement strand
CCGCCAGCCGTCTTCCTGAGGATAAGTGGCTCTGGCACGATCCCGTTCCCAATTGTCGGCACCAAACACGCCAAAGTCTAAATTTGGGCTATCGCCAGCACCCGGCCCTCTTCCGAGGGGCCATGTCGGGCGCCACCAGGTTGTGTCCGCACGGAGCTGTTTTTCGATATCGCTTTGCGAGAGTCCTGCGTAGAAATTCCAACGCAGGTTATAGGCCCGTACATGTTCCATGCAGAACCAAAAATAATTATTCAGATCATCCCGTGATTTGGGTGCACGATATTCCCCGTGCTCGACGCACTCTGGCGCGTCACACAGTCGAACGACTTCTTTGATACGAGGGGCGCTTAAAACCTCTAATATTTGATCGCGTTTCTTCACCCTGACAGTATGAGGATGCTATGGTTTACATACAAGAAATTTGGCCAGCTCAGTGTATTATGATGTGCCGGTATAGAGGTGGGGCCAACGCTCTTTTACCAACTCGCCGTCACTGGCCATCGCATGACAATTGTTGATTTGGTAAGGCATATCGTCAGTTTTTGGGGTAGGTGATTTAAGAAGTTGGGCGGCTTCGCGTTTGACGGTTTTGAAACCAATGGTCCCGACCGGCCGAAGTAAATCCACCATGTGAATGCAACCCTGTGCGCCACCGAGGAGTTCTCGGATTCGGCGGTTCCAGCCACGTCCGATCTTCTCGCCTTTCAGTTTCTGAAACGCGGAAGCGACACCGGGACAGATAGCATAAGGCGTCCCATCCATGGCGGCATCGACTTCTGTAATTTTGATATCACTATTCAATGTCAGGCGGAGCCACATATCGTGAATAGGGACACCCGGATCAATGGTGCCGCGATACTCATTTTCAAACGCATAGGCAGATGTATCCGTCAGATGTCCTTCGACATCCCATTGACCATCTGATCGACGGTAGCTGGTGACCTCGATAGCGCGCGTTTGAACGGGTTCGCGGTCGGCGGGTGGGGCTAGCGGCATTAGTTTTCTCTCATATTTGCGTTAGGCGATTTGTTGGACGGCTGGAGATGAAAACGTTACTCCAATACAGGCGCTTCCTTCTCACCTTCGGGCTGGTTCGGTGGCGCGATGTGGATAAGCGCCAACCGGTTTTTGCGTCGGCTTACCACCTTAAAACGATAACCTTCAAACGTAAAAATTTGGCCCTCTTCGGGGATAACTCTGCCAATCTGGATAACCAAACCAGCGATTGTTGCAGCGTCATCATCTGGCAGCTCCCAATTCAGCCGGCGATTGAGATCTCGTATCGTGACACGACCGTCGACAGTAAAGGTTCCGTCATTTTGACGTCTGACCCCGACGGGGACTTCATCATGTTCATCCGCAATATCGCCGACGATTTCCTCCAGGATATCTTCAAGTGTGACGATACCCATAAGAGATCCGTATTCATCGACGACCAGGGCAAAGTGTTCGTGGCGCCGCCGAAATGCCTGAAGTTGATCATGCAGTGATGTCGATTCCGGGATAAACCAGGGTGGTGATGAGACGGCATCAATATCGATGCTATCGAGATTGCCCTGTTTGGCATGAACATGCAGCAGCAGAGCCTTGGCATGGACAACCCCAACGATATTATCCTGTTCTCCGCGCCATAATGGAATTCGCGTATGTGAGCTGTTGACAACCTGATTGACGATCTCGCCCGCCGGCAGATCGGCATCGATCATGACAATGTCCTGGCGATGGTGCATGACCTCGCCGACATTAACCTCTGAGAGGTCCAGGATGGAACGCAGCATTACCCGTTCGCGCTGAACGGCAGGTTCCTCACCCATGTGCAGATCAATCGCGCCACGCAATGCTTCCTGCGCTTCGGTTAGTTCCTCTTCTGTATCCAGATTGATGCCGAATGGTCGCAACGTTAAGGTGATTAATAGGTGAATCGTGTGGGTGATAGGGGCCAGGAGAGCGACGACGATGCGGAACATTGGGGAGACCAGAAGGGCCATGCGGTCGGCATTCTGAAAAGCATAGGTCTTTGGCATGACTTCGCCAAAAATTAGAACGAGGATCGTCATGGCGATCGTCGCGTAAATCACACCGGTTTCGCCGAAAAACCCGATTAAAAGGCTCGTCGCCAGGGCTGAGGCGAGTATGTTGACAAGATTGTTGCCAAGCAGGATGGCACCAATCAACTTTTCCCGGTTAGCCAACAATTTGTTGACGATACCAGCGCGTTTGTTGCCTCGTTTTTGAAGCAGATGCATGCGAGGCCGTGAGGCTGCTGTCAGCGCGGTTTCTGACCCCGAAAAAACACCAGATAATATTAGTAGAAATGCGATGCCACCGATCGTAGCAAGTGTTTCCGTTTCCATTTCTGGCGTCGTCCTAACGCGTATAATTCATGTTGTTGAGCGTCATTGATTACAGGTTTTATGCGGCAATGGCTTGGTCCAGTAACGCTTCGACTTCCGAAACATTTATGTCGGATGTCATGAAAGCGTTACCGATCCCGCGTGTAAGGATGAAGGTGATTTGTCCATCTCGGACTTTCTTGTCCTGCGCCATATGACTCAACAATGCCGCGCTCTCCCATTTTTGGCCGGTTAGATCTTTGGGTTGTACAGGCAACCCCATGGCTTTGAGATGGGCTCTGACACGAATAGCATCATCTGTGGGGCACAAACCGAGCTGCGCAGAAAGGTCGAACGCCATAGTCATCCCGATCGCAACGGCTTCGCCATGCAATAGTTTTTCTCCAAAACCCGTTTCCGCCTCCAGGGCGTGCCCAAAGGTATGTCCGAGGTTGAGAAGGGCTCTGTCGCCCGCTTCTTTCTCGTCCCGACCAACAATGTTAGCCTTGGCATGACAGCTTTTAAGGACGGCTTGCTGGCGCAGGGTATCATCGCCTTCGATCAAGGCCGGGCCGTTTTTTTCCAGCCATTCGAAAAATTCTTTATCGCCAAGTAAGCCGTATTTTGCGACCTCGGCATACCCTGCCAGCAATTCGCGGCGTGGCAGAGTACTGAGGGCAGTAATATCTGCAAGAACCAGTCGTGGCTGATAGAAACTGCCGACTAAATTCTTACCATGTCGCGTGTTGATTCCTGTTTTTCCGCCTACCGAGCTATCGACCTGTGCGAGAAGGGTCGTTGGAATTTGGATAAAATCAATTCCCCGGAGGATAACGCTGGCGGCGAATCCAGTGATATCACCGATCACACCGCCACCAAGCGCTATCAAGGTCGAACGGCGCTCAGGGCTGGTATTCAGAATTTTTGATAAGAGACCCTGAAAGCCCTCATACCCCTTGGTGTTTTCACCGGCTGGTAGTGTGATCACGGTGCTGGTGATCCCGGCCGATTTGAGTGAGTGACTTAGATTGTCGAGATGGTAGCCAGCAACATTCTCGTCGGTAACAATTATGACAGGTTGATGGTCAAGCAGGGGTGCGACCAGTTTTGCCGCGTTGCTGATTAAATCGGGTCCGACAACGATATCATAGCTGCGTTCTCCCAGCGCCACTGAAAGAGATTCAACAGGGCTCATCTTTTTGAATCCGCCATTGATGGGTCGGTTGAAAGCAACAAGTCTTCGAGTGCAGCCATAGCCTGCTCTACGGTAGCGTCAGGGGACTCATGGCCGCTTTCGATGACAATATCTGCCTGCTCATAGGCCGGATATCGTTCTTTAATCAATGTCTCCAACTTTTTCCGTGGGTCAGTATTTTTCAGCAATGGACGGTTATTGCGCCGTCCGGTTCGGCTGAGCAACAATTCAATATCTGCGCGAATCCAAATGGATATTGCGGTCTCTTTAATATGCCTTCGAGTTTCCTCATTGACGAAGGCGCCGCCACCAGTTGCCAGAACGTGAACTGGCTCGTTCAATAGCCGGGTAATCACACGTCGTTCACCATCCCGAAAGGCTGGTTCACCATATAATTCAAAGATGTCATCGATTGAACAATCGGCGGCTTTTTCGATTTCATCGTCAGCATCGACAAAGGGTAATCCCAGCCGCTGCGCCAGTCTTTTTCCAATGCATGTCTTGCCGGCACCCATCAACCCCACCAGGACGATGGTCTTCGGTATATGTGATAGCTTATTCGCGCTCATTATTCGGTCGACATAAGGTGAGCCGATATCCCCAACTTATTGAAACTCCGAGGTCCGGCCGGTAGACTGCCCAAAATTTGCCACGATTAAATGCTATCTACCTTAAGGCGTACAAATATAAGACGAATTCTGCGCCATGTCGCGTGGAATTATATAGCGCCGATTCACCACGGCATGATACAGGAAATAGGATAGAGGTGGGATTGTGGCCAAACCCCGAAACCCTGCGCGGCGTTGATGATGCGAGTAACCATTTTCCTGTTATTGTTTCTGGTCGTCCTGATAATAGGCGGCGGCGGATTTCTTGCTATGTGGGATATTCCAGCCCCGTCATCAACCATCGAAAAGACACTTCCTGATGACCGGTTTCCGCGCTAATTCATTTATTTCATTCGCGATTGCCGCGAGCGTTCTAGGTCTCGGTTTAAAAGCCAATTCATCAACGCTTCCTGCACATCAGGTGGCGCAGGTAAAACCGACTGAGGCAATTGAGCCCAGTGTGAACCCGCCGGAAGAGCCACCGTCCAAAACGACCAGGACGGGTCCAAAACCCGCCCCCATTCGTTTAGGGCCACGGCGCTCTGTTTTGGATAGTCCGCCGTCTTCCGGTGCTCCGCGGGAGCCTGCTCCTAGCATCAATTATAAAGCAGTATCGCCATCAAATGGCAGCGACGGCGCGGTCGTGATTCAGACATTGAACGATCTCGATCCGGATTCTGTTGGCGTTATTGATGATGCAAGCGGTGGGCTTGGAACTAAGATGTGGCAAGGCATAGATAGGTCGTTTGTTGCTAGAGCAATCGCGTCGTTACCGACCCGCGTTCGGTCTCCTACAATGCGCAAGTTGATGCGTCGGTTGCTTCTAACGCAAGCGGTCGCCCCCGAAGGAGAAAAAACTGAGCCTGGCTTATTTCAACTTCGCGTAAAAGCTTTGTTCGCTTCAGGCGATCTTAAATCCGCTTTGTCTCTTATTGCCTCTGCCCCGACGGGCGCGCGTGAGGAATATCTTGTGCGGTTTGGTATCGATGGGCAGTTATTCCAAAACAATACGGCCGGTGCTTGTCAGCGGGTTCGCGCTTATAGCGATGAATTTAAAGGGGACTATTGGCAGCAGGTTGCGGCGTTCTGTCTTGCGATGGCAGGAAAACGTGCGGAAGCCTCCCTTATGTCCGATGTGCTGGCGGAGCGGTCAGATGCTATTCATCCAGCATTTTTCGCAGCGATGGAGAGGCTATCTGGCGCGACGCCACCCCAAATTGTCAGTTTGACCGCACCATCGGCCTTGCATCTTTCCTTAATGCGGTCCGCTGGTCTGGCGCTGCCAGACGATACAACGGAGAAAGCTTCTCCTGCAGCACTCCGGGCAATTGCTTTGAGCCCGAATGCAACACTGGATTTGAGACTTGTCGCTGCTGAGGAAGCTGCAGATATCGGTGTGCTCGATGGCAAGGTTCTTGCAGAAATATATAGCGCGGTTGCCTTTGACCCGGCTGTGTTTAAAAAAGCCATCCGTCACGCCATGGCGAATTGGGGCCCCGGTGGCAGGGCCCTTTTGGTTCAGGCAGTGCAGAAGGCTGCCACCCCAGCGGAGCGTGCCAAACTCATTCAATCGGCCCTTCAATTGGCACGTCAGAAGGGTGGTTGGCGCACCACGGCACTTGCCTATGGACCTATTGTGGCGGCGCTGACACCTTCAGCAGAAACAAATTGGTTTGCTGGCGATGCTGCCCGTATTCTGATTGCCGCTGGCGACATCGATGGCGCGCGTAGGTGGCTCAATTTCGCTGATGCGCAAGGATTAAAAGACCAACAGAATGCCGCTCTTTGGCCGTTACAGATATTCCTTTCCGATGCCGAAATTTCGAGTATTGCGCCCAAGGACATAATGAATTGGTGGAATGGTCGGGCTACAACCGGAGCGGCAGCGCTCGTGAAGGCCCGGACTTTATTTAGCCTGTTAGGGGCGATGGGTGTTTCGGTGCCCTCGAAGCTCTGGGCTAAACTTTTGGAGGACGGCTCAGGAACTCAAGCCTTTGTTCCCAGTGCGGTTGTTAGAAACGCCTTGTCGCGTTCATCTGTAACCGGGAGTCGGGGTGGTACTGTAGCCATGGCTCTGGTCGCGCTCGGAGAACATGGGGCGGTTACGGAGAATCTATCGGCGATGGAGATGGCGATTTCGGCGCTCAAAAGAATAAATTTTGACACCGAAGCGAAAGCCCTCGCTGCGGAGGTGGCAATTGAAGCAGGGCTCTAGTCAATCTCATGCGAAGGATCCAAAACTTGTCCTGTCCCGTTATGCAGAGGCATTTTTAGAAATGCTCTCTGTGGAACGAGGGGCATCTCCTAAAACAGTGGAATCCTACCGCAGTGATCTGACGACGTTTGAAAAGTTTGTCGCCAAGCGTGGTGAGGAAACTTCAAAAACCTCGACCGAAACGGTGCGTGGTTTTATGGCGTCGATGGGAAATGTCGGTATGGCACCGACAACAATGTCGCGCCGATTATCTGCATTACGTCAATTTTTCGCATTTCTCGTTGCGGAGGGCATTCGTAATGATGATCCAACGGCCTCCGTCGAGAGCCCCCGGCGTGGTCGACCGTTACCAAAGGTGTTGTCAGAAGCAGATGTTGGAAAGCTGCTTGCTTGTGCGCGCGCTGTGAAAGGTCCTCGGGGCGTTCGTCTGGTCGCGCTGGTTGAGTTGCTCTATGCAACGGGGTTAAGGGTGTCCGAGCTCGTTGGCCTGCCGGTTGGCGCGCTGGCGCGGGATCGTTCAGTTGTAACGGTCCGGGGGAAGGGGGGAAAAGAGCGCATGGTTCCCTTAAGCTTGCCGGCGCAGGAAGCAATTGAGGCATGGCTTCCCGTTCGCCCGCAATTCATGGCTAATGATAAGAATTCCCCATGGCTGTTTCCGTCGAAGAGTGCGAAAGAAGGCCACTTAACCAGGGGGATGTTTGCCCTCCAATTGAAGGAGCTCGCGGTTGATGCCGGGCTTTCAGTTTCGGCAGTTTCTCCACATGTTTTGCGCCATGCTTTTGCCAGCCACCTTTTGGCGCATGATGCTGATTTGCGATCGGTTCAGCAAATGCTTGGTCACGCCGATATTTCAACGACACAGATCTATACCCATGTCCTGGATGAGCGGTTAAAATCACTTGTCCGGAATTTTCATCCGTTGGCGAATGGTCTTGCGAATAATGCTCTCTAGTAAGTCTGTCAGTGATTAGAGGAAAAAATGACGAGTTTTTTGGAATTTGAGAAACCGGTTGCCGAGCTCGAAGGCAAGATGGAGGAACTCCGTCATATGTCGGATATCGGCGATATTAAAATTGCCGACGAGCTATCGAAGCTTCAGGGACGTATCGATAAATCATTGACGCAAATCTACAATAAGCTGTCACCGTGGCAGACGGTGATGGTCGCGCGACATCCCGAACGGCCACACTGTGTTGACTATATTTCTGCCCTGATAGACGAGTTTACACCGCTCGCCGGTGATCGCCTCTTCGCGGAGGATGCAGCCATTATGGGCGGAATCGGACGGTTCCGCGGGCGATCTGTGGTCGTGATCGGCCAGGAAAAGGGCAGCGATACTGAAACGCGGGTAAAACATAACTTTGGCATGGCTCGACCCGAAGGGTATCGCAAAGCGCAACGGTTGATGGCACTTGCGGAACAGTTTTCCCTGCCGATTATTACCCTCGTGGATACGCCCGGCGCTTATCCTGGAATTGGTGCTGAGGAACGTGGACAGGCAGAAGCTATTGCCCGTTCAATCGAAGTTTGTCTTAACCTTCATGTCCCGATGGTTAGTGTCGTTATCGGTGAAGGCGGAAGTGGTGGTGCTATCGCCATAGCTGCTGCTAACCGCGTTTTGATGATGGAGCATTCAGTCTACTCGGTAATTTCGCCGGAAGGTTGTGCGTCGATCCTGTGGCGTAGTGCAGATCATTCGGAAGAAGCGGCTGATGCGTTGAAAATGACATCGAAGGATTTGCTAAAGCTCGGCGTGATTGATGCTATTATTCCTGAGCCGCTGGGCGCCGCCCATCGAGATCGTGACGACACCATCAAGCGAGTCGGTGACGGCATTGATGAAGCGTTGAAAGAAATCGAGGGCCTGGATGGACCGGCTTTGCGCGCTCAACGGCGCGAACGGTTTATTGCGCTCGGGAATGACGTTCTGTCTTCTTAGTGGCCAGTTGCTTGTTGCAAGCAACGCAGACCGAGTTTTCTAAACCCGACCGTGACAGAGCTTGAATTTCTTGCCTGATCCGCATGGGCATGCCGCGTTACGGGGGACCTTGCCCCAGCTTTCTGGTTCTTCTGGATCGATCCACCGGCCGAGTGGTTCATGCAGCCGCCATCCTGGCGGTATATCCGCCGGGTCTGTATTTGCTGGAAATACAGTCGGCCCTTGCATCATCGATTGTACCTGCGCGGCGGGGTGAATTTCGTCGGGCGAGGCGGCCATTCCAGAATCGCCAGAAAAGGCCGGATCATGACGGGACTCTTCCATGTCACCCATTTCGTAGTCCATTAAGCCTTCGGGATCCTCTTCAGAGATTTCCATATGACACAGAACCTGCGTCACAGTTTCGCGCAGCATCGCGAGCATCTGGTCAAACAGACCAAAGGCCTCATGCTTATATTCGTTTAACGGATCCTTTTGGGCATACGCGCGGAGCCCGATACCCTGGCGCAAATGATCGAGCGCGAGCAGATGTTCTTTCCAAATCTGGTCGAGGACTTGCAGCAGGACGCTCTTTTCTGCCATCCGCATCATTTCGGGGCCGTAATTGGCAACCTTTTCAGCCATGCGACGGTTCGCGGCATCTGTAAGTCTTTCGCGAATTTCCTCATCCGCGATGCCCTCTTCCATCGTCCAGTCGGCTACTGGTAAATCCAGACCGACGATGCGGAGAACTTCTTCATGTAAGGCATCGGTATCCCATTGTTCTGCATAGGCTTTCTCGGGTATGCAGCGGGATACGATGTCATCTATGACCTCATGTCGCATGTCATTGACGGTGCTGGAAACATCGTCAACATTCATCAATTCTCGGCGTTGTTCGTAGATCACCTTGCGCTGGTCATTCATGACATCGTCGAATTGCAACAGGTTCTTTCGAATCTCAAAGTTGCGTTCTTCGACCTTGCGCTGTGCTTTTTCCAGGGCCTTGTTGATCCACGGATGGACGATGGCTTCGCCTTTTTCAAGACCGAGTTTTTGCAGCATCGTATCAATGCGCTCGGATCCGAAGATCCGCATTAAGTCATCTTCCAGTGACAGGAAAAATTTGGAGGCGCCGGGATCACCCTGCCGTCCAGATCGTCCTCGTAGCTGATTATCAATGCGCCGGGATTCATGACGTTCGGTACAAATAATGTACATGCCACCAGCCGCCAGCACGATCTCACGGGCTGATGCAACTTCGGCTTCGACCTTGGCGCGTATTTCAGGCTCCTGAGCCGCACGTTTTTCCTCGTCCTTGATTTTCGCGAGTTCCTCGAGAACCTGCATATCGACATTGCCGCCGAGTTGAATATCCGTGCCGCGACCAGCCATGTTTGTTGAGATCGTCACCTGACCTGGCTTGCCTGCCTGGGCGACAATAAAAGCCTCTTGCTCGTGGTAGCGCGCATTCAGAACGTTATGCTTAATCTTGCGTTTTTCCAGATAAGCGGCCAGCTTCTCTGATTTCTCAATAGAAATTGTGCCGACCAAGGCTGGTTGTTTTCGGGCCTGGCATTCTTCGATCAAGGCAACAATCGCCTCATTCTTTTCCTCGGCAGTACGATAAACTTCGTCATCCTGATCTTCACGGATGGTTGGTTTGTGAGTTGGAATTTCGACAACATCCAACGCGTAGATGTCACCGAATTCGCCAGCTTCGGTCATCGCCGTACCGGTCATGCCTGCCAGTTTCGGGTATAGCCTAAAATAATTCTGGAAAGTAATCGACGCGAGGGTCTGGTTCTCGTTCTGAACCTCAACATGTTCTTTTGCTTCGAGTGCCTGATGCAGGCCTTCCGAATAGCGTCTGCCTTCCATCATGCGACCAGTAAACTCGTCGATAATGATGACCTGGTTGTCTTTAACGATGTAGTCGGTGTCGATTTGAAATAGCGTATGGGCTTTAAGAGCCTGATTAACGTGATGCACGACCGAGATATTGTTTATGTCGTAAAGCGAGTCGCCATTCATTAAATCAGTGTTGGCGAGTAATGCCTCGATCTTTTCGGTGCCTGCCTCTGTTAGGGCAACGGTGCGTTGTTTTTCGTCTTTTTCGTAATCGCCTTCCGAAAGGTTTGGGATCAGCTCATTGATCTGGCGATACATTTCTGATGAATCTTCGGTAGGACCGGAAATGATCAGTGGTGTTCTCGCTTCATCTATCAGAATACTGTCGACCTCATCAACAATTGCGAAGTTGAATTCGCGCTGGACCATATCTTCCAAACGAAATTTCATGTTGTCGCGGAGATAGTCGAAGCCAAATTCGTTGTTGGTACCATAGGTGACATCGGCGGCGTAGGCCTGCTGACGTTCGAGCTCATCAATCCCGTTGACAATGCAGCCAACAGTTAAACCCAGAAATTCATATACCTGACCCATCCAGCCAGCATCGCGTTGGGCGAGATAGTCATTGACGGTAACGACGTGTACACCCTTGCCTGATAGCGCATTGAGATAGACCGGCAGGGTCGCAACTAGAGTTTTGCCTTCACCGGTTTTCATTTCTGATATGGCACCTTCATGGAGAACCATGCCGCCGAGCAACTGAACATCAAAGTGACGCTGACCCAATGTCCGTTTGGCCGCTTCGCGGACAGTGGCAAAGGCCTCGCACAGAAGATCGTCAAGAGATTCTCCTTCTTCATGCCGGGCACGTAACTCATCGGTCCGCGCGCGCAAGGCATCGTCATCCAACGCCTCAAGCGTAGGCTCAAGGGCGTTGATTTCGTCTACTTTCTTATTGAGTCGTTTCAGATAGCGATTATTAGCGCTTCCGAAAACGCTCTCTGCCAGCGCAGCGAACATTTAGCCTCTCTTATATGCGGATTTCCTTGCAGGCTCCGCAATTTAGCATTAAGCGGGTGGCAGACAAATAGGTACCTACCGCGTCTCTGTCAACGATTAGGGATATAGCGCTTCGAGCTGTAAATTGCACTGTTATCTTGCATGCTGATGATCAGAAACCGTTATAGTCTAAAATTGTGGCAAAACTGAGAATATTTCGTTACCTGCTGAGTAGTTTTACGCCAACACGAATTTGAAGCCATGACAAAGATTTCCCCCCTCGCGCCGAAACGATTTCCTACCCTTCCCGAAATAGCCGGTGTTACGCTTGCCGCCGGCGCTTGTGGGCTGCGTTACAAAGGGCGCAGCGACGTCATGTTGGCGGAACTTGCCGCCGGAACCGCCATTGCCGGGGTCTTTACGCGCTCCCTGACAGCGGCGGCACCAATCGATTGGTGCCGTACAGCGCTTAAAGGCGGCATCGCGCGGGCGATTGTTGTGAATTCAGGAAATGCCAATGCCTTTACGGGTCGGGTTGGTGATCTAGCGGTTCAGGATACTGTGAAAGCGGTAGCCAAAATTGTTGGATGCCCAAAGAACCAGGTGTTTGTGTCTTCGACTGGTGTTATCGGTGAGCCGCTACCTGTAGAACGGCTGACGCAGGCCTTTCCCAAATTAAAAAAGAAGCTTTCTTCTAAATCCTGGAAAGCGGCTACGACCGCTATCATGACCACCGACACGTTTCCGAAAGGGGCCACACGAACATGCCAAATTGACGGGGTGCCGGTTACGCTGAACGGGTTTGCCAAAGGGTCTGGTATGATCGCACCTGATATGGCTACGATGCTCGGCTATCTATTCACCGATGCCAAAATCGCACAACCGGTTTTACAGAAAGCCTTAAAGGCAGCGGCAGACAAATCATTCAATGCCATCACCGTCGATAGTGATACCTCAACCAGCGATACTGTTTTGATGTGTGCCACCGGCAAAGCCCGGCACAAAGAAGTGAAAGCGCTGGGCGATCCGCGCTTTAAAGATTTCCGTCGAGCACTTGAGTCAATCATGATTGATCTCGCACAACAAATCGTACGGGATGGTGAAGGCGCCAGAAAGTTCATCGAAGTGACGGTGACCGGTGCCGCCTCGACGCCCGCTGCGAAAACCATTGCGCTTGCAATTGCCAATTCACCTCTCGTCAAAACCGCAATTGCTGGTGAAGACGCTAATTGGGGACGGATTGTTATGGCTGTTGGCAAGGCTGGTGAAAAAGCCGACCGGGATGCACTTGATATTAAAATTGGTGGCGTCCAGGTCACGATGGATGGATTGCGTAAACCGGGGTATGACGAAACGCCAGTGGCGCAGCATATGAAGGGGGAGGAGATCGATATTTCTGTGGATGTTGGCGTTGGGCGGGGCAAGGCGACGGTCTGGACCTGCGATCTGACACATGGCTATATCGATATCAATGCCGACTACCGGACCTGAGATCGATTGTGTCTGGTGATAACCCAATAATATTGGTCGTCGCGGTCGCGTTGGTTGATGTCGATGGTCGTGTTCTGATCGCCCAACGCCCTGAAGGTAAATCCATGGCAGGGTTGTGGGAATTCCCGGGCGGCAAGGTCGAAGAGGGTGAACAACCCGAAGCCGCCTTGATCCGGGAGCTTGAGGAAGAGCTCGGCATCGATGTCAGCGAGAATTGCCTGGCGCCGTTTACATTCGCGTCGCATAGCTACGACGATTTTCATCTATTGATGCCACTCTATGTCTGCCGCGTATGGGAAGGCACGGTGACACCCAAAGAAAGCCAGGTTTTGAAATGGGTACGGCCGCTACAGCTTAAGGAATATCCGATGCCGCCAGCTGATGTGCCGTTGGTCGCCATGTTGCGTGATCTGCTGTAGAATCGGCTGATGTTTCTTTCCATGATCCGTTCCAATCCGCGTGGATGGCTTATCGTCGCGGTCATCTTTTTCACCGTGAGCTTTTCATTCGCGGCGCGGATGTCGCTGCCGGTACTTATTCCGGTCTGGGAAGCCGAGTTCAAATGGTCTCGGACGTTCCTGACGTCTGGGGCAGCTCTGATCATGATTGTCATGGGCGGTGTTGCTCCCTATGCGGGGCATTTGCTGGATAAGTTTGGCGCCCGTTATCTGGTTTCGGGCGGAACGATTTTGAGCGGATGCTGCGTAATTCTTGGCGCGCTGATGGATTCATCCTCGCTTCTGCTGTCACCGGTTTGGGTCTTTATTGGCGTGTACTGCATGTTGTCTGCGGTTGGCTACGGCATGGTGAGTCTGCCTGTTGCGACCGCCACCATTACCCGTGAGTTCGAAGAAAACAGGGGCCTTGCGACCTCTATTGGCACGTCAGGCGTTGGCGGTGGCCAGCTATTGTTCATCCCGCTTATGGCATGGGCTATTGAACTCGCGGGATGGCGTCCAACGCTCATTCTTTTTGGTATTCTGATCATCGCGATGGGCGTTCTGGCCTTCTGTTTGTTGCCAGGTGAGCCTATTACCAGAGATGCCAAAAAACAGGCCGGAGACGGATCAAAATCCTTTATGGCCAAGTTTGCCATATTGATCCGCAGCCCTGTTTTCTGGCTATTGGGCGGTGCTTATTTCATTTGCGGTTTTACCACAGCCGGTATCGTGAAGATCCATCTGATCCCCTATGCGGTGGCCTGCGGTTTTACCATAACGACGGGGGCCGCGGCGACCGGTGTTCTCGCTGGCTTCGATATGGTTGGAATGGTGATTTCGGGATATCTGACAGATAAGCTCCATCGGCCTGGCCTATTGGGGAGCGTCTATTTTCTGCGCGCGCTTTCTTTCATCATGTTGTTCTTCATCACCGACAATTACGTTCTGCTGTTCATGTTCGCGATCCTCTTCGGAACACTTGATTTCGCAACGGTCCCGCCCACAGCAGGTCTCATCGCCAGCCATCTCGGCGTCAGCACGATGGGCTTCAATATGGGGATTCTGTTTCTCGGACATTCACTGGGCGGTGCACTCGGCGCTGTTGCAGGCGGTGCTCTTTTCGATCTTTTCCAGACTTATGACTGGACTTGGATGGCGGGATTAGCCCTCGCGCTTATCGCGGCCGTCCTCGCCTGGTCGGTGCCAGAGAAACGCGAAAATACGCCAGCGGTTACTGAGCCCGTGGCGGCCTAATAGGCTACTTGCCCGATTTGGGCCTCGCCTTTTCTCCGGCAGACTGTTCTTCACTCTCCAAGGCTTCAGCCAGGCTTGCGGCGGCGCTGCCGGGACGTAATGGCTTCGGCTGAGAGGCATCAGGAGCCCAACCAGTGAGATAAAGAATCTGGAAGCTGGCGGGAATGCGTCCGTCGCTATCGCCAAACAGCTCTGCATAGCGTTCCGCTGCTCTGAAAAATAATTGCCGTTTGGAGAAATTACGGGGGCGGGCAAGGACGGCATTGGTTTCGCCCATGCCACGCAGATCGCGCATCAGGGCAAACATATCCGGATAGGTCACGGTGATGGTGTCGCTATCGGCGACGGGTAGGTTAAACCCAGCGCGTTGAAGTAATGCTGCGGTGTCGGAAAGCTCAGCGAAGGGAGAAACGCGTGGCGAAACGCCGCCAGAGATTTCTGTTTCTGCCTCCATCATCACCTGCCGTAACTCGCTCAGCGTTTCGCCGCCGAGAATAGCG
>CALIBP010000156.1 GCA_938048165.1 uncultured Alphaproteobacteria bacterium | reverse complement strand
TTCTTTGAGCGCATGCGGCAGATTGAGGAGACAGCTGAGCATATCATCGTCTCTTCGGGACCGGTTTCCTATCTCCTGACATCCGATAAATACGACGATTATCTCGAAAAAGTCCTGCAGGAGAGTGTCCCGAAAGGGGAGAACGGTAGAAAAGAGGGGCTTCAAACAGTAATCGAACTCATGAGCATTCTGCGGCAACGCAAGAAAGCCTATCGCCGTCGGCAACCGAGTGTCGTTACGGTTATCGCGGCGGATGAATTAAGGCGTTTTTTGAGAAACGGCATGGTTGGCAAGGTTGATATGCCAACGCGGACACGTAACAAGCGCCGGGAGCGCTCGGTCGAGGAGATGGAACGGGTTGCGAAGTTCATGGAAGATGAACCAATCGGGGTTCAGATCGGCATCGTTGAAGACACCTTGCCCAGAACGAGCTTTCAGATTTTCAGGCAACCCGATCGCCTGGTCCTCGCGGTGAGCCCTTACCGACTGGGAGAGAACCCGAATATCCGGGTCGGGGTGGGGATGATCACGTCGGCACCGGAAGCGATTGAGCTTCATGAACAGACCGCCGAGAACCTGTGGAAACGAGCACTTAAAGGCCGGGATGCCGCGGAATTTACGCGGAAAGCTATCAAACGCTACTCGGGCTGACGTCGATAAATTTCCATTCTAATTTTTATGGATTGAAAATTCTCGTTGAATCCTATATGGTTAGTGAATTCTGATCATGTTGATCGGCAAATAGTTTTCCCTTTTGTGTCTTGCGTAGAGCAATTTTTGATCGCTCCAGTAGCGATGGATTTATGATTCCGGTTCCCCATTAGTTTGATGGGCTGGCTGGAAAATCGAGGGCGAAATGAATACACGTGTTCATCCTTTTCCACAAAATAAGGGCTTTGGTCCAAAGGTCCGCCACGCGTTGGCGGCTAAAATTTTTAACGACCTCCGGGAGATGAGCATCGATGGGCCGGGTGTCAGCCGAGCAACTTACGGTCCTGGGGAAACGGCTGCGATGAAATATTGCGCAGAACTGGCTGAGGCCGAAGGCCTGTCGGTTCACTATGATGATGCTGCCAATCTCGTGATTGAGCTTCCCGGCAAAGAGCCTGAAGAACCCTTTATAATTTGTGGATCACACCTCGACTCTGTGCCGCAGGGCGGAAATTTTGATGGCGCGGCTGGTGTCGTTGCCGGATTGCTTGCGCTGATCCGAATGAAACGGGAAGGCGTGGTTCCACCAAGAACGATCCGGGTCATGGCTCTGCGGGGTGAAGAGAGTGCCTGGTTTGGCCAGTGCTACCTCGGGTCCGGTGCCTTGTTTGGAAAACTGACCAAAGAGGATCTCGATCGTACCCATCGCTCAACCGGAAAATCGCTTGAAAGTTACATGGCCGAAGTCGGCGCAAAAACGGACGCCATCCTGGCAGGGGATCAGCTGATCGATGCGACGTCCATCGCCGGATATATCGAAGTCCATATTGAGCAAGGGCCGGTAATGGTCGCTCGCGATCTGCCGGTAGCCATTGTCACGGGTCTGCGGGGCAATATCCGGCATCAGAGCATCGTGTGTAAGGGAGATGCGGGTCATGCCGGTGCCGTCCCGCGATGGTTACGACATGATGCCGTTCTTGCCACAGCCGACTTGTTGCATCGCTATGATTCACACTGGGCGGCCTTGCAGGAGCGTGGCCTTGATTTGGTGGTCACCACCGGGATGCTTACGACCAACCCGGATGATCACGCGATGTCTCGGATCCCCGGCGAATGTCAATTTTGCCTTGAGATCAGGAGCCAAAGCATCGATACGCTTGAGGCATTTTACCAGTTGGTGCGGACAGAAGCGGATAGCGTTGCGCGTGAACGTGGTGTCACTTTTGAATTTGATGAGCGTAGTCTGGCATCACCAGCGGTCATGGATGATCGCTGGATTAAGCATCTTCTAGAATGTTGTGAAAAAAACGGACTGGAAGCTGAAGCCATCCCAAGTGGCGCCGGTCACGATGCCGCTGTCTTTGCCAATGCTGACGTGCCGTCCGCGATGATTTTTGTCCGGAACGAAAATGGTTCGCATAATCCAAATGAATCGATGGAGATCGAAGATTTCATGTATGGTGTCGATGTACTTCATACAGCTTTGCTCGATCCACCATTGTGACCACGACACCGAACAAACTTACCATTAGACGTCCTGACGATTGGCACCTGCATTTGCGGGACGGTGCCACCTTGTCCACGGTATTGCCTTTTACGGCAGCGCATTACGGACGAGCCATCGTAATGCCCAATTTGACGCCACCTGTAACAACGACGGCGGAGGCGATTGCGTATCGCGAGCGAATTCTCGCAGCATTGCCAGCAGATACGGAATTTACACCGTTGATGACTTGCTATCTCACGGACAATACCGATCCGGATGACGTTGAAACCGGCTTCAAGGAGGGCGTATTTACCGCCGTAAAGCTTTATCCCGCACGGGCAACAACAAATTCCGAATTTGGGGTGACTGCCTGGGAGAACATCCGGGATGTGCTAGCGCGTATGGAAAAGATTGGTATGCCACTCCTGGTTCATGGTGAAGAAGCTGATCCGGATATCGATATCTTC
>CALIBP010000155.1 GCA_938048165.1 uncultured Alphaproteobacteria bacterium | reverse complement strand
TTGAGCGGCTCTCCGGAGCAGCTCGGTCAGCCAGCTGGCCACTCGGAGCAGACAACCTTTCGGGGGAGTCCAATCCGGAATCAGGATGACAGGCCTCTAGGTTATGTCGGACTGAGGTTACTGGCAGGTGCCCCACCAAGGGCATTGACCTTTCGACCTTGTGGCCCGTCAGGCCTGCAGGCGAAAAAGGATTGGTAGCCGCCCTGCGGTAAACTCCGGTTTATCTCAAGGGCGGCTTTTTTATTATCGGGTGCCTTTCTTGGAGATCCATTACTTCACCACCATTACACCCTTCATAATCGTCCAGTGACCAGGGAAAGTGCAGATGTACGGATAGTTGCCCGGTTCTTTCGGGGCGATAAAACGAAGGGTTTCGCTGGAGTTGGGTGGAACTATTTCGGTATGAAATAAAATTGCGTCTGTCTCGGGGATATACTGGCCAATTTCGATTTGCTTGGGATCGGCTATCATACGGTTTACCTCCAGACCGACGGATTCTTCGGTTCCAGGCCTAATAATCACGAGGTTGTGCGAGATGGCATCAGGATTCACGAATTCCAGTTTCACTGGTTGACCCGCTCTGACCTCAAATTGCTTAAGATCATAGAGCATGCGTTCTTTCACAGCAGAAATGCGTATAATTTTTTGGAGAATATAAAACCATATATGCCTGCAGTGAGCGAAGCTAAAGGAATGATAATCCATCGTCTCCGCCATTTAGCATTTTTAAAGAACTCCTCTGAGTGGGCAGATTTTTCCCCTGTTGAATCTTTGTGATCGGATGCGACCTTTTCTGCTTCACCCTCTAATTCCTCATCCACGCCCGCGACCCTACTTGAACACACATAAGCGTCCAATCCTTTTGGCCGCTCGCCAACGCCCTTAAGACAACGAATACCTATGTCCCACAAAATGTCTGACAAACTTTTTCGTCAGGCTTAGGTGGGGATTGGTAGGGCTTGAGGTCCGGGTTATTTTTATAGGGTTCCTGCAGTGCGGCGATCAGATCTTTAAAGGGTTGTAGATCACCGGAATTTGCCGCTTCCAAAGCCTGCTCCACTTTATGATTTCTTGGGATTACGACAGGGTTATTGGCACGCATCAAATCCAATGAGGCTTCCAGTGGTTGCGTATTTACCGCGACGCGAGTCTGCCAGCGGGCATGCCATTCTTTGAAAGTATCGCTGTCATAACGTTCCCCACTTGGAGGCACTTCATTCGTTAAATCCTTAAAGGTATTGGTGTAGTCCGAGTCTGTTTGCTGCATCCAGTCGAGTAGATCAGTAATAAGCTTTTCATCTTCAGGTTGCTCGTCAAATAGGCCAACTTTGGCGCGCAACATGGAGAGAGATTTCTCTTTATAAACTGCACCGAAACTATGGATGGCTCCCTCGGCTAAATCTTTTGCTTTATCGGGGTCGTCATCCAGCAGAGGCAAAAGCGTTTCGGCAAGGCGTGCCAGATTCCATTGCGCGATGGCTGGCTGGTTGGCATAGGCGTAGCGGCCTCCGTGATCAATGGAACTGAATACCGTCCCCGGATCGTAGGTATCCATGAAGGCGCATGGGCCATAATCAATTGTCTCACCCGATAAAGCCATGTTGTCCGTATTCATGACACCGTGAATGAAACCCACACGCATCCAGTGAGTGATCAGCTCTGCCTGTTTTTCAATCACGGCCTCAAGTAGTGAGAGAGGTTTGTTTTGGCTCCCTCCAATCTCTGGATGGTGCCGATTAATTGTGTATTCCAGGAGGGTTTGGATTGTTTCCCTATCTTGTTTCAATGCAGCGAATTGAAACGTACCGACACGGATATGCGAGCGGGCAACCCGGGTCAGAATTGCCCCGGGCAGGGCGGTTTCCCGATATACCTGTTCTCCGTGGTTCACTACTGAAAGGCTGCGAGTGGTAGGGATATTGAGCGCCTGCATTGCTTCGCTGATGATATATTCACGTAGCATCGGCCCTAACGTCGCGCGCCCATCTCCACCTCGAGAGTACGGCGTGGGACCCGAACCTTTGAACTGAAGGTCAAAGCGTTGATCAGTTGGTGTGATATGCTCGCCCCAAGCAATTGCTCGCCCATCACCCAGCATGGCAAAATGACCAAATTGATGGCCGGCATAAGCCTGCGCAAACGGCTCGGCTGTTTCCGGTATTTGGTTTCCGGAAAACAGTTCTGCTTGTTTGTCCAAACTTGTGTCGGAAAAATCCAAACCCAGCTCAGTCGCGAGCGGCGTGTTTAAGATGACTAGTTCCGGCTTCGGCACGGGCGCCGGGAGAATTTTTGTATAAAAAACCTCCGGCAGTTGAAGGTAGGTATTATCAAATTTGAAGCCGGCGCCAGTCATCTAGTGTGATCTTATTGCTGAGAATATCCTACCCCACCATACTGGTTCAGAGAATCCGTCTATTCAGGTGTAATCATGAAATGTTTGGGACTGACGTCCTTGGGTCCCCTAATCCATTGATTCACAAATTCACGATGGCAGTTGCCAATTTCGAACCAGCATCGCACTCAAGTCGTTTGGCAGCTTGAGCAAAGCCCAAAAAACTCGAGTTGGTGAGTCACTTCTGCGAAGCCGTGTTTCTTTGCAATTCTGGATTCCAAGTTAGAGTCAAAGCATTCATCAATCTCCACCACGGTACGGCATTCTTTGCAAATCAAGTGGTGGTGATGCCCATTATCATCGGGACAAATCAATTCAAACCTTGCAGTATTATCACCAAAATCAAAACGCTTCACTAGATCCATAGATTCAAGCATCTTGAGTGATCGATAAACGGTCACCAAATCACAAGATTCGCTTAGTTTTTCATGGATAGTTTTGGCCGTGACTGGATGCTCTTCTTTCCCAAGCAGATCAAGTATTTCTTCCCGGGGCTTGGTAATTCGATGGTCTTTGCCACGTAACTTGGCACGAAGATCAATCAGGTCATGCTGATGGGAGTGCGCCATAACTCTTTAAAAACACTCCTATTTATTCATGTGCAGAACAGTCCGTGGAGGGGCAGCAGGGTGGATCCTCTTTGGGCTCAACTTGGTGGGAGAATTTTAGGTTCAGAAAATGTGATGCGGCAAGGAAGCTTCCGCCAAAGGCTGAACCGATTGCGTGCGGCCAACTTACATCATCTAGACAGCAAATTGGCGGGGCTGATAGACGTACCGTAAACAACACCAGAGCACCTATCGTAATAGGTATCATCACGCTCCATTTGCCATGCTTCAGGCATCCCATATATCCGCAGAAAGAGGCCAATAAAATGGAAATTGCCACAAAAACATTCTCAAATCTAGCATCTGTGAAAATTGTGCCACCCAAGATTGGCAAGAGCATGAGGAGCCATGGCATTAGAATGCAGTGAACCGCGCACAGAGAGGAAGCAACTAGGCCAATCCGATCGTACAGGGCACGATACGGATTATCCGCTGCTTCAAAAGCCATTAACCGTTCCGTTTGCATTCCGTGAAGAGAAAAAACCTCTCATGGCCTACAATCTATATGCAAGCCTTTTTCATTTATTCAAAATAACTACATTCTCTCCGCCGATTGTTACTTGGTTAACGGTGCCTTCGACTTGGATGAGCCTCTATTCATTCGCTTAGCATTAGCGGCATCAGAGGGTAAATTCACTGTGTCCAACGCTGCGGACAACGGAAGATCGAGCAAGATGAATGGAGTGAGCACGTTTGAATGTTCCGGCTATTCTGATGCAAAGATGGTCAGAGGTCGTATTGTAACTCACACTTGAACGAGATGGTTGCTCAAGGCAACATCTGCTAAACGAACCACAACGTTGTTATGTTTTGCTGATAATGTGTGGTGATGAACCTAAAAGGATCAAATAGTGAAAAAGTTAAAATATGCCAGAGCGGTCGTTGTTCTTCTGTTAGTTCTAATGACATTTGCTGGGCAATCTGCGGAGCAAGCCAAGAAGAAACTGCAAATCTTCATTTTAGCCGGTCAGTCCAACATGGTGGGGCATGCGAACCCCCATACCATTGCTACCCTGTACCAATCGGAGGAAGCAAACGACAAAAGGCTTCTTCAAATGGTTTTCAAGAATGGGAACGGTCTGACTCAAGCAGCACTGAACGAACATTGGGTGCGAGCCAAAAAGATCGATCAACTCACCGGCGGTATTTCAAATGAGAAGATCAAGGCGATGAATGAAGGACCTGAGAAAAAAGCCCAGGAAGCGGAGGTGAAGAAACTTAAGGAGAAGTATGAGGCTTTCAAAAAGAAGATTCTTTCGTCGTATGTCGTTTCTGATCAAGTGTACATCGCTTCAATTGCAGACGGGAACAAAGGTGCAGGTCCTCTGACGATTGGCTATGGAGGGAGCCGTGACAAGATTGGCCCGGAATTAAGCTTTGGCTTGTCGATGGCGCAAAAATTGGATGCCCCCATCCTGATCATCAAAACCTCTTGGGGAGGCAAGTCCTTGAATTATAATTTCCGCCCACCCTCGGCAGGGCTGTATACGCTGAATGAGAAGGAAAAGGCCGCAAAGAACACGGCAGATATCAGTAAGAATGCGGGCCTCAACTGGAGATTGATGAATGAGTCGGTCCGCAATGTGTTGAAGGACCTCAACAAACATCACCCAAAATATGATGCTAAGTTTGGCTTTGCCATGGCAGGCTTTGTTTGGTTTCAGGGCTTCAATGATCAGTTCTCTGATGAGTTTCGCAATAACTACCGGGACAACATGGTTCATTTTGTGAAAGACATCCGCAAAGAATATAAGACGCCCAACATGCCATTTGTCATTGGAGTGCTGGGGACCAACATGACTCAGGAGGGCGTTGGCAAGAACGCGGTGTCCGTGGCTCAACGCGATGCGGCCGCCATCGCCGAATTCAAAGGCAACGTTGTTTCAGTGGAGAGCTACAAGGTTTATGATTTGGAAGCACGCAAGGTTTACGATAGCGGCTGGGCCAAGCATTTTGCCCAATGGTGCATTGTCGGGAGCGACCGGCCTTATCATTACTTGGGGAGTGGCAAGTTCTTTGTCCGGTTGGGAGACGCCTTTGCCGGTGCCATGTTTGGCCTGATAGAAAACCAGAACGATACGAGTTCTGCGGAGTAGCCGTTGGGCCGCGGTAGTCCCATGTTGCCTTTTGACGCCATTACATTCGGCCTTGCTCTCGCCGCATTAGTATCGATCGTCTGGACCAGTTTTCGAGTGGGCATTTCTCCGATGCCAAGTTCCCGAAAAGCACAAAAGGCGATCATTTCTGCCATCCCAGATCACACCCAGGGCCTTATTATTGACCTTGGCTCCGGTTGGGGAAGTATCGTTTTTCCCCTGGCTCAATCCTTTCCTTTAGCCACCATTCGCGGCATTGAACTCTCCCTAATTCCATGGGCTTACAGTCGAATCAGAGCGGCGCTCTCGGGGCATTCCAATCTGGATATTCAGCGAGGCAATTTCCAGACAAACTCACTCGTTGGCGCTAAAGTAATCGTGTGCTATCTGTTCCCGGATCGAATGAAATCTTTGAAATCCAAATTCAAAGAAGAACTGGAACCTGATACCCTTATCGTTTCGAACACATTTCGATTAGCCGGATGGGAACCCGAAGAAGTCATCATACTCGACGATATTCACCAAACCCCCATCTATCGTTATCGTGTGCCTGCCAATTGAATTAGGCAAATTGGTTCCTGGGTGGAGCCTCCCGGGTTATTCGCCTTTTTTCAGAATTTTCGGGCCTTGATTGTATGATCGTCCCAAGCGGATGCGTCCATGAGAACAAACCGGACACGCAGGTTGTCAGGGGTGAAGTCGAGGCGCACAACGTGGTGGGCGCTACCCGTCTTTCCGCCATCTTTAATGTACCACCGATTGCCATCGGGTTTTCGCTGACCGACTCCGAGGCCTCCTTCACCCACGTAGACGATTCCGGTAGGATCCTTTTTGCCGTCGCGAATCGGCACCGTCCGCTTCATGCAGTGACCGTCGGACTCCAAAGAGATATCAATATTATACTTGTCGAATAGCGGACAAAAAATGGGGGCATGCTTCGCAGGCCCCTTCACGGCGGGATACATGGGGCGGTGATATTGCACGAGCAACCAACGGACCGCAGGCCGTAGACGTTTCAATTCGGTCTCCAACCATTCCGCTTGCGGGCCGCCTCCCGGCGAGTTGGTATCCAGAGTTACCAGCGCCACGTCCTTGCCAAGCATAGTTGTATGCCACCGCTCGGTCTCCACCTCCAGATCGAACACTTCGAAGTATATGTTACCTCCATCATGGTTGCCTTTCGTGGGAATGATCGGCAATACCCGCCCATCCTCTAAGGTCATCAACTCATGCTGGCTCAGCCACAAACGCCACTGTTCCCATTTAAAACCGGAGACGATGTAGTCTCCTCCATGGGCGAATGCGAGGACCTTGGAATTCGACGTTGCTTGCTCGGCAATGCGCAAATTCATCCGGCAACGATTAGCGTGGCCACTACGCGAATCGCCGCCATGAATCAGGGTAAAGTCAGTACCTTCAATCGGAGCTGTAAGGAAGTAGAATTCTCGGGACCTTTCACCGTCGCTTTCCATGACGAAATAATAGCGCGTATTCGACTTCAAATTTTTGATCCGGGCGTGATGATAATACGCCGGTGCGATTTTCTCCGGCGGCTCAGGCTGCTTGATGGAGTAAACGCCATTAGATTGACATTCCTGACTCAGGGCGAGTTCGCCGTCCTTTCCGCCGGACTCGGGTCCGTAGTAAACGACGTGCTTTTTACCGGGTTCAGCGGTGGTCCAGGAGATGGTTGCTTCGCGACTGGCGTCACCCGTCCATACCACTCGCCATTGAGCCGGCGTAGTCCCCTTGAGCGGCGTCATCTTTGTCACCAGAGTTTTGACGTCTAGTTTCGATAGATCGATTTCGCTAGCAGAAACTGCAAGAATAGTTGAGAGGATCAGGCTCGCGCTTAACAAGCCTACTCGATAGTTGTTCATTAGGTAGTGGATTCCGGTTGATTGGTATTGTTTGGTGAAAAAAGTGAAAAGGCTGCCGGTAGTCCAATAAATAGGACCAACAGAGGCGCGGCGCTATTCGGCAGGCGCATGGCAAACTCTGGCCAGGCATCGAGTCCCAAGGCAATGGGCCGACTCGCTGCGGTGATCAATCCCCAGCAGGCCATCCATAGCAACAGGGGGCGAGAGTGAACTGCGACAACACTTATGGCAAGAACTAGGTCCATGACCCCTATGATTCGAAGAAGGCCATGGCAAACCGACTCGGTTATAGCAATATCGATATGGCCGCACGTAACATAGAGTAGATCTTGAAATGCTGGATTTAGTTGGAATGCCTCCCAACCATGGATGGTAAAAGTCAAAGCACAGCCGATACGCAAAATCCAGTTTGCAATACGATCGCTTTGAGCATTCCGTAGACTCAAAAATACGAGCGCTAGAAACATCCCCCATCGTGTTGCATGAGCCGGTACTGCCAATTCTGAGAAGGTCTTGCCGCCGTTAATTGCGATGGCATGCGCATTCACCAGAAGCCATATCGCTGGCAATAAGTAGAGCCAAGAGAGTTTAGGCCACTTTTGGCAACCGAATGGCAGTGCCACAGCCAGTAATAAACACAGCATAGACACCACTCGGTCAAGTTGTCGAATTCTCGAAACATATGCAGCCGTGGATGCCGGGTTGCTTTCAGTCCGAGTTGTTGCAGCTTCCACGGTTTCCCCATAAAGATGAGCCTCCATCGCCGCCTCGAAGTCATCGTCATCAGCCGCTTCGATCTGATGCGTTCTCACCAAAAACTTTCCTGCCGCACTACCTTCGTTAAACAACACCGGCCAGGCAGCCCCAAGAACAGCCAAAACTGCAACAATTGCGGCTAGTCGCGTCAGCAATTGGGAGTTTTCTTTGGTAGATGGGATCATTTGGGTAGAGGCTAACTTTCCATAAAAGAGACGTCGGTGGTTACTAAGGGGGATCAGCTTCCTTTGGCTAAGTAAATTCCACCCCTCTATAACAATAAGAGAGATTCAGAGGAGTAACCGCGGAAGCTGTGCGGCGACATATGGTTTATACATCGATTGGTAAAAAGAAAGTGGCATTCAGATTTTCAGGTCAGAAAATAAGGCTCCAGACTACTCTACTTTTTTCATTGGGTAGTCCAAATCGAAACGACTAGACGGTAAATTGCGGAATTTGTTTAGTGCAGGATTGTAAGTATAGACCTTTATCTTGTTCTCGTTTGGTTCAAAGACCATGTAGCGGAGCCAAGATTCTCCGCCATTGTTTAAGTGTTGATAATCACTCAGAACTTGATGGACCTGATTGCCGTGATCTCCGGCGTCTGTCCGAACGGCCTCTCCCGAGTGGTGACCGCAGAGAACCATGAAGATGTTCTTGTGCTTCTTGACGAACTTTTGCCACGTCTGCTCACCGGTGTTGCCTTTGGCCTTCACTCCACCCGAGGTATTTCTTGATTTTTTCGGGGTCAGATAGGCGTGTGTCAGAACAATGACACGGTGATCAGGGTGCTTAGAGACCACCTGGTTTGCCCATTCCAACACCTCGTCGCGCGGTTTGCATTCGAGGGAAACAATCAGGAATTTCATACCTGCTGCCTCGAAGTGATACCAAGAATTGTCATGGCGCTCCGGATCAAATGTGCCGCCAAATTCGTCCCTTTTTGCGAATTTCTCGCGAGGAAAGTAGGTGTTGAAATGGGTGGTCCGGTTGACGCCAATATTACCGCCATATTTGTTGTCGGCCTTCTCAAAACCCATGTCATGGTTTCCCAGGCACATGCTATAGGGAACCTTCCCGTCCAAGACAGACATTGCTTCCTTTGCGATAGCCCATTCCTCGGGGGCATCCGCCTGCACGAGATCTCCTTCGTGGACGAGAAAAGCGATATTGAGTCGCTTCTGGTTGTCACGAACCCAGCGGGTTTGCTCGAAAAAGTAACGACGCAAGTCTCCGTTACCCCACTTTTTAGAAAGCTTCAGTCGGGTGTCACAGTAGAATTGGGTGTCAGGCAATACCGCGAGGGTGAACGCCTTCCCTTTTTTGAGGTTCTGAGTATCCGAAGGAATCTTTTCTGCCGCGAAGACGGACTGGCTTATCGCCACCAATAGTATTGAAAGAAAATACGGCATGCGTTCCACCTTAAGCTTTCCTTCAAGCCGCCTCAAGATTCGATGTTCGTTGGGTTCGATTCCCAAAACACATCCCACTCATTTCTACACTATGCCAATTGGAATCTGTGGGTTTGGTGGATTCTTCTGATTGGGTTCAGAGGTGACTCAGAGAATTAGTCGTGGAGACAATTGTGTAATCTGTGTCGAGATATGTGAGATCTCCCGGGAGACTTGGGTCTCATCGTGATTGATGAGTTACCTGAGATGATCGGGGGGGGTGAACATCCATCGGGGCTTTCCAATCTTGATCAAATGATAGACAACCCGGGTCGGAGACCGTATAAATCGGGATCGATGATTCGGCCGCTTTCCATCCTTGCCTGCGTCCTTTTTGCGCTCACCGCAAGTGCTGAATCCGGCCATGCAGAGAAGATGAAGGCTGGACTGGCGTTGTTTGAGGGTCAGGTGCGTGCGGTGCTGCTTGAGAATTGCCTGAAGTGCCATGGTGGCGAGTCCGTTAAATCTGACTTCAACATGGTCACCAGAGCGGGCTTGCTCAAGGGTGGGCAGGATGGCCCGGCGGTTATTCCGGGGGACGCCGAGAATAGTTTGCTGCTCAAGAAAATTCGCCATGAGTCGGCACCGGGAATGCCGGCGAAAGCGGACCCTTTGACTGGCACAGCCATCACCCATATCAAAGACTGGATCAACGCCGGCGCTCCGTATGACAAACCTCTGGCCGATCAAGCAAACCAGCCTGTCGTCATGGAAATCTCGGCCAAAGACCGGGAATTCTGGTCGTTTCTCCGGCTCCAGCCGACCGCCGTTCCAAAATCGAGCAGACCGCGACCGAATCCCATTGACGCCTTTATCGTTGAGGCCCTCGCCAACAAAGGCCTGGCGCCGTCGAAAGAGGCCGACAAGCGGACGTTGATCCGCCGCGTTTACGCGGATGCCATCGGTATGCCGCCCTCGCCGAAAGAGTTTGATCGCTTCGTCAACGACCCTGCCAAAGATGCCTACGATCGTTTGGTCGATCGCGCCTTGGCTAGCACGCATTTTGGCGAACGCTGGGCTCGGCATTGGCTCGACGTGGCGCGTTTCGCTGAAAGCGGCGGATTTGAGCTCGACGGTGATCGACCGCTGGCCTACCGCTACCGCGACTTTGTCATCAAAGCCTTTAACGAGGATTTGCCCTACGACACCTTCGTGCAATGGCAGATTGCCGGCGACGAAATCGCCCCCAACAATGCCGAGGCCTTGAAGGCGACGGGCTTTCTCGGTTGCGGTGTTCGCAATGCGGTCATTACCAAGAACCAGGTTGAGAAAGAACGCTACGACGAGCTCGACGACATTCTGTCGACCACCACCGTTTCAATGCTCGGCCTCAGTATCGGTTGCGCCCGTTGCCATGACCACAAGTACGATCCGATCAGTAGCCGTGACTACTACCGGATGTTGTCGACCTTCACCACCACCGTTCGCTCAGTCGTGACCCACGCCAAGCCCTCTGCTGCCGTTGACAAGGCGCTCGAGGCGTATGATCGAGAGCATGCCAAACGCGTTGCGGCGCTTGCGCAGCATGAGGCCCGCGGGAACATTGACTTCCTTGGTGCACTTGAGACGAAACCGGTGCCCTTGGTGCTCGGGCAGTGGCAATCGACAGGGCCAATAAAGGTGGCTGATTATGGGGCTGGGCATCACGCGGTTCTGGCACCGGAAAAGGCGAAGGGGTCACACCCTGCGACAACCGTGGACTGGCGAGCGCGACCAGATATCGTCGATGGCAAAGTGCATGTGATTAATGAGGCGAACAGTGCGTTCTATTATCACCGCCTGATTACGGCTGGATCGGTGACCCCGGTGACCCTGTCGTTTGGCAGCGACGATGCCATTAAGGTGTGGCTGGATGGCGTTCTGCTCGTCGATCATCTCATTGGTCGGGGCGCTGCGGCGGATCAGGAGATCGCGCCGGTACTGCTGACTAAAGGCGACCATCACTTGCTTGTAAAAGTCGTTAACGGCCCCGGGATAGGGGGACTGTATTTCGCCGTCAAGAGCCAGGGCATGCCGACTGCCATAGCCCGCATCGTCAAGGTGCCGGCGTCCAAGCGAAACAGTGAACAGACCAAAACTCTGAGCCAATGGACGCATCAATTCGATCCGGAGCAGCAACGCCTGTCGGCGGCAATTGCCAGTCATCTGTCGGTCAAACCACAGTATGATCAGGAGCAGATATTGGTGTCGACCGAGGGTCGCAAAGGATTTCGCCCGCGCATTTACAATGTGCAGGGTCCGGAATTCTATGCCCAGACCTTCTTTCTCAAACGAGGCAATCCAAACGCCAAGCGGGGTCCCGCCAGTCAGGGCTTTATGCAGGTGCTGATGAATCATGCCGATGGCGAGGCGCATTGGATTGAACAGCCACCAACCGATGCCAAGTCGCCGTATCGGCGCAAATCGCTTGCCCGCTGGATCGTTGACGTTGAGCACGGCGCCGGCAATTTGCTTGCACGCGTCATCGTCAATCGCCTGTGGCAGTACCATTTTGGCAAGGGTCTTGTGGCGACACCCAATGACTTTGGCAGCCAAGGGGCGCGTCCAACACATCCCGAGCTGCTGGAATGGCTCGCCGGCGAGCTCGTCCGCAACGGTTGGAGTCTCAAGCATATCCATCGCTTGATCATGACCAGCGATACTTACAAACAATCCTCTGCGCCCTCGCCGCGAGCGGCGAGCGCGGATCCGGACAATGCCCTGCTGTGGACCTACTCGCGTCGACGGCTGGAAGGTGAAGCGGTGCGTGATTCGATCCTGGCGATCTCCGGGCAACTGGATCGCACGATGTATGGCAAAGGGACACGGGATCCGACGCAGAAGAGGCGGAGTATTTACTTCACCGTCAAGCGCACATTGCTCAACCCGATGCTCAATCTCTACGATGCGCCGGAAGCCCTCACCAGTACAGGGCAGCGAAACGTCACGACAACGGCGCCGCAAGCGCTGCTGCTGGTGAACAGCCCATACGTCCGTAAACTTGCTGCGGCTTTCGCTGCCAGGATCGCACCGCAGTACGACTCAGGACCCAATGCTGTCTCGGAGCTTTTTGCGGCGTCTATCCATGGATCGCCTGATGTGGATATTGCGGTGCCTAATGGGAACTATACGTTGCAACTCCTCATGTATGAAGGATGGCAATCACGGTCTGCGGATATCGTCATCGAGGGGAAGATGATCCGGAAGAATTATGACATGTTCGATGAGCAAGGGAGGACTTTTGACCATGGAAGCGTCCTCCGCTACACATTCACGCTCACCGATGGGAACATCGACATTGAATTCAAGGAGCACAATCCGAATATCCATCTCGGCGGATTGATTCTATCAAAAGGAAAAGGGGCTCGCGCAGTTTCAAAGAGCATCTTGAAAAGCAATTCGGATATCGATTTCAGGGACGTTATCAAGGCGATCAATTTCGGGGAAACAAGAAACTTGAGCATCGGTAATGTCAAATTCACCGCCGCCGCAGTCAACACCACGGTCGACGGCGTCACCAACAAAGCGGCGGGCGATGTGCATGCCGGGCAGTTTGCGCAGAAATTACCCACGATCCTGAAAGACAAGTCGCACGTACGATTAGCTGATGACCTTTCAACCTTCGTCAGCAATGCATATCGGTTTGCCCTTAATCGGGAGCCTTCCAACAATGAATTGCAAGCTGCGACACAGTTCATTGAAAAACAGGAACGCGAGTATGTCGCGGGTGGTAAAGCAAGCTCGCGGAGCCTGGCACTGACGGATTTTTGTCAGGCAGTTTTCTGTCTGAACGAGTTTATTTACGTGGACTAAAGGAACGCAATGACAACGAGCAGACGCGAGTTTATCAAGATAGGTGGGCATGGTCTCGGCGCCCTAGCGATGAGCGGCCTTTGTTCATCACAATCGGCGAGCGCAGCACAGACCCCGCATTTCCCAGCCAAGGCGAAATCGGTCATTTGGCTGGTGATGAACGGCGGGCAAAGCCACGTCGACACTTGGGACTACAAGCCGCAGCTGATCAAATCTCACGGACAGAAGCTCGAAGGCTTCAACAACGAAATCGGGTTCTTTCCCAAAAAGGTGGGCGCCATCATGCAGTCGCCGTTCAAATTTAAGCAGTACGGACAAAGCAGGAAATGGGTCTCTGAGATTTTCTCAAAGGTCGCGGCGCACGTCGATGACATGGCGTTTGTGCATTCCTGCCACGGCAAATCGAACAATCATTCTCCGGCCCTGTTCATGTTGAATACGGGGGTCAGCCATATGGGCTATCCCTGTGTCGGGTCGTGGGTAACTTTCGGACTCGGGACGGACAACAATAATCTGCCATCGTTTGTGGTGATGACAGATCCACTTGGGCGCGGTTTACCGAAAGGCCAGGCCCAGAATTGGGGTGCCGGCTTCTTGCCAGGGTCATTCCAGGGCACGGCGCTGAATACTCGCGGCCCGCAGATCGACAATCTCGTTCGCGACACGGTGATGACCCGGCAGCAGCAGCGACGTCAGTTCGACCTCATCAGTGCTCTCAACAAAGAGCACCAGCAGGCCCGTGCCAAGACGGCGGATCTCGAGGCGCGCATTCACAGTTTTGAACTCGCCTACCGGATGCAAACGGCGGCACCAGAAGTATTCGATCTGGACAGCGAGCCCGAGTCCATCCGTGAGCTCTACGGACTCAATAATAAGCGCTGCCAGCACTTTGCCCGACAGTGCCTCAATGCCAGGCGGATGGTCGAGCGTGGCGTCCGTTTTGTCCAACTTTACAGCGGCGGCACGGAAAATCAGAAGAGCTGGGATGGGCATATCGATATCGCGGGCAACCATCGCGGCTTTGCCGCCGAGGTCGATCAGCCGATTGCGGCGCTGCTCACAGACCTCAAGCAACGCGGCATGCTCGATGAAACATTGGTTGTCTGCGGCGGTGAATTCGGTCGCCTGCCAATTGCCCAGGTTGGAGCAACGCCAGGTCGCGACCACAACCCCAATGCCTTCACCACATGGTTTGCCGGCGGTGGCATTAAAGGCGGCGTCACCTACGGCGCAACTGACGAACTCGGGCTCGAAGCGGTGCGCAACAAAGTGACCGTTCACGATCTACACGCGACGATACTGCATCAGCTCGGTATCGATCATGAGAAGTTGACCCACCGGTTCAACGGTTTGGATATCAAGTTGACCGGAGTCGAGGGAGCAGAACTAATTCGTGACATTATCGCATAAGGTTCGCCAAGGACACCAATCGCATGAGGATGAATAGCAATATTGATGAGAATGTCGGGAAACTGATCGACTGCTAACTGTTACGCTAACACCCCAATGTCCTCACCTGTCCATAGGTAAATGGAAAAACTCCCCGAAAAGGGAGCTTTGTCCACCTGAGTCCACTACTATCAACGAACATCAAATTCCCTGTTTTCAGGGAAAATACAGCTATCACACTCATCTGCCAGAAAACCCTAGGAGACCCAATTCTCCCAATGTTCTCCCTATGTCTCAGTGCTTTTGGGTTGTTGGATTCTCCGTTTAAGTGAATCTCAGTGTTTCTCAGTGGAATTGGGGAGAACAGTGGGATTGAGATGGAGAGCCTCTGAACTTCTCTGAATCAGGATGGTGGGGTAGGATTCTCTCGAGCAATGAAATTAATGATTCCAATTGTTATAGGCTCGTTGGTTGTTGGGTGTGGCTAATCCGTCTTGGCGGCGGATAAGGTCAGAGCTATGTCGAGCACAGGTTTCTTCATCACGAATGACGGTTATTTGTTAACCAACCATCGCGTAGTCGAAGGGGTCAGTCATGTTTCTATCAAGCCGTAAGCAAATGGGGTTCTGATTTTCTATTTTATTCGCAATGATTTTTTCAGATGTCACTTCGGCTGCCCGGTTGTTTTCAGCGTGGAGAGATATTTAATGAGGTCACGCAGCTCCGCTCGCGTGAGGCTGGCGGTGAGGGCGGGGGGCATCACGGTACCGTTGCGGATGCGTTGTTTGATGTTGGCGGTTTGGACGGTGGCGATTTTTCCGGTGGCCAGATCGCGGACGCGCAGCACGGTTTTATCTTCGCTGTGGGCGAAGCCGCTTAGCACGCGGCCGTCTTTCGTGATCACCGTGGTGGCCGCGTAGCCTTCCTTGATTTGCCGCGCGGGCCACAGCACGCTTTCCACCAAAAGATCCACCGGCAAACCCGCCGCCACCGCCGAGAGGTTTGGACCTTTCACCGAAGTCACTACGCCGCGAACTCCGTCCACCGCGTGGCACGCCGTGCAACTGGCCAGCGGCAATTGGAAAACTTTTTTTCCATTAGCCACGTCGCCCTTCGCCAGTGCTTCCTTGGCCAACGCGGCCACAAAGTCCGCGCTGTAAACTGGCATGGCCGACTGTACACCGATGAGTTTATTCAAAACCACGCTGAGTTTTGGCTCCGTGCGCCCCGCGGCATTGAGCCAACGCAGCATCAACTTCGCCGTGTCCGCCGAAACTTTTGCTTTGTCCAGCGCGCCCGCGAGTGCATTCGCGCCCGCATTGCGTTGCAACAACGCGGCCATGAGCGGGCCCAATTCGTCCGGTTTCACTTTGCCCGCCAGTCCCGCCACCAATTGCGCCGCGCGCGGCACGTCGTGCGTGGCCAAACTGCCCAAAGCCGCCGCACGCAAATCAGCTGCGGTGTTGAACGTCACCAAGGCCGCCAACGTTTCTACTGCCTGCGGGCTGATCAACTGCCCCAACGCTTCTGCTGCGGCCACCCGCACGGTGTGCGGTTGCGTTTGGTCGGAGGCAAAGGAGCGGATGGTTTCCGCACGCACATTCAGTTTCCACGCGCCAATCAATCGTACTGTCTCAGCGCGCGCCCCCGTTTTTTCCAATGGCACGTTGAGCAATTCCGCCGCATTGGCGGGCACTTGCAAATTGCGCTCGGTGGCAGCGTTCACCAACGCGCGCAGTACCGGCGGATGGGTTGCGGCTAACTTCAGCGCTTGTGCGGCATCGGCACTGTTGCCGATGTGGGCGAGTAATTCGGCGAGCACCAAATTGCGCTCGGCGGACAACGCGGGGTCGGCCAGTTGTTCGCGCACTACGCCGGCCACTTCGTTGCCGCCGCCTTCGCGCACCACACTTAAGAGATGGGCCGGTTTCGCAAAATTTAGTTTGCCCGCCAGCAGCGCGGGCTTCCATTCATTGGCGAGCGCGTGGACTGCGTTTTTAAAGGCAAAAGTGATGAACCGATCTGACGAGCCATCGGCGGCCAGTGCGGCGATAGCGATGGATTCCGCCCCGCGCACGTCGCTCGCGGCCACGATGGCTTCGAGCCGCACGCGCGGATGTTCGTCGGTCGCGCTGCTGCGTAAAAGTGTCAGTGGGTTTTTTAAACGATCGTGCCAGCGACCAACCACGCGTGTGGCATACGCGCGCGCACGATAATCCTTTGCGGCGAGCAAGCGCTCGAGCAAGGGACGATTCACCACTTCGTGCGATTCTAACACGCCGATAGCTTCAAAAAGTTTGGCTTCAAGCTTGGGATCGTTCGGTTTCAGCGAATCCGCCCATTGTTGCGTGGCGGCGATGGCTTCGGCCTTGGGTAAGTCCATGAGTCGCAACTTTGCCAGTTGCCGCGTGCGGCGATGGGGCGCGGCGAGTTGATTACATAATTGCGCGGTATTCATCTTGGCCAACGTGGGCGGCTTGAGCAGCGGCGCACCTTTGGCCGTGATGCGCCAAATGCGCCCGTGTTTTTTATCGCGATCAGGATGGCGCAAAGAGGCCTGATAATGGCCGATGATCGGGTTGAACCAGTCGGCTACGTACAGAGCGCCGTCGGGGCCGGTGTTGAGGTCCACGGGGCGAAAGGCGTTGTGCGAAGAGGTGAGAATGGGTGCGAGCGTTTGTAGTTTGTGACCCGCGCCATTCACACTGGGACGCAGTCGGGCGATGTTGCGGGCGTAATAACCGGCAATCAAAAAGTCTCCCTGAAAATCCTTGGGCAGCGTGGGTGTATCGACAATTTCAATAATCATCGACTTAATTTTCGTGCCGCCAATGGCTAACGAAGCATGGATAATGTGTTCGCTCGCCACCATCCCCGGCAGCAGTTCGCCAACTGGCGTGCCGTTGTCCTTGATGAACGGCTCCCCCCAATTTCCAAATGCGAAGCCCCAGGGATTGCCACCCCCGGAAGTACGGCGATGCGCGTGCAGTTGGCGGCGCAATGGACGTAACCGCCATGAACCATGCTCGTCGAGCTTACGAATGCCCCACGGCGTTTGCACGCGCGAGAAGCAGTGCAGTCCCTGGCTAAAAAACAATTCTCCGCCGGGACTCCAAGTGAAGGAGTTGATGTTTTGATGGGTGTCGCCTGTGCCGAACCCGGTGAAGAGCACTTCCTGTTTATCCGCCTTGCCGTCGCCGTTGGTGTCGCGAACGTGGATGAGATCGCGCCCGTTGCCAATATACGCGCCGCCATGGCCAAGGGCAAAACCGGTGGGCATGTTGAGTCCATCGATGTAGGTGGAAATCTTGTCTGCCTTGCCGTCGCCCTTGGTGTCTTCCAGAATGAGCAGCTTGTCATTCGGCTTCGTGCCTGGCTTGAGCTGCGGATAGGCCCACGTGCACAGAACCCACAACCGACCGCGCCCGTCCCAGCGCATGCACACCGGATTGGCGATGCCCATCGATTCGTCGGCAAAAAGATTCACCTGCAGTCGCTTGTCCACCGCGAATGAAGCCAGCTCTCCTTTCACGGTGTTGTCCTTCTCGGGTTTGGAAACCGAAAGCGGATTTTGTGCATGCAACAAACCGGCTGCAAACCATGCAGCGGCCAACAGGCGGTAAATAATAAATTGAGTTTTCATGTGCAAAAAACGTGGTGGCTATTGGCGCGCGCGCGCGGCTTCTTTGGTGATGGCATTTTCGAGTTGTTTGAGTTCGGGTAGTATGGATTGTATTTCCTCCGGGAACCAACGATAGCTGCCATTGAGATGGCTGCGACTGCTGGAGGTTTGTTGGCGGTTGCCGTAGAGGAAGGCCCAGTTGGGGGGGAACCAATACTGCTGCCAAAGTGCGTTCTTTTTCAGGATGGCTTGGCGCAGAGGTTCGGTGTTGGCTGGAAGTTTGGGTGAAAAACCGAGTTGATTGGCAAAGGCCTGGGCCGCGAGTTGATGGCCTTTTCCTGAAAGCAACAACCCATCACTGGTAACTGCTTTGCCGCGTAATGCTGCGAAGAGATCCACCAGTGGCAAGTTGCGATCGCGCGCAATTTGGCGAATAGCCAAAGCGTATTTTGCAAGCGCGGCGTTCCGGTCCTTTACCTTGAGTCCAAGATCCAACGGATCTTCACAAGGCACGGGTGTCACCAGCACCAATCGACCCGTATAGGTGACAAACTGCGTAAGTATCTCGATATACGTTTTTGTGAAATCATCCAATCGAGCGGTGCCCTCAAGTGATTCCATCTGGCCGAACCATACAAACAGCACGTCCGCGGCCATGGCCGGCCGGCGGTCTTTCTCGCCGTAACTGGGGTTATTGGCGGCGAAAAAGTTGCGTGGGCGTTGTTGGGTATAAATCGTGTCAGCAGCCCATGCCATGTTGCGCACGTGAAGTTGTTGGCCGGGATTTGCAGAAGCCAGCAGTGTCTCAAGATACCCATAGCGTTGGCATTCTGCGGCATTGACTCCACCGACAATGACGATTGATTGATCACCCTTGAGCGTAAAGCCATTAGCAAATGCAGGAATGGGCGAAGCGGGCTTGGTGAGGGGGCGCAAAAGGGCATGATTAGCAAGCGCGGCATGTTTATTGAGAGCATTCAGGTTCGCCCCTGGAGCAAAATGCCAGAGATTGGAGAGGGAAACGGTTTCCTTCCCCAATTGTAGAGAGAGTTGCTCCGGTTTCCCGGCGATGCCTCCCGGAGCACCGTGGTCCATGACGCGAACGGCTATCGTGTTCTTGCCCGTTTTCAGGAGTCCTGTAGGAATGGGATAGTTACGCACCGTGTAATGGTGACCTGGGTTCTCGTAACCACCGACGCGCTTGCCATTGACCCAAGTGACGTCCATGTCGTCAATCTGGCCGAGGTTTAGAATGGCCTTGAACTTGGCCTGCTCGGCGGACAGTTCGATGATTTTTCGAAACCACACCACGCCATCGTGGCCAGGCAACCCGGCGTTTTCAAAATGACCCGGCACCTCCATGGTTTTCCACTTACCATGATCAAATGTCGGCTTGGCCCAAGCTTCGCCTCGGGAGCCCGGATCAACTGCCATGATCAGTCTCGTCCAGTGAGGTAATGGAGTGGAGATCGGCTTTGGGGGCGCGGGCTTCGGGGCCTCCGCCTTTTTCAGCAGAGCGGCGAGCAATTGCTCCGCGGTTTGCTTCTCGAGGGCAATCTTCGGGTTATGAACCAAAGTGGGGTTGCGATAGAGAACAGTCTGGGCAGGGCCGCCATGGACTTGGAACGATATTTTTCCCGAAAGTTCGCCCTTGGGGTCTTCCAAGGCCACGCACAGCTTGCCGTTAATGGCGGTCCATATCTTGTGCCCGACGGCGAGAATCTCGTAGCGGTTCCAGTCGCCGGGTTTCACCGTGCCCGTCGCGTTGTCGTTCCAGTCCAATTTGCCGCGGCCGTGCTCGTGATACAATTTACCCCACACCCCGGCCCCGACATCTGCCTGGTAGCCAACGGCCTGTCCGGAAGCATTGGCTTTCCTGGAACGAAACTGGATGCCTGCGTTGCGGTTATCCGGGGTCAGCTTGACGTCCACAGCCAGGTAAAAGTCCTTCACTTCAACGTCGGACCAGATGAACTCGTTCTTCGGTACGTTGACCGCCGAATGCCCCACGATAGCGCCGTCCTTTACCGACCAGTACTTCATCTCGGCTGCCGACCAGCCGGTGAGGTCCTTGCTATTAAAGAAGGTGGCATCAGGTTGAGGCTTACCACTCTTTTTTGGTTCGGCGGCCTCAACCAGGGACAGCAGCGCGGCAAACAGGCCGAGGGCAATGGGGGTTCGTAGTTTCATATGCTGGTCTTGCTCGTCATTTTTATAGCCTGAGTCTCGTATGCACTACCGGATCAAGCCATGATTTCAGGAATGGTTCCGCTGCTGTCGGAGAATTGCTTGGCGGGAACTTCCAGTGCTTTTATCAACGTTAGATAGAGGTTAGATAGCGGCGGGGCTTTTTTGCCAAAATCATGAAATGCACCCTGTTTGAGGCCAAGTTTTTCGCCTCCCACCAACATCATAGGATAGTTGGTATTGACGTGTGTCTGACTGTTGCTGCTGCCGTAGAGCACGATCGTGTTATCTAACATCGTGCCTTCGCCCTCAGGCGTGTTTGCCAGCTTCGTGATGAACTCAGCCAGAAGGTCTGCCTGGAACTTGTCGTACTTGCCAAGTTTAACCAGATGCCCACCTCCTTGTACCGCGTTGTGGGCCAGCAGATGGTGGGTGACACCGAGCCCGAGAGCGATCGGAATGTTGTCCCACTTGCTGCTGTTCATGCTCTGCAGCATGTAGGTCGCATAACGGGTTGAATCTTTGAATCTGTGAGGAACACGATCTTTGAAGTCTTCAATTCCTTGAAGCACATCTTCTCTGGTAATCCCTTCTGGAATCTGTTCCGGCATCGGGTCTCAGGATATCACTCGAACACAGAAGATGAAAGTTTATCAGAGAAGTTCAGAGGGTTCCCAACTCAATCCCACTGTTCCCCCTAATTCCTCCTAGAATCACCGAGATTCACAGAAACGAATAATCCCACACCCCAACATCACTGAGACATAGGGAGAACATTGGGAGAATTGGGTCTCTCAGGGTTTTCTGGCAGATGAATGTGATAG
>CALIBP010000154.1 GCA_938048165.1 uncultured Alphaproteobacteria bacterium | reverse complement strand
ACTCGGGCGCAGATCAAAAACCTTTCCCATGAACTGGCGGTGACCACAATTTATGTGACCCATGATCAGATAGAAGCGATGACGCTGGCAGACCGTGTGGTTGTGATGGAGAAGGGCCTTGTGCAACAGGTTGGAACGCCGACCGAAATTTATGACCGCCCGGCCAATACCTTTGTGGCGGGATTTATTGGCAACCCAGCGATGAACCTTGTCGATGGCAAGGTTTCTGGCGGGGTATTTGGGGCACCAAATGTTCGAATCGAAGGGGTTTCGGTTCCGGATGGTTCGGTCACGCTTGGTTTCAGGGCAGAGGATGCTGGCGTTTCAACCGGCGGACGCGGAGGCATTACTGCCCCGATTTATTCGCTGGAGCTACTGGGCGACGCCACGATGATATCGGTTCGGATCGGCAGTGCGTTGGTCAGCGTAAAAACGGGCAAGAACTTCAGAGCGGAGATCGGAGACACCGTTTCGATCGATGTGCCAACTAAGATTTGCCACATGTTTGACGGAAACACAGGTGCACGAATTGGGGCGTGAGCCCCCTTTAATCCTCCGGCCATGAAGGTCGGGGCTTTTCAACAGATGTGCGATTGCAAGGCACATCCAAACTTAGAAACAGGGAGGAAATTATGTTTCTGAAAAAAGTAGCAATCGTTGGCGCAATGTCGGCCGTGCTGGGCACAACGGCAATGGCCTGCGAGATCGGCGCGCGGGTTTCAATCATCGGCAACGAGTTTCCGGCCATTCAGACGGTCGGCGCCGAAGCCGCCGCCTGCACCGGCGCGGAGATTACTAAGAACCTCACCTCTGAGCACAACGAAATCAATCTACCGGGCGTGACTTCGGGTGAATATACTGCCGCGATCCTCGCCAATTCATCTATCGTAAAGATGATGAATGATGACGTGATCCTTCCTCTGGACGATCTGGTGGCCAAACACGGCGCTGGCTTGCAATCTTCGCAGTTGATCAAGATTGATGGCAAGGTCATGGCGGTGGCGTTCATGGCCAATGCTCAGCACTTGATGTATCGCTCTGACGTTCTGGCGGACCTCGGCATTGCGGTTCCAACGACCTATGAGGAAATGTTGGCCGCCGCGGAAAAAATTCGTTCAGCTGGCGTGATGGAAAATCCTGTTGGCGGGGCCTATGCCGCTGGCTGGAACCTCGCACAGGAATTCAACAACATGTTCCTTGGCTATGGCGGATCACATTTCAAAGCGGGCTCTGCTGAACCGAACGTGAATTCAGAGGCCGGCGTCAACGCGCTGAACATGATGAAGGCGCTGTCAGAGTATATGAACCCTGACTTCCTGACTCATGATTCCAATGCTACCAATGCCGAATATCGTGCTGGCAATATTGCGCTGTTGAATATGTGGGGCAGCCGTGCGGCATCGCAAACCACGACCGAAGGCGTAACTGACGCGGTCAAAAATGGCCACGCGATTGCCGGTCCTATGACCGTCGGTGGCGGATCAATCCCGGCTTCAACACTATGGTGGGATGGCTGGACAGTGTCCAAGAACATCAGTGACGCAGAAGCCGAAGCTTCATTTATTGCCCTGATGAACGGTATTCGTCCCGATCTAATGGCCGATGAAGCGATCCGCACGCAGGCCGTGTGGCTGATCGAAGGCTATCAGCCGACAGATGCCGCCATCGGTGTCTTTGAGGCGGCAAAGATGGGCACAACGCCCTACCCGATGTTGCCCTACATGGGATTGATGCACTCTGCTCTGGGCGCCGAACTAGGTGACTTCATGCAAGGCAAAGAGTCACCCGAACAGGCGCTTGCCGATATCGAAGCGGCCTATATCGCAGCGGCCAAAGAAGCTGGCTTCCTCTAGGAGGCCATTGGGCGGGCGACTAAACCGGTCGCCCGCACTAATTACTTATTCTGGCTAAAAACTCATGCGCCACACGACGTTCTTCTGGTTTTTCCTGCCGACGGCAACTGCGATGCTTTTGTTCATCGCGGCACCCATTGTATCGGTTGTCATCCAGTCGGTCTTTGCCCCACATGAAGCAGTCTTCATCGAAGTTGAATCCTGCACTCCGTTAGTCGGGTGTAAGACTGAGACCACAATCGACCAGGAGGCCACGCGTGCGCTGAAAGAGGCGCAACCCCTTGGCCGTTTTGTCGGGCTGGAAACCTATTTCAATCGAGGCCATCTGGCCGTAGCTGAAGTTCGGGAACTATGGCTAAACGAGCCGGATTGGAGCAGCTTTTTCAACCGTTTGGGTAATCTTCCGTTTTACCGGGCCATGGCATTTACCCTGACGTTCACCTTTATCGTGACTCCGCTTGTCATCCTTGTCGGATTGATGGTCGCACTGGCCGTCAATACCGTGCATGAACGCCTGAAAGGTGTCGTCATCTTTTTCTCTCTTTTGCCGTTCGTCATCACGCCGCTGATCGGGGCGCTGGTGCTGTTCTGGATGATCGACGCGCGCGGCATACTTGGCACGGCCATTCAATGGTTGGCCAATGACCCCGATCTTTCTCTCAAAGCCTCGACAGGCATGATGTGGGTTTCGCTTATCGTCTACGGCGTCTGGCACGCCGCACCCTTTGCCTTCGTTATTTTCTATGCTGGGCTGCAGACTCTTCCGTTGGACCAGATCGAAGCCGCCCAGATCGATGGCGCATCGCGATTTCAGCGGGTCCGCTATGTGGTCGTGCCCCATCTGATGCCGCTGATCACCTTTGTCGCGCTCATGCAGCTAATGGACAATTTCCGGGTGTTCGAGCCGATCGTCGGATTCAACGCCGAAGCCCATGCCCAATCTCTAAGCTGGGCGATTTTCAACGACCTTGGTGGTGAGGTTCAGCAACTGTCCTCGGCCGCGGCCACGTCAGTAATGACAATCATAGGGGTCGCGATCTTGCTGTCTCCGGTGCTTTATCGGACGTGGCGCGACAACAGGAGGGCCGCATAACATGGCGGGCAATGCGCAAAAGATGCCAGTGGGACTTCGGGTTGCCACAAGTGGATTTGTCATTTTTTGGCTCATTCTTGCGGCCTTCCCTTTCATCTGGACCTTCTGGGGATCCTTCAAGGTTGAGCTTGATTTCTTCTCCTTAACCAACTGGACCAACGCGTTGACCGGCGAACGCACGCAGGCCGCCCATGGCAGCCCGTTCACCGGCGCCGGCTATCGCGGAAGCTGGATACAAGAAGAGTTCTGGCGCAATGTGATCAACACCTTGATCGTGTGTTTCTTTGTCGTGTGTACATCGCTGACAATCGGAACCCTGGGGGGCTATGCGCTGTCACGCTCCTCTCACCGCTATACCTTCTGGCTTCTGATCACGGCGCTGATCTTCCGGGCGATGCCACCTATCACGTTGGTTTCCGGATACCTGCTGCCGTTTTTTGAATGGAATATATGGGGCATCCTGCCGACGACAATCATCGTCCTCGTCGCCATCAACCAACCTTTCACCCTTTGGATGCTGCATTCTTTCTTCCAGAACATCCCTAAGGAATTGGACGAAAGTGCTAAGGTCGATGGGTGTACCCAGTTTCAGGCCTTTCGGTTCGTGATCGTTCCGGTAATGTGGCCAGGCGTGATAACGACCGGGCTGTTTAGCTTTTTGCTGGCCTATAACGACTTTGCCGTCACCTCGATGCTCTTGTCGGCATCGAACCGGACCATGGTGCCCGAAATCGCTGCCTATCTGGGAACGACATATACTGAGGGTAACGTGATGTTTGCCGTGTCCGCAGTTGTGTCTGCATCGGTTCCGCTTTTCCTTCTGGTCATGTTCTTCCAGCGCCAGATCGTGAGTGGCCTGACCGCAGGGGCGGTCAAGGGATAATTTTGGAGGATACGATTATTTTGGAGAAAACAATGCACATATCGACTGAGAAATCGGCACTACGGACCTTTTGCGAGGCCCAAACCAAACCTGGGGAGCCGGGCTTTACCGTAGCGGCCTATGCGTTCTTTGCGCAAGACGCGGCCATCAACATGGTCCATCCCTTCAATGAACTCGACGGGGCCGTAGGTTATATAGATGGCTTCCTTGTGCCATTGCACAGGTCTTTTTCGCATCTTCGTCGCAGCGCTTATTTGGCGTTTGGCGGCATATTTGAAGGCAGCACATGGGTAACCTCGACCGGCTATTACACCGGCCAGTTCGAGGCACCGTTCTTGGGCATCAAGCCAACCGGCACGCTGGCCCATCTGCGCTATGGCGAGTTTCATCGTATGGAGGGTGGTCGCGCGATTGAAAGTTATATCTATCTCGACCTGCCGGAGCTGATGATCGCAGCCGGTCAATGGCCGATTGCCG
>CALIBP010000153.1 GCA_938048165.1 uncultured Alphaproteobacteria bacterium | reverse complement strand
TTGCCAGTCGTTTCGCCGACAAGCCGATACTGATGATATAGGTTGTTGAGTTTCTTCTGGCCGGTAACAGCTTCAACACAGTTAATGAAGGAGCGTCGCCACAGCGGATCATCCGGGGTCACATAAGTCAGCTTTGGTTGTTGAGAAAAGTCCGCCTGATGATGCCTGTTCATTACCTGTCTCCATGACCGGAATCCCTGATCACGGATAGATCACGAAAATGCTAAGTTTTTATTACGTCGCGTGAGGGTTGGGGCTGTTCTTTTTTGCCAGCCTGAACCCGCATCACCTTTCTGAAATGTAACGTGATCGTCACAAATATTCTGTAACCGAGTGGCATGAAAAGCGATGTCAAAACAGTCATCGATGAGCTGATTGCGGAGCGGGCACCATGGTACTTCAAACATGGGGTGCCTCAGTTGGCGATGCAGGCATGCCTAAACGGATTGCTGGATTACAGACACACGGTTGAACTCGCCAACACTCTGGTGGACCATTCTGCCGAACAGATTTTCACGGACATTGGCCGCCAGCTTTCCAAGAATGTTCAGGTGTCTGGAATTCAGAACATCCCTTCTCATGGCCCTGCGCTGATTGTTTGCAATCATCCAACGGGCATAGCTGACGGCCTGATATTGCACAATGCGCTCTTGGCACGGCGTGATGATGTCTATTTTTTTGCAAATAGAGACATCACCCGCGTATTTCCGCAGATGGAAAGTATGATTGCCCCCGTGGAATGGCGGTCTGAAAAGCGACGACACACTGATATGCGCCATCTGATGCAGTATGTTCGCGACGCAACAGCGAATGGCAAGCTTGGGATTATTTTCCCCTCTGGTCGCCTTGCAAAGCGGGTAGGGTTAAATCTTGTTGAGCGACCATGGATGGCGTCAGCCGCCATGATTGCGCGCAAATTTGAACTGCCGGTCGTGCCTGTTCATATTTCCGCCCGCAATTCTCTTTTGTTCTATTTGTTTGACCTTATCCACCCGACACTGCGAGATATCACTCTCTTTCATGAGACATTGAACAAGAGCAGGTTTCCTTTTGATGTCCGTATTGGCAAGGCTGTTGGATGGTCGGAGTTGGATTCGAAGTCAGACATCGCAATCGAACAGCTAAAGAAAAGGGCGCTCGAACTAGGACGCAACACTAATGGGTTGGGCGGCCAGTCAAAGGCAGGCCAAATTTGGCTTCCAAATCCGAGACAAGCGTAATGTTGAGAGCGATGGTGATATCAGGCAGGGTGTAAAAAATAAATCCCGAGCACGATCTGCTCGGGATCCTGTTTTCGGGTGTCACTGAACCTAATTGCGAACGTCTACACCGTCATTGTCAATGCCGTCCGCTATGCTTGACCGGCTCACGACAAACGAGCCGTTGCCATCATCTTCTTGGACAATTTCGAAGCCGGTATTGTCACTGTCATCATTGTGGCTGGTGTTGGCATTTTGAGCGAAAACAGCGACATTACCGCCGTCTTCTTCCTCAAAGACAAAGCCTTTTCCACCATTCGCCATGGCGATGCTGTCAACGACATGGGCGAAGACGCCGCCGTCGCCTGCTTCCGAATGCTTGTAACCGTCATCGGTGTTGTTCATCGATTTGGAGCCAATGATGGTCATGTTGATTGACCCACCATCTTCTTCGTCAAAATCGAGCCCTTCATCAAGGTTGCCTTCAATGACAGTATTGATAACGGTCGCTTGAAGATCGCCCGGTCCAGCTTCATCGATATCGAAACCGTCGTCGAGATCGATGGCAAATGCATACTCTTCAACATAACCGGAGTCGTAGAGATCTACCTCACGCTCAAAGCAGCCATCATCTGGTGATCCGGTAACCGGCCCCGGAATGTCAGCTTCCTTCTTCTGCCCATCTTCGAATTCACCTTCGTCGGCTGCCGGCATCAATGCAGCGAGTATGGACGGGTCGCAATAATCGCCATTATTCATGAAGGCCGAGTCACTGACATGTGCGATGACACTCCCGGCCTGCCCCTCATCGATTTCCACGCCATCTGCGCCGACGCGGGAAAACGTGGAGTGTTGAATGACAGCATGGACGTCCCCTTCGCCACGCTCGTCGACGCGAAGCCCGTCGGCATCAAACCTGCCTTGACCGACATTGTTCACCGTGACGTTGTTCAAACGAACAGCAATTGATGCGGCTGACCCTTCGCCGGCACCGCCGCCACCGCCGCCACAGTCATCCGCAAGATTGCAATCGGAGATGTGAATGCCATGGTTGGCGACATCGGACACTGAGACGTTGTTCAATGTCAGGCTAACCAGTCCCGTCTGGTCATCTCTTACATCGACGAAGATGGCCTTGCCGCCGGAAGCGCCATCTGTGTCGCCGCGGTTTTCAATGCTGAACCCACCCGGACCTACAAGGTGGATGTTGTTCACGGTTAGATCGGCGCCATTGCTGGCTTCGAGAAGGTTGTGGTTGCCGTCAGCCGTAATGGTTTGGCCAGCACCATAAATCGACAACGGGCTGGTACCGGTGTAGCGAAGCGGAGAGCTGATCGAAATGCTGTCAGCATTGTCGAGGATGATCACATGTTCGCCTTCTGTATTGCCGGCATCAACAAGCGCTGCCCTCAAAGAGCCTGCGCCCTCATCGTTGCTGTTTGTGATGACGAAAGTTGCCGCATTTGCCGTGAGGTGCGTTGTTGACGCCATGATCATAGCGATCAGCGCAAATCTGGTTTTGTTCACTGAAGCCTCCATAAGTTTTTAAGGCATGGAGGATCAAGAGCGTCAGCGACAAGAACTTTGCAGAGATATTAAATTTAAGTGACAAAATATAAGGAGGCAGGCAGTACCGTTTTGTGGCTCATCTAGGAAACGGTGGTGCTTCGTTTCATTCTGAAACTTGTTCTCAGTTCCCTGTTAAGACACCCATCTCCAATGAAACCAAATTGTCATCACCCTGCCAAAAAATTGTGACCGAATCAGATCAATACCATCGGCTCCAACTCCCCTTGATAGGAGTTCGAACCCATGAACAAAACACTTGTGGCATTGCTTGCCACCACACTGCTGTCAACGTCCACGGTGACACTCGCAATTGCAGACGCGCACGGCCCTCAGAAAACCATAGGTCAGACGAAGGCGCTTATCGCTGAAGCAGGCCTTTCTTCTGTTTCTAATGCGAGTTCCTTATCCAAAAATTTGAAGGACGGCGAAAGTGGCAACACCAACTTTCCCTTCGCGAATTTCAAGGCCATCGCAACAGTCGGAGAGGTTGATGCAATCTCTGGTTTGGCTTTGACAGGATATCCGGATGGACAAGCAGCGTGGCTAGCTGACGACGAAACAGTGCGCGTTGTCTACCAAAGCGAATCTTATGCCACGATGGGTAGCGCACCCGCGCCCGAGACCTATCCGTGGGAAATGGTAAATGGAGTGACCTTCACTGGGTCGCACATCCACACCATAGACTATGACCGTGCGAAGTTCGCAAACTTCATGAATAACGCTGATGCTGCGCAAAGCATGGTCAAGGGATCCGGAAAACTCTTCAACAAGGTCTATAACGGCTTTGGTGAAATGGTATCAGCGCCTTCTTTCGATCCGTCGTATCTCTCTGGCAAATGGGGCAACCAGACACGTCCGGATGGCACATTGGTCCAGTTCAAGCCTGATTTCAAACTTGGCGAAGCTGACTATTTCTTCCAGAGCTTCTGCGGTGCTTGGTATGAGCAGGCCAATAAATATGGCGAGGGCATGGGCTTTGCGGACGATGTCTGGCTGACAGCTGAAGAGTGGGAAATCGGCCGCATGTTCCCGGCTGGAAGCTCAGATTCCGCTGCCACTCTCGGTCTTGCCAGTGTTGTTGTCGATATCGCGAACCAGACCGCCTACACAGTGCCAGCACTTGGTCAAACCGGTTATGAGAAGCT
>CALIBP010000152.1 GCA_938048165.1 uncultured Alphaproteobacteria bacterium | reverse complement strand
GGTAGATGTCTATGTTCCCGGGTGTCCGCCGACCGCAGAAGCGCTGCTATATGGCGTTATGCAACTCCAGAAGAAAATTCGTCGAACAAGTACAATCGCGCGTTAATCGGTAACTGGCATAAAAATAATGAATCAAAACCTCCAGGACCTCGGAGATTATTTAAAGAACGCGATCCCTGATGCCGTCGAGACGGTGTCTCAGGACCATGAGCAATTGATCGTTGTATGCAGGGCGCAAGAGATTGCAGCGTTCCTGACATTTTTGCGCGATGATTCAAATTGCTTGTTTAAGGTCCTCATAGATATCTGCGGGGTTGATTATCCCGAGAGGGAAAAGCGTTTTGAGGTGGTTTATCATCTCCAAAGCCTGCGATTGAATCAGCGCATCCGGGTCAAAGTTGAGTGTGGCGAAAACGATATTATTCCATCGGTCTGTGGCGTCTTTAGTTCCGCTAATTGGTATGAGCGTGAAACCTGGGACTTTTTCGGCATTATGTTTTCCGATCATCCCGATTTACGGCGTCTGCTGACGGACTATGGATTTGATGGTCATCCTCTTAGGAAAGACTTTCCGCTGACTGGGTATGTCGAAGTTCGTTACGATGAAGAACAAAAGCGTGTTGTTTACGAACCGGTCAAACTCACGCAGGCTTTCAGGAGTTTTGATTTTATGAGCCCGTGGGAAGGTGCTGAATATATTCTTCCCGGTGATGAAAAAGCGGATGAAGCCGCTGAAGGGGGCAGCTAATGGCTGTCACTGAAATTAAAAACCTGACGATGAATTTCGGGCCGCAGCATCCAGCGGCGCATGGCGTTCTTCGCCTTGTCCTGGAAATGGATGGCGAGATCGTAGAGCGCGCTGATCCGCATATTGGATTATTGCATCGTGGTACTGAGAAGCTAATCGAGCATAAGACCTATCTTCAGGCGGTTCCATATTTCGACCGGCTCGATTACGTTTCGCCGATGTGCCAGGAACATGCTTTTGCCCTGGCTGTAGAAAATTTACTCGACATTACGCCGCCGCTACGGGGGCAGTATATTCGTGTTCTCTATTCTGAGATCACACGCATTCTTAACCATCTGCTCAATATTTCAGCCTTTGCACTAGATGTCGGTGCGATGACACCGCTCTTGTGGTGGTTTGAGGAACGCGAGATCCTGATGGAGTTTTACGAACGGGTCTCCGGGGCTCGGCTTCATTCGGCGTATTTCCGTCCGGGTGGCGTACATCGCGATATGCCTGACGGGCTCGCAGAAGACATTATGGCCTTCGTTGAGCGTTTCCCGGCGATGATCGATGACGTCGAACATTTGCTAACGGAAAATCGGATTTTCAAGCAGCGGACCGTAGATATTGGCGTGGCTACGGCAGAGCAGGCTATGGATTGGGGATTTTCTGGTCCAATGTTGCGCGGTTCCGGTGTGGCTTGGGATTTACGAAAATCCGAACCATACGACGTCTACGACAAGATGGATTTTGATATTCCGGTTGGCAAAAACGGCGATTGCTATGACCGCTACCTCATAAGACTTGAAGAGATGCGGCAATCATTACGGATAATGAAGCAATGCCTTGAACAAATGCCTGGAGGGCCGGTTCGTTCGACTGATCCAAAAATTTCACCGCCTCGCCGCGCTGAAATGAAATCCTCGATGGAAGCACTTATTCATCACTTCAAGCTTTATACTGAGGGGTATCACGTTGATCCGGGCGAAACTTATGTCGCTGTTGAGGCCCCTAAAGGTGAATTCGGTGTTTATGTCGTTGCTGATGGCAGCAATAAACCCTATCGCTGTAAAATCAGAGCGCCGGGATTTGCCTTTCTGCAAGCGACGGATTTTCTTGGTAAGGGATATATGCTGGCGGACGTTGTAGCCATTGTTGGTTCGATGGATATTGTTTTTGGTGAGATCGATCGATGACAGTGCATAGCGAGCAACCAGACACCTTCGTCTTCGATGACACCTATAGTGCCGAAGCTAAGAAGATCATCGCCCGCTACCCTGAGGGGAAGCAGGCGAGTGCTGTGATGCCACTCCTGGATCTAGCGCAACGTCAGTTTGGTGGCTGGCTTCCCACGGCAGCGATGAATCACGTTGCGGACGTTCTCGAAATGCCTGCGATCCGGGTGTATGAGGTCGCGAGTTTTTACACGATGTACAATCTCAACCCTGTGGGTGAGAATTTTGTTCAGGTGTGTACAACGACCCCCTGTGCTCTGCGGGGATGCGCGGCCATTTTAGATGCCTGTCGTGAAGAGTTGGGTATCGATGTTGGCGAAACGACATCGGATAATAAGTTCACCCTGCAAGAGGTTGAATGCCTTGGTGCGTGTGTCAATGCGCCCATGATGCAAGTTGGTGATGATTATTATGAAGATTTGGACGTTGAGAGCACGAAGGCAGTGCTCAAGGCGCTTCGCAATGGGGAAACGCCGGAACCGGGCCCTCAAAGCGGTCGAAAAGGTTCCGAACCTGCTGGTGGTTTGACGACGTTGAATAGCGGTGCAGCCGGGGCGGGGGAGTAAGAGACTGAATATGCTCAAAGATTCTGATCGAATTTTTACCAACCTCTACGGTATGGATGATTGGCGCCTAGAAGGGGCCCGTCGTCGTGGTGATTGGGACGGCACAAAAGAAATTATGGCGAAAGGCCGCGACTGGATTGTCGAGGAAGTTAAATCCTCTGGTCTGCGTGGTCGTGGTGGGGCCGGATTTCCGAGTGGTCTCAAATGGTCCTTTATGCCGAAAGAGCCAACAGGTCGTCCGCATTATCTCGTTGTGAATGCTGATGAAGGTGAACCAGGAACCTGTAAAGATCGCGACATGATGCGGAACGATCCGCATAAACTGGTGGAAGGTTGTTTACTCGCTGGTTTCGGAATGGGGGCAAATGCCGCCTATATATACATTCGCGGCGAATTTTATCGAGAAGCTGAGCATTTGCAGTTTGCAATCGATGAAGCCTATGAAGCTGGCCTGATCGGCAAGAATGCATGCGGTTCCGGCTACGACTTTGATGTCTTTGTCCATCGTGGCGCAGGAGCTTATATCTGTGGCGAGGAAATGGCTCTGATCGAGAGTCTCGAAGGCAAAAAGGGTATGCCGCGGCTGAAACCGCCATTTCCTGCGGCGATGGGGCTCTATGGTTGTCCTACGACGGTGAATAATGTCGAGACGATCGCGGTTGCTCCGACAATATTACGCCGGGGCGGTTCCTGGTTCTCCTCTTTGGGACGCGAGAATAATACGGGAACAAAAGTTTTCTGCATTTCTGGTCACGTAAATAATCCGTGCAATGTTGAAGAAGAATTGGGCATTCCCCTGAAGGAGCTCATTGAGAAACATGCCGGCGGTGTCATTGGTGGTTGGGACAACCTCAAAGCTATTATCCCGGGTGGGTCATCGGTACCTATATTGCCGAAATCGACCTGTGACACCGTCCTTATGGACTTTGACTCCTTAAAAGAAGTCCGGTCGGGGCTCGGTACTGCCGCTGTCATCGTGATGGACCAATCGACCGATGTCGTTGCGGCAATCGCACGGCTGTCCAAATTCTATAAACATGAAAGTTGCGGGCAATGCACGCCGTGTCGCGAAGGCACAGGCTGGATGTGGCGGGTCATGGAGCGTCTGGTCGTTGGTGACGCAGAGATTGAAGATATCGATACCCTTTTGGATGTCGCCAGCCAGGTAGAAGGGCATACAATCTGTGCCTTGGGAGATGCAGCAGCATGGCCAATTCAAGGGCTGGTGCGGCATTTCCGCCACGAGATAGAAGAACGCATCAATAACCGTAAACAAAGCGCCGTTGCGGCAGCCTGAGTGGATTGAACAAAATGG
>CALIBP010000151.1 GCA_938048165.1 uncultured Alphaproteobacteria bacterium | reverse complement strand
TATGACAGACGGCATTTGAGTATTATCAGCCAGGTGATGGGCATGTTTCAGGCCTGTGTCCTTGGCTGGATGTATCTCGCTGGCAAATTCACCGAAGCGTCGGATATATGGTGGTTAATTGGCTGGACTACCTTTCTCGGAATTGCCTGGGCCCTCAATACTGCAGCGCGGCTGTCTATGGTTCCCAATCTGGTTGAACATAATTTTATTCCGCCGGCGGTTGCCCTCAATTCCGCAATCTTCAACCTTGGACGGGTCGTCGGGCCGGCATCCGGGGCCTTTATCATCGATCAATGGAATGTCGGGGTTGCCTTTCTGTTTAACGCCTTCACGTTCATCTTTTTTATTGTCGCACTTTGGGTCATTCGTCAGGTCCGAAATGATGAAAAACCCGCCAGCGGCGCTGGCGTGATCGACCAGCTGATTGAAGGCGTTAAACACGCGGCACGTCATCCCGGAATCGGCCCCGCGCTTGTATTACTGATTGCCATGGCAATGGGTGGTAAAGCCCTGCTGGAGATATTGCCGGAATTTGCCGATCAGGTGTTTGAGCGAGGGGCCAGCGGACTCGGTGAAATCACAGCAGTATCTGGGATAGGTGGTTTGATTGCTGCTATGTGGCTGGCGCAACGAGGTCATGTGCGTGGCCTTACACGCATTACAATTCTGGCTCTTCTGGTTACTGGAGTCAGCATATTTGGATTTGTTGTCACCGACTGGTATCCGTTAGCGCTGTTCAGCATTTTTGTTCTCGGTGTGACCGGCATCTACGGTGGTACGGCGACCCAGACCCTTATGCAGCACGCGGTCGATGGCGCGATGCGTGGTCGGGTGATGAGCCTGTATGGCGTTATTCATCGCGGGGCTCCGGCACTCGGGGCCCTTGTCATGGGGACGGCGGCAGAATTCATTGGTATTCGCTGGGGTGTCGCTCTGGGCGGCGCGTTCTGTCTGCTGGTCTGGTTGTGGATGTTGCCGCGGTCTAAAACGGCGGCAGCAGCGCTTGAGAAAGAACACCTCAACTAGGCGAGGCATGCCCGGTAGATCATAGGTCTGATTTAAGGTTGGCCAATGCTGCTGACCAGTCTCCGTCGCGGCCCTGACGATATAGTTTTGTCCCCAGGAACCAGGGCGAGGTGTCACCGCTCATCATCCATCGGAATTCGGGTGGATGCGGTACAAGAACGCGGCAGGATTTGCCCTGGGCGGTTCGAAAATGGACATTGGTATTGCTGACGCAGATATAGTCATCGAGCAGTCCCGACAAAGCCAGTATGTCTTCGAGGTCGGCGTTGAGGGCTGTTAGATCGTGCAGCGGTGCTGCAAGCGCTTCTGAGAACTCTTCTATCTCTCCCGGCATGGGCAACCGCTGTAGAGTAATAAATGTCCCGCTTATTCCCCGCAACGCTGTCGCAAATTCCTTGGCGGGCACTTCTTTGTAAATGGCGTCTCGGCGCCCTGCTGTACCAGCGCGCCAGGTGACACCGATATAGGGCGGTGCGCCGAATGCGGCGAGCTGCCTCTGTATGGCAGAGGCCCTCACAAGGTCTGGCGGTATGGAAATGGGGGGCGGGAGGTCGTCATCGTCTTTTATCCCGATCGCATAAGGGAGATCGCCGACAAAGAGGCGCGTTGCGCTGGCATCATTTGGTTCCTGGCCTTTGGCAACAACGTCATCTGCTATAGCAGCCCGCGTCAGCATCGGTACGAGTCTGGGGTCGGCGATATAACGAGTCCGGGCACCTCGTTTCCTGACCTCTGCCATGAAGCGCAAAAAGAATATTTCGTCGCCAAGTCCCTGATCGCCTTCGACAATAATGAGTTGACCGGAGAGGTCATCTGTTAACCGGATATCCCCCATAGCATTGTCTTTGTTTCGAACGGCGAGGCGTTTGCGATAGTCGCGTGCCCCTTCTTCGAACCTGCCTGCACCATAAGCCAGAATGGCACGGTGAAATATTGTGTCCCAGAAGTCCGGGGCGTTCTTGATTGCCTGATCGAAAACGGTAAACGCTTCGTCGATTCTACCGCTGGCGGCTAAGGCAGCGGCCAGAATATGGCTGGATTCCGTTCGCTCGGGCTGTAGTTCAAGGGCTCGGCGGATCATTGATTCGGCCTCGTCATAGCGATAATGCCGCCATAAAATATCAGCATAGTTACTTATTGTGCCGACCGCCTCGGGATATTGGGCAATGATGTGTTTGAATAACACCTCCGCTCTATCTAAATCCCCGCGCCGGGTACAAAGGTTGGCCATGTTGAGAAGCGCATCGTAATTTTTGGGCGCTGCGTTAAGAATAGCCGAAATAGCCGTTTCTGCTTCGTCGAGTTTGTTGGCGTCAATTAAGGCCGCCGCACGACCGTTATGAAGGTTCCCATCCTGGGGCGAGATCGCGAGCGCGGCGTCAAACTGGGTGATGGCATCTTCGGGACGGCCAAGCGTTAGATATAGTTTTCCCAGGTTCGACCGGGTCTGGACGTCATTTGGCAGGCGCTCGGCCAACGTTGTTAAAATCTCGATTGCCTCCTTGGTCCTTCCGGTATCCACATGACATAGCGCAAGATTGTTCCACGCTTCCGTGTAGTCTGGCGCAGCATTCGTAACCGTCGAGTATTCCTTAATCGCCGCATTCTGATCGCCCTGCGCGCGATAGGCATTACCAAGATTGTAACGGGCATCCAGATGATTTGGATCGACATCCAATGTCCTTTTGAGCTGAATGATGGCATCCTCTATCGAGCCTGCTTCGAGCAAGGCCATTCCGAGATTACCAAGAAAAAGTGGATTGTTGGGTGCCTGTGAGACGGCAGCGGCGAGTTTTACAATCGCCTCTGGCAATTCACCGCGCTGCAATAGCAATCCGCCGAGGATATGGAGCGCATCAGGATTTTGCGGTTCATGTTTGAGGAGGGCACTGCAGAGCTGCTCCGCCTGCGCCGGCTGTCCTGTCTGAAACGCCTGCATAATGTCGTTAAGGGTAGGGGGTGTCATCGGCCATATGTTGGTTGGCGAAGGGATATAGAAGACTAACGGATTGGTCTATTCCGCGCCAGATGGCCCTGGTTTTACGAAATTGCGTCTTTCGCTTTCCCTGGGTACCTAAATTACGTTAGTTTCTGCCGCCAGTTCGATTTGAAGACCTC
>CALIBP010000150.1 GCA_938048165.1 uncultured Alphaproteobacteria bacterium | reverse complement strand
GACAACGGCTCCTTCTGTTGTTTACATTTTTACACAGGGTGGTTCGGCTGGCGGGGGACAAGGCGAGGGCTCTGGAGCGGGGTCTGGCTTTATCTGGGATCACGCCGGTCACGTCGTAACCAATCATCATGTTATTGCCGGGGCGAGTGAAGTTGCCGTGCGTCTTGAGAATGGCGAAGTTGTTGCCGCGAAATTTGTTGGATCGACGCCGGATTATGATCTCGCGGTGATTCGCCTGACGGGCACCCGGGCAGGTCGGGCACCGATCCCGCTGGGTGAATCCAGATCATTGAAAGTCGGGCAATCGGTCTTTGCGATCGGTAATCCCTTTGGGCTGAGCCGTACTTTGACATCTGGCATCATCAGCGCTTTGAATCGGCGCTTGCCAACCTCCGACAATCGTGAAGTTGACGGCGTTATTCAGACAGATGCGGCAATTAACCCCGGTAATTCCGGTGGGCCTCTTGTCGACTCGGCTGGTCGCCTTATCGGCGTCAATACAGCGATTATTTCGGAATCCGGATCGTCGGCGGGGATTGGATTCGCGGTGCCGGTAGATGTTGTGAACCGGATTGTGCCGCAACTTATCAAGAATGGCCGGGTACCGAGACCCGGTATTGGCATAACCGTCTTACCGGAAGAGGTCGCGGCACGTCTGGGTGTGGTCGGGGTTATCGTGGCGGATGTGTTGCCCGGTGGGGCGGCGGCGAAAGCGGGATTGCAGGGTGTCATCAATGGTCGCGAGATCGGTGATGTTATTACCCAGGCAAATGGTATTCAGGTCAAAACTCTTGCAGAGTTTGCAACGGAGCTCCGGAAGGTCGGCATCGGGAATAATGTTGATTTAACAGTGATCCGCAACGGTGTGAGCCGAAGAGTGACGGTTCAGGTAATCGATATTTCCTGATGAAATTTCGGTGGATTTTCATGGCGATGTTGATTTTGTGATGGGTGGGCCTAAAATCGCCAGCAGCTAAGCTGAGATCATTCGGTCGATATAAAGGAGAGCAGTATGTTTCCGCGCAATTTTTGGTACGTCGCTGCCTGGGATACGGAAATTCGTCGGCAGGAACTGCTGCGTCGGACGATCTGTAACGAACCGATTGTGTTTTACCGGCGTGAGAACGGGACACCGGTCGCTCTCGAAGATCGCTGCTGTCACCGCCATATGCCGCTCTCTGACGGTGTGTTGAAGGGCGACAATGTTGAGTGCCTGTATCACGGGCTAACCTATGATCCATCAGGCACCTGTATTCATATCCCGAGCCAGACGACGATCCCACCGGAAGCAAAGGTGCGCAGCTATCCGGTCTTTGAGAAACATCACTGGATCTGGATCTGGATGGGGGACCCTGCATTGGCCAACCCCGATGATATCGAGGATTTTCATTGGCTCGATGACCCGGATTGGCGCGCCAAGGGCGAGAAGCTGGACCTCCCCGGCAATTATCAGCTTTTGACCGACAATTTGCTGGATCTAACCCATCTGCAATTCGTCCACCCGACGACACTGGGCACCGATGCTATAGCCGCTAACCCGATAAAGACCGAGCGCGAAGGCGACCTGATCCGCGTCACGCGCTTTATTCCCGATAGTCCGGCCCCACCATTCCTGCAAAAGGCAGGCGGCTTCACGCCTGAAGAACATATCGATCGCTGGCAGATCATTGAATTCACACCGCCGGCCTTTGTCCGGCTCGACGTTGGTGGCGCGCGCGCTGGAACGGGTGCCTTCGATGGCGATCGTTCGCATGGTGTGTCGATGCGTAACCTTAATGCGATTACGCCGGAGACCGATACCACAACGCATTATTTCTGGGCCCAGGCGCATAATTTTCAGCTCGACGATCCGACGGTGACTGAGCTTGTGTACCGCCAGGTCCATACAGCGTTTCTCGAAGACCTCGCGGTTATCGGATCGCAACAGGGGAACCTTGAAGCCTTTGGCGATGGTCTGCCGGATCAGGTTGATTTTAATCAGGATGCGGGTGGCATTCAGGCGCGCCGCGTAATTGACCGTATTCTGGAAGAAGAAGCCAATAACGGACCAGCGATTCAGGCGACCGCCTAGAGTGGTGCGATGGCGCGCGGGACATTCTTTCTGATCGTCGGTCCCAGCGGGGCCGGCAAGGACAGTTTGATCCAGGGCGCTGAAGCCGCACTCGCCGATAACAACCATTATGTTTTTGCCAAACGGGTAATTACCCGAGAGTCTGACCCTGACCGCGAGTCACACGAGCCGGTTACAGCGGCTGAATTCGCGAAGCGTCAGAAGGCGAAGGCATTTATGCTCGCCTGGCAGGTCTATGACACCGATTACGGTATTCCCGCCCCCTACAATGACGATCTCGATGCCGGCCATCATGTAGTGGCTAACGTGTCACGTGGCGTGGTGGGCGAGGCCGTTGCGCATTTTAGACCAGCCTGCGTCATTCAGATAACGGCCCCGCCACCCGTTCTTGAATCCCGCCTGAATGCGCGTGATGACATTAGCAATCTTGAAGAACGCTTGGCTCGAACGGTCATGCTGCCAGATGGCATTTCGGTT
>CALIBP010000149.1 GCA_938048165.1 uncultured Alphaproteobacteria bacterium | reverse complement strand
TCCGTGCGGGTGGCGTATTTGATAATCGAGCTACTCGCAGCAGTGAATACCGCCCCCAGTAACACCAGGAGCGCGCCGATATTAACCTCATCAAAACCGGGCCGAAGAATAATCAGAGCACCGCAAAACCCGGCGACCAGGGCCGCAATCCGACGGAAATGAATTCTTTCACCCAAAAACAGCAACACTAAAATAGTGCCAAATAACGGTGCTGTGAAAAACAAAGCCATTGAGTCCGAAACGGGCAGCATCGCGGCGCCCGGGAAAAAGGTCAGAAGAAATCCAACGCCGATGACGCCACGAAAGGCATAAATCTTGTGATTTTCACTTTGCCAAATAGGGGCTCCAATCCTGATAGCGAAAGGCAACATACAAACAAGGTTTGTAAAACACCGAAAGAAGGCAATCTCAAATGGGTGAATTTCCTGCGCCACATCGCGAATAAGCGTTGTCATGATGGTGAAGCTCAACGCCGCCGCCGTCATCCAGATACCGCCCTGAACCGTCGGCGATAATCCGCTAATAAATTTAGAGGGGGCCATTAATTAAATAAACACATCAGGCCGTAACAGGCATCGAAAAAATGTCGAAATATTTCATAGAAAATTACATCAAGAATGAAGGCCATCACCAGAACCGGCAGACAAACGAACATCACAAAATATAGCGCAGCCCATTTCGTGAAACATCGGCGCGGAATATGGATACCGGCAACAGTTGATACTTTGCGGAAAAACAATGTCATTAGACATAGAGTATAATGATATGAAGCCGAACGAAATCGTTAAGAAGGCGCAGGATTTCGAGATTATCTGGGACAAAGGCGATCGCGCCCGCTGGGAGGGAGTCTCAAGCCAGGCTGGTCGATCGTCCCTTGAGCAATCCTGGATATACGGGGAAGCCGTTCGCGATCATTACTGCATGTCCATAAAACGGGCGGTAATACGCTCGGATGACAGGACGCTCGGTATATTTCAAATCTTCCAGAAACGGTTCATGGGCATTGCAACCTTAAGCCGTCTTGTACGTGGCCCGATATGGCTGGACCAGCAAGAAGAGGCAATGGCGGCAATTGCAAACTCGTTCTCACTCCCGCGCCGCAATCTTCTTTTCTGATCGCCAGAGCTTTCCGACACGCCAGAACATCTCGGTCAGATGCGTAAAATCGGCAAACGTCGAATGGTCACCGGCCTCAGTACCACGTGGCTGGATATTTCAAAAACTGATGAGGAGTTGATGGAAGGCTTTTCAGGCAACTGGCGCAACATGTTGCGTGCAGCTGACAGAGCCAATCTTAAGATCAGAATGAGGGATGACGGTAAGGGGGTCAGCACCCACCTGTCTGCCTATGAAGCGTTTCGTCAGCAAAAAAAGTTTGTCGGACCGCCGAGCGGATTGATTCAGGCGATGAGCGATAACGGTCGCAAAGAAGACATCATCACCCTAACCGCAGGGACACCTCAACAGATCGTCGCGGGTGTCCTTTTTGTCTGCCACGGCAATAGCGCGACCTATTACACCAGCTGGAATACCGATGAAGGCCGTAACAGCCGGGCCCACAACCTTCTTCTTTGGCAAGCCCTTCAGGAACTCCGCGGCCACGGAATCCGCTGGCTCGACCTTGGGGGTCTTAATACAGAATCAGCGGCTGGCATCGCCCGCTTTAAAATAGGCCTTGGTGGCGAGATCGTGACCCTCTCCGGCACTTACCTTTAAGAATGATCAGCCGCGCGGCGTTGACTCTTTCGATAAACGCGACACCCGACGCTTTGGCTTGGTATAGAATATATGTTGGCCAATCTTGGCTTCCCGGCGCATATGGTTCGCCCAGTTTGGACTAACCGTCACCGCGTGATACCAAAGTGCCCCTTTCGTTGGATCTATCGTCACGCCCTTACGGATAAGGTGCGCCACAAAGATCGCCTCGTACCACGACTTCACGTCACGAGGGGCATCGCTTTTGCCATCACACCACCAGGAAAACTGGCAGCGATGCAGCCGACGATGACCTCCCTGCCGAATGACTTTACAGACATGGTCAGGAAATCGCTTGTCCGCGACACGGTTCAGCACGACATGGCCAACCGCGATCTTCCCCAACAATGGTTCGCCACGTGCTTCAAAATAGATATTCTGCGCCAGGCAAAACAACTCCGGCGACTTTTTATAAGTTTCTACTTTCATCGCTTGTGCCGAAAACAAAATTGAAGAAAAAGTCCAAGTAATAAAAGAGAAGGATAAAATCCGACCCATAACACCAACCCAATTGTTAACCATAGTAAAAGGTTATTTTTTTGTCTTATTGAGGTGAAGATGGGTTACCTTTGTATTTAATTTCAAGAAAAAACATTTATAATTTTATATATGTTTTAATAAACTTGTGAATATTAACTATATAGTTGTTTTTATTTCAGCTGTTTATTCAAAATTAAAATATACCTTCACTTCACAGTGAATTTTTATTTTTCAAATTTTCACGAAAAGAAACCCGCAATCTATGGTTAACGGGAAGACAGCTATATCTCTATCGAGGTCGCATCAAAGGTAAACAACCAGTCATACCGCTCGCGCACTTTATCGGGTTGCCATTCGGTATCGACGTACTTCTGAGCTACAACCGGATCACCAAGCTGCGAATTATGAAATCGGTCTGCATTTTCATTTGAACCGCGGATCGTCCTGGCCGTGCGCTCAAGTCGTAACGCTTCATAGCGTTGCAGTCCTGCTTCAACGTCGGACCCAAATTTCTCAATACACCGCGCCAGCACCATACCGTCTTCAATCGCCATCACCGCGCCTTGCGCCAGCATGGGCACCATGGCGTGACAGGCATCCCCAAGAAGAGTGATACGGCCCTCTGTCCAGCGTTCCATCGGCTCCCGGCGCATTAATGCCCATTTGTAGGGGATATCGATATTCTTGATCATGGTGTGAACGGTGTCATGCCAGCCTTCAAAATCAGCGAGACATTCCTCTGTCGTACCACGTGCCGTCCAGGATTCCACTGTCCAGCTATCTTTTTCCAGAATTCCAACGAAGTTTAATAAGGCACCATGGCGCACGAAGTAATGAACAATATGACCACCGGGTCCAACCCAGTTGGTGCCGACGGGTCGGACCAGCCCTTTCGGCAAATCATTAGCATCGATGATTCCGCGCCAGGCCAGCAGTCCGGAAAAGG
>CALIBP010000148.1 GCA_938048165.1 uncultured Alphaproteobacteria bacterium | reverse complement strand
AACTGGATCTAAAACTCGGCGGCGCCCCAACGAACGAGATTTTGAACAGCCCGCGCCGGAGCGTTTACGCGACCATCAGCCGCAACGGCGATCGCATCAGCTCCGACCCGTTTTTTCGGTTGTTCGATTTTCCCGCACCGCGCAGCACGTCGGCCAAGCGCACCACCAGCACCGTTCCGCAGCAGTACCTGGTCATCATGAACAGCCCGTTTTTCCAAAAGCGCGCAGGCGCCTTGGCCAAGCGCTTGGCCAGAGAGGGCAAGACTAACGAAGCCCGGATTGATCGCGCCTACCAGTTGCTGTTCAACCGGCCGCCATCCACCGACGAGCGGGACACCGGCCTAGCCTTCCTGTCCCAAGCCAACACCGAGGCCGGCTGGAACCAATACGCCCAAGCCCTCCTCGGCTCCGAGGAATTCCGCTACATCGAGTAGAGAACCTCAACAGGCGTTACCGCTTGGCCAAGCGCTAGGCATGATGGATTGCGACAATTCGATTGCTCTGGTTGAATCGCCCTAGGCAGAGTTTTGACTGGATGAGTCCCACCATTTTTCGATACCGCAATTACAGGTTTTTATTTTTCTCTCGAGAAGAACCTCGCCTTCACATTCACGTTCATTCACCGGACGGCGAGGCAAAGTTCTGGATTGAACCAAAGATTGAATTGGCGCTGAATAAGGGCCTGCGGGAAACTGAACTGAAAGAATTGGAACATCAAATTCGTGAGCACGAACAAAAAATCCGCGACACTTGGAACAAGCATTTTAACCGCTGAGGTTTCTAACATTTCGGCCGACGGATTGTTACTTGTTGCCGCAGGCCGAGACTATTTTTTACCGCACGACCAGTACCCCTGGTTTCAGGCGGCCCCTGTTGAGAAGGTGTTCAACGTTCAACTGCTTCACGGTCATCACTTGCACTGGCCGGAGTTGGATGTCGATCTTGAGTTGGATGGCTTGGAGAATCCGGATCAATATCCGCTGATCGCAAAACACTGACCCCATTACCGCGCTTGGCCAAGCGTTTGGCTTATTGAGTTTTCCAGCTGTAATGCCCTCCGACATCTTGGGATAGATATTCAAGAAGTTCTTCGACCCGAAGTGCTGCTCTCGCTTGGGTATCACCGTTGTTAATGTCTAAAACCATTTTCGAAGGAACAGTACTATCAATCTCTCCCTCCAACAACGAAGCGGTGTTTGTAATGGAAGTTCTCAGGTAATCCACGGTCAAGGTTTTACGCAAGTAAACCAAATTCTCCTGATGCCATGATTGAAAGTAAACATGTCCATCTGAATTCCACAGGGCCGGTGGGCCACCGCCTTTTCCGCGTGTCCATGGCGTAAAAAGTGGATTCTCATTTTCCGCATACATCAACCCAGAAACATACTTTAGCATGGCTATAGCTCTGCCTTTTGAAGTAACCCTCCACCAATTTTCCAAAAGTTTCGATAGGTTTTGATAGACGGTTCCGTATGTCACAATCGCACCAATCCAGTCATACGGGCTAACACCCCTGCATCGTTTAATGGATAAATCTACCTCTTGATCTATTTTGTCCAAGATAACATTCCGCATGAACAAGTTGACCGCATCATATTGAGAGGGAGTTAACTGTTTTTTTTATCCAGCGTGTTTGGCTAACGCTCCAGAAAACGACTCCATGTAACCACGGTAGTCTGATTGATGAGCTTGCATCAAATTAAATTGCCAAACCCGAAGGCAAACCGGAAACAGGAACAAAAACAAATCCGGCTGCAATGTGTCTTGATAAGTTATGTCATCAATATAGCATCCAATATCAAACGGGGCGGGAAGATCATTCGTTTGACACAACCGTTCGTAGTGGCTGGAGTCGAGATCAAATGGCGCCTGTGTTATTATCTCCGGCGGTGTTGGGTGACCAAAAGCGGAAATTACATCCTGAATAATCAACACGAGATGAGCCAAGTGGCTGTCACAAGTTCGACGTTACACCGATTCAAAACGCACCCGACCCCTAGTCAGCTTGGCCAAGCGCTTGGCCAAGTTTTAAACCTCTTCCAATGGCTTAGTGGCGTCGCCGAAGGTTTTGGGGTGGACGTCCATCTTGTCCATCATGCTGAGGAAGAGGCGCGACATTTGACGGTTGGGTTTGCCGAGGTAGTTCAGGTTTTGGCCGCCCTTGATTCGGCCTCCGCCCCCGCCGAGCATCACCACCGGCAACTGGGTCGCGTCGTGGTGCCCGGTCAGCATGCTGGAACAGAGCATAATCATCGAGTTGTCGAGCGCGGTGCGTTCGCCTTCCTGGATGCTGTCGAGCCGCTTGGCGATGTAGGCCATTTGCTCGAGGAAAAACTGGTTCACCTTCAGCCAGTCGGCGGTGTCGCTGTGTGAAAGCAGGTGGTGAATCATGTAGTCCACGCCGAGGTGCGGGAAGCGCAACGTGCCGTGGTCGTTATTGAGCTTGAGCGTGCTGATGCGCGTGGTGTCGGTCTGGAACGCCAGCACAAGCAGGTCACTCATAATGCGCATGTGCTCGACGATGTCCTGCGGGTAGCCGTCCTTAGGGCGCGGCATGTTTGGCTTGGTCAACGTCGGCCGCCAGCCCTGCAGTTCGCCGCGTTTGCCGGCGCTCTCGATTCGTTTCTCCACCTCACGGACGGAGTTGAGGTATTCGTCGAGTTTTTGCTGGTCGAGCCGGCTGATGTTGCGGCGCAAATCCTTCGCGTCCGACAACACCGCGTCGAGCACGCTTCGGTCGCCGGCCTGCGCCTTGTCCTTGAACATCTGGTCAAACGCCAGCGCGGGGTAGACCTCGAGCGGCGTCGGCGTGGTCGGACTACTCCAAGAGATGTGCGAGCTGTACAGCATCGAGTAATCCTTGTGCACGGAGGGGTTCGCCTTTTCACAGCCAAGCACGAGGCTCGGCAGCTTGGTGCGATGGCCGATGTGTTGCGCGACAAATTGATCGACGCTGGTGCCGGACTGAATCCGCCCGCCGGA
>CALIBP010000147.1 GCA_938048165.1 uncultured Alphaproteobacteria bacterium | reverse complement strand
CCAGATCGACGGCGCTGCTATCGTCGATTGTCTCAATCGTCTGGCCGCGGGCGAGGAGATTCTTTTCGTCATAGGTTTCTGTATGCGCATAGGCCGGTCCCTCATGCGTTCCCGGAAGAACCCGGACGCAACCATTTTCCGTCGTACTGTCGGTCAGCGCCAGCCAGACGGTGATGAGCTCGTTGGGCTCAAGGCCGAAATAGGCGGAGTCCTGATGCCAGGAGACGAACGAACCATCCTGTCCTGGTTTCATCCAGAAACGTGATGACAGCGCATAAATGTTTGGTCCAATCAGATCTTCGACGACATCGAGAATGCGTGGATGGCGGGAAAATTCATAGGAGCGCCGAAAACACAGATGACCTTTGACGATTATTTCGGAGGCCCGCATGCCCTCATCGCGTTCAAACGCGTCGAGGTCATCGCACATCGCCGCAGCTTCAGATGTCTCGACGCCGTCAAATGGCACGAGATAGCCATTTTTGCGGTAAAACGTAATCTGTTCGGCGGTCAGAACCTTCGGCATGCGGCGCGCTTTCAGGAGATTGTCGTGGCTTGCAAGAGTCTACTCTTTTCGCCAGCTCTTTAAAGGCACTTATCTTGTTTAGCATGAGCCGCTGGTCTATTTTCTCCCGTACAAAGAAGTGAGTACGTAATGAATATAGAGCCTGTTTCGCCCGCCCTTGGCGCCCGGATTACCGGCGTTGACCTGTCTCAGGAGATGGATGATGCGACCTTTGAGGCCGTTCATCAGGCCTGGCTGGAGCATCATGTGCTGGTCTTTCCGGATCAGGATATTTCCGAAGAAGATCAGGTGCGCTTTACCGAGCGGTTCGGCGAGCCTGGCACCCGTATTCGTAAAGTAGGATGGTCCGAGAAAGGGCGTGTATCGCATCCCGGTACCATGCTGATCAGTAATATCCGTGAAGACGGCAAGCCAATCGGGTCCCTGCCGGATGGTGAGATGATGTACCATTCCGATGGTGCTTTTTCGGAACGGCCATATCGCTACACCTTGCTCTACGCCATTGAAGTCCCCTCTGTGGGTGGCAACACGCTGTTTGCCAATACCGCGAAGGCCTATGATGAATTGCCGGACGCACTGAAAAGCAAACTCGCCAATTGCCATGGCGAGCATCTGTATTACGCCAATAACAATCAGGATGTCGCGACCCGCTCGCTAAGCGGTGTGCGAGAGCACCCGATCTTTGTAGCGCATGAGGAAACCGGGCGGCCGGCGATCTATGCCAGCCGTTTGATGACGTCGCGCATTGTCGAACTGCCGGAAGAGGAAAGCGACGCCGTATTACAGGCGCTGCTCGATCATCTCGAGAAACCAGAGTTCGTTTATGAGCATGTCTGGACACCGGGTGATTTCGTGGTGTGGGACAATCGTTGTCTCAACCATGCCCGAAGCGATTTCTCTGCAGGCGAACGCCGACTTCTGCGTCGGACGACCGTCTGGGGTGTTGACCCGGTTGCCTATACGCCCGACGCTACCTAATTCACATGGGCGAGGTCGTGCCCCAATAACTGGAAAGCTGAAATGAAAGAGGGCATGTCGGTAGTCTCGGCGGTTCTACTGACGTTCGTCGTAATCAGCTGGGGACTATCCTGGTATGCGATGGGGCTTCAGATTGGTGACGTGCCACCGCTTGTCTCGGTTGCCTATCGCTTCCTGATATCGGCCATTCTCCTGATCGGCTATCTGGTTGTATCCGGGCGGTTTCGCTTTATCCGGTGGCAGCATCACGGCAGACTTATTGCCTTGGGCTTCTGCCTGTTTAGCATGAACTATTATTGTTTTTATGTGGCCGCAGGGTTTTTACCGAGTGGCGTTTTGTCAGTCATCTTTGCCACGGCGGCGATTATGGGTGCTTTCAATCAACGGCTGTTCTTCGGTAAAGCGCTCAGTGGCCGCATTTTGCTGGGGGCGGTGCTCGGAGTGGTCGGGCTGTTGCTTCTCACCTGGGGCAGTATTGTTGTTGCCGATACTACCAAGGTCGGCATTCTTCTGGTTTTGCCATTTTTAGGCACCTATCTGTTTTCGCTTGGCAATCTTGTCTCGGCCCGCCTGTCGCAGGATGACGACCTGCCGAACGTCGTCGCCTATGGAATGGTCTACGGCACGGTGATCTGTTTTGCGATTTGCCTGGCCTTGGGTTTGCCATTCCCGATTCCCAACGACCTGGTTTACCTGGGGTCGCTTGCCTACCTGGCGGTATTCGCCACAGTACTGGGTTTCATTGCCTATTTGAGCCTGGTCAATCGGGAAGGGGTCGCGCGGGCGTCCTATGCGACGGTTTTATTTCCTATCGTTGCCATGCTGGTCTCGACCTGGTTCGAAGGGTTTCAGTGGACCCTATTGGCTATTTTGGGTGTTGCTTTGGCGCTTGGCGGAACTGTCCTCGTCTTTTCCAAGCCAAAGACAGCCAAACGCGTCTTTTAGCGTCGAAACCTATCAAAATCGTTTGGTGTAGACCTTCGCAGAGTTCAATGAAGCGCACTCGATTCCATTTCCTCGCTGGATGCTAAGCCTTGGGGGAGCTGTGGCAACCAGCGGTCAATCAAGGTAGAAACTTGTTCATCAGTGAAGGGTTTACTCAAATAATCATCCATCCCGGCTGAAAGACAGTCCTCGCGGTCGGATTCATAGGCATTTGCTGTCACAGCCACGATGCGTACCGGCGGACCGTTTTGTAGACTCTCTTTCTCTCGAATTTGACGGGTAGCTTCAAGCCCATCCATCTTCGGCATTTGAATATCCATCAAGATCAAAGAATAGTTTCCTTGTTCCCAGGCGACGACGGCATCCTGCCCGTTCTCTACAAAATCAACGCTGTGCCCTAAGTCTTGCAGGGTTTCGATTGCGACCAGTCGATTAATTTCATTGTCTTCAGCAAGAAGAATGCGCGTATCGTTTGGCTGTGTAAGGGAAGATGTATCCTTAGAGTGCTGCTGATCAACAGGCTCAAAACTCTCTAAATTGGCGTCAAATGTTACCTCGACCCAGAACGTTGAACCTTTTCCTTCAACACTGTCAAAGCCGATCTTTCCGTCCATCAAATTGACCAGCTGGTGGGTTACGGCGAGACCAAGGCCGGCACCACCAAACCTTCGGGCAGCTGAACTTTCTGCTTGATAAAATGAGTCGAAAATTTGCGATTGTTGGTCCGTTGGAATGCCAATTCCAGTGTCCTGAACCGTAAACCGAAAATGTTTTCTGGTGTCTGATTTCTCGCCCGGATCAACGGATAAAATAACCGCGCCTGAGTCTGTGAATTTAATGGCATTGCCAACCAAATTGGTGAGAATTTGGCGTAGTCTTTTTGGGTCACCTTGCACAGTTTCTTGCCCGGCAATAGAAATATCGCAGGTCAATTGTATGTTTTTTTCCTCTGCTGCAGGCAACAGCAAGTCCACAACATCACTGACACAATCCACGACTTTGAATGGCACCGAGTTGAGAGTTAATGCGCCAGATTCTGCTTTCGAAAAATCAAGGATATCGTCAACAAGGGATAGGAGGGCTTGCCCGGATTTACCAATTATTTGCAGTAAGCTTGTTTGACGATCATTTAAATCGGTCTTTGCCAGTAAATTACCCATTCCGAGCACACCATTCAACGGTGTCCGCATTTCATGACTCATATTAGCCAGGAATTGCGATTTTGCCTGATTCCTCGCCTCGGCATCGGCGGCGCTCGATATCAGGTCAATTTCTCTGAGGTGATAGGCCGTTAGCCGAATATCGCTTCGCCATACGATGAAAACAAGGCATACAAAAACGACAGCAAGGGCGAAGCCAATTATAATAGCGCGCGCCGTTCTGCTTTTCGCAGCTTCCAAGCGTGCCGCTGTCACGTCTCTATAAATTTCCGCGACGCCAAGAAGTTTTCCATCGTTGGCCCGTCGAACAGGAATGTAACTCGATAGAACCCAGCGGTCGGACAGTGGGCCGGTAATAGCGCCAAACTTTTTGCGCAATTCAAGCTTACTGGCGAAACCGCCATCGAGAGATTTCAGAAAACGCGGGTTCTTGCTGTAGTCGGTACCAATCTGACTCGTCTGGGTAGAGAACACTGTCATGCCACCGGTTTCGTACAACTTCACCTTAAGAACGCCCAACTCCGCGACGAGTGTCCGAATTTCCTCATTTAGGCTCTTGGTCTTCGATGCTTTTTGCAGCTTGTCTATTGGTTGTGAACGGGCGGATTCCAAGTGGCCGGAAAATCGAGGCCAGACAGAGTTTGCGATTGCTTGAGTCAGTGATGCGTTGTTGGCTTCAGCCCATTTATTGATGTCGGCGTCAGATGTTCGTTGATCAACCACCATCATAAGATATCCTGCAGCGCAAAGGATGATCGCACCGAGAATGGCAAAGCGCCGGGTCAGGTGTGGAGATTTTGGCTCTGAAGAAGTCGCTTCATCCTGGGTTTTTGTCAAAAAGCTTCTGCCTTCCTGGGTTTGGCTATTGATTTTGTTAAGCTTGGAGTGTGGTTTCGTCTGGTTAACAAAACATTAACGGGCAGTATTTATCTGTTGTTTTGCAGGCCTTTGGTCTCTAACACCAAGCAGCGGGAAGAACTAATATGCCAGCCGAGCCGTCCTTCGAGCCATTTAAAAAATGTCCGGCATCCGAGGAACGGGTCGCGAAGGAACACCCACACAGGCCGTAAAAATAAATTGCAAATCGTGCGCAAGCGCCAGAAAATTCCAGCCCTGATTTTAAACCAATACGCGGACCTCGAAGACATGGCCAAAGACCCTAAGAACGCTAGCTCACAAACGCCGGAAGAGGACGGCGTTAAATATTATATGAACGGCCAGATGTACAAGAAGATGACTTATAGCGATGGGGTGCTCGATGGGCCGTGGGAACAGTTTTATCCAAATGGCCAGCTTCATTATGAAGGCATGTTCAAGAAGGGCCGTCCGGAAGGGGACCTGATCATGTATTACGATAATGGTCAGGTCTTCAAAAAAGGCAGTTTCAAAAACGGCCTGAAAGACGGCGCCTGGTCAATCTATGACGACCGCGGCGTGATGCTGGATGAGGTGATCTTCGAGGCTGGTCGGGCCGTCTGAGCGTTAGAACACCAGCAGCGTTATCGCACTTATAATCAAAATCCCATAGGTAACGCGCTTGAACCATTCGACCGGTGCAACGCTAAACAAATATTGCCCGAGAAAAGCACCGCCGATGAATATCGGAGCGATCAGGAGTGTTCGAACGACCAGCGTTTGACCGTAAATACCCTGAATGGTCAGACCGACGATGCCCACGATTAAATTACTGAGCAGCGCCATCAGGACATTGGCTCTGATGGTTGCGGTGTTTGACTGCGAGGTATGGAAATAGAGCGCGCTGAGGGGAAAGGCGGGCACGCCAAAACTGCCGGTTATGCCGCCGGCAACGGCACCCGTGGCAATACCGACTGGCATACGCTTGGTGCCGGTATATTTCCATCCCGATATCATGAAGAGGGTGATCGCCAGGATAAACACGCCCATGGCCTTTTTGATAAAGGCTGGATCTGCCGACACCAGAAACAGAATGCCCAGGCTCATCGTCACGGCACTGGCCCCCGCGAGTGGACTGATCTCTTTCCAGTCGGCGTTGCCAACCGCCTTCGGGAAGAGCGATGCCTGAATTAAAAACATGACGATCAAGACCATCGCGAAACCAGGGACGGGGCCGAACAGAAGCACAAAAAACGGAACCGATACCAGCGCACCCCCAAACCCGGCATAGCCCTGAATGACGCCGCTTGGTAAAGCAACGAGCGCGGCAAGCGTCATGTTCAGCGTCCAGATGTCGCCGAGATATTGCAGGAAGGCGTTCATACGCGGTTGTTACCGATCCAGACCCAATAGTTTCGCTGCCGTGCCGCCAAGAATCGCGATTCTTTCGTCATCGGTCAGTCCCGGGGTGCGCATCACAAGTTCAACTTCCGTACTGGTCCAGCCATAGGGGTAATCAGTGCCGATCATGATCTTGTCGGACCCGGTTTGTGAGATCAGATAATTCAAGGCTTCGGGATCGAACACGATGGTGTCGAAGTAAAGCTGCCCGTCTTTGAGATACTGGGTCGGGTTTTTCTTCGGCAATGGGCCGACGCGTTGTGGGAAAGTGCGGATAACGGCATCTGAGCGATGGGCGTAGGAGGCGAAATACCCGCCGCCATGCACGGCGCAGATCTTGAGACCCGGATGGCGATCCAGTGTGCCTTCAAAGATCAAATGTGACAGCGCGATTGTGGTGTCGAGTGGGTTACCAATGGTGTTCTGCAACACGCCGCTGCCAGAAAGCCGTCTTCCTGCAACCATGCTCGGTGTGCCCTTGGGGTGCATAAAGACCAGTAAATCCAGCTCATCACATTTGGCCCACACCGGATCAAAGCGGGGATCGGCCAGTTCTTCACCTTCGACCTCGCAGCCGATGCTGACGCCGCGCAGCCCCAGCTGTTTGACGCCATATTCGATCTGTTCGACCGCGAGCTCAGGATGCTGCAGCGCGATGGTGGCAAAGGCGACGAAGCGGTCGGGGTTTGCGGCGCAAATCTCGGCCAGCCCTTCATTCTGGATGCGGATGAGTTCAGCCGCGGCGTCGCGTTCAGCGTGATACCAATACGGGTTGATACTGAGCGCCGAGATATCGATGCCCTGACTGTCCATCGCCGCTATCCGTTCAGCCGGGTCCGACATCAATAAAGTGTCTTTTTCGCAGGGCAGGTCGAGAACTGCGAGGGCCTCCGGCACTGCGCAATGGGCGTGAATATCGACCGTCGTGATCCGTGTGCCGTTGATCGAGACTTCCTGACGATGGGTATGGCCCTGCGCTGTGTCATGACTATGGGCGCCATTATCAGCGGGTGATCGTTGCAGGTCACACCCAACAAAGCCGATACCAGTCGGTTGTTTGCTCATCCCTGTTCTCCCTGAAATTTTGTTTTAGGCGATAACCCGCATGATCAGGGGTATTACCGCAATAGGTCAAGCTCGCGGGCCTGCATGGTCAGGCGGATTTGCGCATTGGCCATGCCATAACCGCGATACCCTTGCCGCTGGACGAATTCGAAACAGAACCGGCCGTTAAACAGCTTGGTGTAAAGCTGATAAAATATCCCGTCGTCATCTTCGTCATAAAGGATATGGCAGGACTTCATCCGGTCGATGGCGTCTTCACTCAGGCTGAACCGTGCGGCGAGGTCGTCATAGTAATGCGGCGTCACATCCATCAGCTCGGCGCCCTGTATTTTAAGATGCTCGGCCAGGGCGAAAATGTCGGAGGTTTCCATCGCGATGTGGTTGACGCCTGACCCCTGATAGCGGTTCTGGCTTTGCGCGACGACCGTGCCGCCAGCCAGCGTGCTGTTGAGTGTCATGGCGATGCCCCGATCAGCGACTTCCATCACCTGGCTTTTCACAATGCCCAGAGGATCGGCGATGGTAACGGAGGGCGATGACGTCATCTGGAAGACAGAGCGATAAAGCAATGTTGCTTCCAGTACCGCGTCAAAGGGCATCGTCGTTGCGACGTGATCGACCCGTTTCAGCATGGCATCCTGGTTAATCGGATGATGAATAAATTCACGCTCCCAATGCGATGGCGTATCATTGGCATCAACGAGATAGAGCAGGGCACCTGTTGGCCCGGTAACCGCCGCGATCCCGTGCGTATCATGTTCCGGATTGGCGTGAACCATCTCGTATCCGAGGCTCGTAGCGCGTTCAACGAGCGCTTTTGGGTCGGGACAGGTGAGGCCATAGGCACAGACAGAGAGGCCATGATCGCCATGGTAGCGTTGCGCAAAACTTTCCGGCTCGCGATTGATGACGAGGTTGATGGCCCCCTGGCGCCATAGCTCGACCTGCTTCTTCTTATGCGTCGCGGCGTGGGTGAAGCCGGCCTGGGTCAGAAAGGCGGAGAGGGCTGTGTGTTCATCGCCATCGACGGCGAACTCGATAAACTCAACCTCGGTCGGTTGCGGAATGTCCTTGAGCGGCTGGCTTGGGGCGGACTCGTTTTCCTCGGTTTCCCCTGCCAGATAGATCAGCGAACGGTAGGCATCGCGGGCGTGGCGGAAATGATCACTGGACCGGAACTGGTCATTAAAAATTTCCAGTGATAGCGGCCCGTCATATCCGGTGGCCCGAATATTCTCCATAAAGCTGGCGAGATCGAGTTCACCCTGACCGGGGAAGCAGCGATGGTGGCGGCTCCAGGAAAGCGGATCCATTGACAGTTTGGGGGCGTCCGCAACCTGCACCAGAAATATTCGGTCCCCGGGAATGTTGAGCATTGAGTCTATTTCGGTGCCACGTGAATAGATATGAAACGTATCGAGGGTAAGCCCCACGGAAGGGTGGTTGGCGCGTCGCACGATTTCCCAGGAATCACGATAGTCATTGACGTGACGGCCCCAGCCCAGGGCTTCGAACGCGATACGCATATTTCTTTTGGCGGCGCGGTCACCAAGTTCATGGAGATCATCTGCCGCCCGTCCGATGCCGCCCAGCGCGTGCGGTGAAACATTACTGCAGATCATCAGCAGATCGGTGCCAAGCTCTTCCATCAGATCGAATTTGCGTTCGGCGCGATCAAAATTGCGGCTGCGAAATGGCTCTGGCATGCCTTCGAAATCACGAAATGGCTGATAGACCTCAAGCGTCAGCCCAAGATCAGTCATCTTCTGGCGCAAATCCTTGAGGCTGCCGACATGGGAAATCAAATCATTTTCAAAGATTTCGATGCCGGTAAAGCCTGCCGCAGCAATCGCTTCGATCTTGTTGCTGAGCGTGCCGGAGATGGAGACGGTCGCAATCGAATAACGCATGACAAAATTCCCGACGGAGAGGAGTCGTCAAAGTCTATTCGACATTGATACAGAACAAAATAGTCGAGAGCACTCAGCCGGACAGGGGATCGCTAAGGGAACATGTCCCATAGGTCTGATTGTAACTCGCGGGCTTCAATCATCAGCTCAAAGCGCTCCGGGTCAATCCTGTCGGCAATGGCGGCCTTGAAGGCTCTTGTCAGCCTGAAATCGCGTACCGGATGATCAGCCAGAAAACGCATCATGCAGGCATAGTCCCATTCGACCGGGCCGCAGCTGACATCTTCCCAGTCAATCCAGAACACGCCGGATTTATTCGCGCTGCAGATCACATTGGCAAAATGAGAATCGCCGTGGATGGGGACGGGTGGAGAGGGCATGTTTTCTTTCATGATCTCGAGCGCGTGATCCATTTCCGAGATGCGCTCGAGTGTTTCATGTATTTCCTCACCCGCCAGGACTCCCAGCCGCCAGTATCGAAGAAACAGGCGTCGCGCATCCGCATAGCCATGCAAAAACGGGAGCTCGCCGGGGTAATCTGCCAGAATCTCGTGACAGCGATGCAGGGCGTCGAGCGCATATTTTCTGTCCCGTCGGCTTTCGCTCGCTTCGATATACTCCCAAAATGACACGATCACGCCGTCTTCCTCATGGAGACCGGCATCAATCATGCTGCTCGGGGAGACGACCGGCGCTCCGGCGTCGGCGAGATAGCGGCTCACATCTATTTCCCGTTGCCGTGCCGCGGCGTGCGAGCTGAATCCGCCAGCCCTGCCGGAAACCCGTGCGACAATATCATAGGGGTAGAGCCGTATTGTGGCATTGCAGCCAAAATGGAGCAGCTTGGCATTTTCAACCTTGAGGCCCTGGGTGGTGGCAACGGAAAGGGCGGCGCGATGTGCCCGCTCGATCATCTCTGTTTGTGAGAGTTCTTCTGCCATACCCGGATTTACTCATACTCAAACCTACTAGTCAGGAGCGTGCCGCAATCGACCCTTTGGAGCAAGTCACGCTATACTGCCGTCACATCACGCGTTTTTGGAGAGTCCTATGGAAAAGATCGAAATTCAATTCACCCTGTTCTCTGCCTTTTATTCACCGCTGATTGCGGTGTTTTCGGAAGGGTTCCTGAAAGAAGAGGGGATTGACGCAAGTTGGTCGATCTCGCCGCCGGGCGTTTCTGCCATTCAGGCATTGGAAGACGGCACCGCGCAGGTGATCCAGACTGCACCGAGCCAGGCCTTCACATCGCTGGCGAAAGGCGAGGTCCCGGTGGCGGCACATTTCGCCCAGATCAATGAAATGGACGGGTTCTTTCTGGTTGGGCGTGAGGCTGATCCGGACTTTAACTGGAAATCCCTTGAAGGCGCGGACATCGTATTGTTCAGCGGTGGCCAGCCGCTGGCGATGTTCATGTATGCCTGTCACAAGGCGGGGGTCGATTTCAGCAAGATCAACGCAATTAATGTTGGTGGTGTGGCGGCGATGGATCAGGCGTTCCGCGATGGTACTGGGGCTTATGTGTTGCAGCAGGGACCATTTCCACAGCAGCTTGAAGCCGATGGCGTCGGGCATATCGTGGCGCAGTCCGGGCCGTTGATCGGGCCGAATGCGTTCTCAAGCGTCGCCGCGACCCGCGAGTGGCTGGCAACCGATACCGCCAAGGCATTTGTACGCGCCTATAAGAAAACGCGAATTTACATGAACGAGGCACCGGCGGCAGAGATCGCGGCCAATCAGAGCCCGCTCTTCCCGGATATTGACGAGGATGTCCTCGCCACCTGTATCGGCACCTATCAGAAGCTCGGCTGCTGGACTCCGCATGTTGAGATCACGCCACAGGCGCTCGAGGTGGTGATGGATGTGTTCGAACATTTCGGCACGCTCAAGGAGCGTTACCGCCATGATCAGGTCTGTGTCGCGCCGCCGGAATGATCCGGCCCTAACCGCTAGCGCTTAAAGTCGATCACGTCGAAACCGCGTGCCTTGTCGGTGATATAGAGCAGCCCGCGATGATCGACCTCAACATCGTTGGTCTGGGGCGCGTTATAGCCTTCGCCGGGTTCCGGGATGAAATAGCCCACCTCTTCCGGTGCGGTGGGGTTGGCGAGATCGAGAATACGCAGCCCCGCAGCAAACCAGGTCGCATAGGTCAGTGTATCATCGAACTTTTCGCGGAACTGATGCGCCCCAAACCGGACGTCGTCGCCGGTATAGGGCATGCCGTCTTCCGGCACCCGGTGCTTGTAAAGTAGCTCCATCTTGTTTGGGTCACTCACATCAAACACATAGAGCGGCGCATGCGGTTTTCCGGCATCGCGGCCGCGGGTGGTCCGTTCCTCATCAATCCCCAGCGCGATGTCGCGCCCGTCTATCTGAAACGGCACGCGCAGCAGCGTATGGCTGGGCTCGGCTTCTTCCGGATGCGGATCATAGGTCGCGAGCGTTTTGGGGTTCTTGAGATCGCTGATATCGATGGTCGCGAAACCTGACATCCACAGCCCGGCATAGAGCGTGTTTTCATGACGCAGCGCATGGTGCAGCCGATGCTCGCGTTTCATCGGGCCGGGTTCCTCACCGCCAGCGGTATGCTGGCCCGGTATCCACCAGCGCGACACCTCTTCGAGCTTCTCCGGGTTTGACCAGTCATAGGTCACCAGAATATGGCCAAGGAAGCCCTCCATCTCGGTCGAGAGATAGAGATACTTCTCATCCATATCGAAGCGATGCACACCGCGCCCGCCGGTCTTGTGATAGTTGATCAGCCGCGGGTTGCTCTTATCCTTGATGTCCCAGATGCGCACCCCGTGATCATCATAATCGCTGGTCATTTTCACGCCGGCGCGTGGCCGCTGTTCGCAATTGGTGACCATATAATCGCCAACCACCCGAACCTTGTGCGAATGCATTTGCGGGTTGGTCAGCTCCGCCGTCCACAGCACCTTGAGATTATAGGGGTCCGAGATATCGATAATCGAGGTGCCTTCCGGCCCGTACATATAGCCGACATAGGCGTAATTGCCGTCAATCGTCACCTGGCCGCCGCCCGGAATATCGAGCCGCGAAATCGGTGTGATGTTATCGGATTGATAGGTGGTGCCCGAAGGCATCTTCATCATCGTGGCCATGGGTCTTCTCCCCGTGTTGGAGCCTGTTGGGGAAAGCGTGACTCCATCTGTTTCGGATAGCAAGGGGAAGGCGAGGTTGCGTGACGCACCGCCTTGCATATTCCCCCGCCTCATGGTTCGCTTGGGCGATCGCGAGGGAAAGCTGCATGTCTGAACAAAACAAAGTCGATGCTGTTATCGTCGGGGCCGGGTTTTCCGGGCTTTATCTGCTGCATCTGCTACGCAAAAACGGCTTTTCGACGCGTGTGTTTGAGCGCGGTGATGATGTCGGCGGCACCTGGTACTGGAACCGCTATCCCGGCGCGCGCTGCGATGTTGAATCGATGCAGTATTCCTATTCATTTGATGAGGAATTGCAGCAGGAATGGCGCTGGCCCGAGAAATACTCGTCACAGCCGGAAATCCTCGCCTATCTGCAGCATGTCGCCGAGCGGTTTGACCTCCGCAAGGACATCACGCTGGAAACCTCGGTAACGTCTGCGCATTTTGACGAAACCGCCAAGCGCTGGACTGTCGAGACCGATAGCGGTGAGCAGGTATCGGCGCAGTTTTTCATCATGGCGACCGGCTGTATCTCGACCGCCAACATGCCGGATATTCCCGGTATCGATGATTTCACGGGGAATATTTATCACACCGGCAACTGGCCGCATGAAAAGGTCGATTTCACCGGCCAGAAGGTCGCGGTTATCGGCACCGGCTCGTCGGCCATTCAGTCTATCCCGGTGATCGCCGCCGAAGCCGCGCATCTCACTGTCTTCCAGCGCACGCCGCACTGGACCGTCCCGGCCCGCAACGTGCCGATGACCGATGAATATGAGCGCAGCTGGAAGGACGAATACGCCGAGAAGCGCGCCAATATGCGGACGTCAATGAGTGGCAGCCTGCGCGCCGTCGCGCCGATTGATGTCTCGGCCCTCGATGTCACGGAGGAGGAGCGCGAGGAAGCCTATCGCGAGCGCTGGGCGGCGGGCGGCATGACGCTGCTGCGCTCCTATAATGATCTGCTGACCAGCGAGGCGGCCAATGAAACGGCGGCAAGCTGGGTGCGCCAGCGGATCAAATCCACGGTGAAGGACCCGAAGACTGCTGAGCTTCTCGCCCCCAAGACCTATCCGCTTGGCACCAAGCGGCTGTGCCTCGATACCGATTATTACGAGACCTATAACCGGGATAATGTCGAGCTTGTCGATATCGCCAGCGCGCCTATTGACCGGATCACCGCGACCGGGTTGGAGACCGGCGGGCGCAGCTTCACCTTCGACAGTATCGTGCTCGCCACCGGGTTTGATGCGATGACCGGCACGCTGCTGCGCGTCGATATACAGGGCAGGGGAGCGCTGACGCTAAAAGACAAGTGGCAGGCCGGACCACGGACTTACCTTGGGCTGATGACCGAAGGCTTCCCCAACCTGTTCACCATCACCGGCCCGGGCAGCCCGTCCGTTAAAAGCAATATGCTGACCTCAATCGAGCAGCATGTCGAATGGGTCACCGACGCGCTGGTCAATCTCCGCGACAATTCCGTCGTAACCATTGAGCCCGAACGACAGGCCGAAGACGCCTGGACCGACCATGTGCAGGAGGTCGCCAACCAGACCCTCTTCCCCAAGGCCAATAGCTGGTACATGGGCGCCAACATCCCCGGCAAACCCCGCCTGTTCATGCCCTATATCGGCGGCGTCGGCGCCTATCGTGAGAAATGCGACGCGGTTGCGGCAGCGGGGTATGAAGGGTTCAGTCTGGAAGGCAGCGACAAGGGTGCCGCTGCGGCGGAGTGATTTCTCCGGGGTAGAGATTTTGCAGTTACATTGCGTAACCCTTTTAATTACAATTATTGTTTGTAATTTTTCGGTTGCTGTAATTTAAAATAGAAATTGAAAATTGGAGAAAGATGAGGCGGAGGTGGCCCAAGAAGAACTGAAGTTTTACGACGAGGCCGGATACAACAAGATCGGCCTTATTAGCCCTCTGGCGGAACTGCTAATTTGCGCCGTTAGCGCTACAATCGTTGTGGCTGTATCTTGGTTTATTCCTTTCTCTTTTTGGTTATCAATTCCAATCGGATTACTGTCTGGAGTTGTCTTTATATTTCTCGCTGGTTACGTCTGGGGGAAGGTCCGCAAAATTTCCCATTTAGTAAAAGATTAACGAGCCTTATGACCGCTGATCAAAAAATAGAAAAGTATTTCTGTAATCGATGTTCGGGCAAGACCAACCATTTTGTTCGCAGAGAATTCGAGAAAACTACCAATTGGGATGATGCACTTTTTTCAATGCGCGAAAGGCTTCTAATCATCGAATGCTGTGGATGCGAACACCTTGCGCTAGTTAAGAAGTCACATTTTTCAGAGGATACGTGGGTCGCTGAAAATGCAGTTACCGGTGAGGTAACCGAAGAAGCAATATGGGACGAAGTTATATATCCTCCTGTTTCTTACCGAGCGCCGCCCACTTGGTTTGAGGATGTGCCGGATTCAACTCTGAGGCAGATTTCTGGAGAAATTTATAAATCTCTACAAACAGAATCAAACTATCTAGCCACATTTGGTTCGAGAACCTTGATTGACCGTTTGGTTCTATTGACTGTCGGCGACAAAGGGAACTTTGCTAAAGGATTAAAGGCATTAGTAGATGAAGGCAAAATTGCAGCACACGAGCGAGACATTTTAAAACCGGTAATTGAGGCTGGGAATGCGGCCGCTCATCGCGGTTGGGCACCAACAAGGGATGAGCTCACGACAATTCTTGATACGGTTGAAGGGTTAATTCACCGTTTGTTAGTTTTACCAAAATTATCAGAGGAACTTGAAGAATCTGTGCCTGCAAGAGGCACGGTTCCATTTAATGAAAGCGCTAAAGCCGTTGCGGGCGCTATTGCTAAGCGTGTTGTGACCGTAAAAGACAAAATTGATTCCGCACCTAAGGATTTAAGGTCGATATATGACGAATTAGAAACGCGCCTTAAATCGTTAGGCGATAAGATAACTATTCACCCGCAAAAACATTATATGGCTTTCCGGCGAAATAGAAATTTCGCGTCTGTTCAGATTTATAATCAAATAAAGGTTGTCCGGGTTTATTTGAATATAAACCCTGATGATGTGGAGATAGACGATACATACATGCGCGATGTAAGGCAAATCGGGCACTACGGTACCGGTGATTTAGAGGTCACGATTAAATCGAGGCGCGATATTGAAAATATTTCCGAACTCATCCAGTTAAGTTACTCTTATTCATAACTATTTATTTCGGTCCTTTGTAGCAAATCTTCCCTAATCCGCTAATTTCCAGTACACAGGTCTTTCCAAATCCCGTGCCGTGAAGGCGCGGCAAACAAGAGGGTGAGGCAGATGTATAGAGGCGTTCTGATCCCGGTTATCACGCCGTTTCATGAAGACAGCTCGGTCGATGAGGACACGCTGCGCCAGCTGGTTGATTTCTACTTCCGGGCCAGGGTGCATGGGCTGTTCGCGCTGGGCTCGTCGGGGCAGGGGCCTGCTCTGTCGGCGGAGGAGCGCAAATCTGTGGCCGAGATCGTGATGGATCAGGCGGCGGGGCGCACACCGGTGATTATCCATGTCGGCTGTGCCGATACCCCGACGACGGTGGAGCTCGCCAAACATGCCAATGACATCGGCGCGGCGGCGATTGGCGTGATCCCGCCTTATTACTATTGCGATGCGCCGCCATCGGCGGTTCTGGAGCATTATCGCAAGGTCGCCGAGGCCTGCCCGCTGCCGATCTATATCTATGAGAACCCGAAATATTGCGGCATTTCGATCTCGCCGGATTTTGGCGTGACGCTCAAGAAAGAAGTGCCGAGCATCAAAGGCATCAAGGTCTCCTATGGCGATGGCGCGATGGAGGATTATGTCAAATATTTCCCCGATGACGTGTCGGTGTTTACCGGCAATGCTGATCTGTTCGGGCTGGTGCCGTTTGGCGTCGCCGGGATGATCAACCCGCCGACCAGCTCGGTGCCGGAGCTGACGGTGGCACTGTTTGAGGCGCTGGACGCCAGGGATTATGAGGCGGCGGCCGAGGCCCAGGCCAAGGTCACGCAGGTCACCCAGATGTTTATCTCGACCCAGAAGAAATACGGGCGGGGGACGATTGCCGAGACCTTCCGGTTGCGCGGCCTGCCGGTGAAGCGCTTCCCGCGCTGGGAAACCGCGCCCTTGCCGGAAGAGGCGATTGAGGGCATGCGCGCGGTCTATCGTGAAGTAGGCGTTCTGGATTAGGTCATTTTGGATTAGATTGGCTGAACAATGTCGATAACGAATGCAGATATTCCCCGTGTCGGGCCGGAAACGCCCGGTGGTCAGTGGCTGCGGCGCTACTGGATGCCGGTGGGGCTGGAGTCCGAGCTCTATGACATCCCGCAGGCCGTCAAGATCATGGATGAGGAGCTGGTGCTGTTCCGTGATGGCGAGGGCCGGATCGGGCTGCTCGGCCAGCATTGCGCACATCGCGGGGCGTCGCTGGAATATGGTGATATTGAAAGTGCGGGCATTCGCTGCCCCTATCATGGCTGGCTGTATGACGTGGAGGGGAAGTGCCTCGAACAGCCGTCAGAAGTTGGTGGCAACCCATTTTGTGCCAAAGTCCGGCAGGTCTCCTACCCGGTGCGCGAGCTTGGCGGGCTGATTTTTGCCTATATGGGGCCGAATGCGGAGAACCCGCCGCCCTTGCCGAACTATTCGCCGCTGATTGATCATGGCGGCATCCGGCAGATCGAGCCGGTGCGGCATTTTGATTACAACTGGTTCAATTTCTATGAGAACAGTGCCGACCCGGTGCATGTGTGGATTTTGCATGGTGCCAGCGCCTATGGCGACCAGACCTGGGGCGACCGGTTCTTTAGTGTCGATGATCCGCCGGATTTCGAGCCGGTCGAGACGCCCTATGGCATGAAGATCGTGATGTCGAAACCGGCGAGCGATGGTGACGGGGTGGTGGTCGATGAGATGAGCCTGGGCTTTCCCAGTATTTTACAGGTCGGGGATACTGAATTTGTCCATGGTAAGGCCGATCCGCAGAAGCTGATGAACAAGGGCTCGGATTTTGAGCATTTCATGTTCATGACGCCCAAGGATGACAACAGCTTCATGATGTTCACGGTCGATTACTATACCGGGCCGGATGAGAACTTCTTTGAGCATCTCAAGGAAATGCGCAAACGTGAAGAACCAAAAGACGACCGCAAACCCTATGACAAGCGGCCTCTGATGCCGTTTCGCGGCAATGTGCGGGCTGAAGATATCGTCACCCAGGGCACGCAAAAGCTGGTCGGTGAGCGTCAGGAACATCTTGGCACCTCGGATCGTGGCGTGATTATGCTGCGCAAGATGGTGCGCGAGGCGATTGCCGATGCGGTCGCGGGCAAGGATCCCAAGGCGCTGCATCTCGAGGAAAATGCCGAGGGGCTGGTCACGCTCGACTCCTTTGTTGGTGTGCGGGCTTCCGCAATAGCGGCGGAATAGGGGCGGGCGCGTGGCTAAATCTAAAATCGTGGTGACCGGTGGCAGTGGCAATCTCGGGCGCTGGACTGTGCAGACATTGCTCGATGCCGGCTATGAAGTGCTGAACCTCGATGTCGTGCCGCCACGCGAACGTATCTGTGAAAGCTGGGTCGCTGATCTCAGCCAGACCGGTGATCTCTATGAGGCCTGCAAGGGCGCGGATGCGGTGATCCATCTTGCCGCCCATCAAGCCCCGTTTATGGCCGCCGATGCCGAGGTGTTCCGCAATAATATGGCGGCGACCTATAACGTGTTTAAGGCAGCCGGTGATATGGGCGTGCGGCGCGTCGTGCATGCCTCCAGCGTTGCGGCCTATGGCTTTACCTATGCACCGAAAATCTGGAATCCCGACTATCTGCCGCTGGATGAAGAACATCCGCTAACCCCCAAAGATCCTTATTCTTTTTCCAAAGTATTTGGCGAGCAGATCGCTGACAGCTATGTCGGCATGTTTGATATGTCGGTGGTCAGTTTACGGCTTGCCGGGGTTAATTTTGACCTCACTTATGAAAGCCTGCCAGCGCGCTGGGAAGAGCCGGGCGCACGGCTGGGCACGTTCTGGAGCTATGTCGATGTCCGCGATGCGGCAGAGTCCTGCAAGCTCGCCATTGAGGCCGATATCACCGGCCATGAGGCATTTAACATTGCCGCCAAAAACAGCCGCTTCCAGACACCGACCACAGAGCTGGTCGAGACGTATCTACCCGGTACCAAAATCAAGGACGGTGCCGAAGGCTGCTGGAGCGGTCTCGATACCTCCAAGGCGCGCAAGATACTTGGCTATACCGACAGATATATCTGGGAAGACCACATCCGCCCCGACGGCACGCTGATCAGCAAATAACCGGTCGTTATTAAGCTTTGTTTTAAGGTTATAGGGCATTTCTATTTCCGACGCATAACCCTATAGGAAATAGAAGCATGTCGCTGCTCTCCGGTAAGTCCCGCAAAACAGATTTTAAAGCCCTTGTTGAAGCACTCAACAGGTCCCAGGCCGTCATCGAATTCAATATGGATGGCACGATTATTACCGCCAATGAGAATTTTCTCGGCGCGTTGGGGTACGAGCTCGGTGAAATCCAGGGCAAGCATCACAGCATGTTTGTCGACCCGGCGGAAAAGGACAGTCCTGAATATGCGGCGTTCTGGAAAACATTGAATGATGGAACTTTTCAGGCTGCTGAATATATGCGTATCGCCAAGGGCGGCGAAGAGATCTGGATTCAGGCATCCTATAACCCAATTTTCGACGTAAATGGCCGCCCGTTTAAGGTTGTCAAATACGCCACTGATATTACAGCTCAGGTCAAAGAGCGACTTCATCGTATCGAAGTGCAAAAGACCATTGATGTCGGCTTGAACGAAATTGCGGGTGCCATTTCGGCGACGAATGATCAAGCCAAGTCGATTGCGACGGCGACAAATGAAACGACGACGAATGTACAAACGGTGGCGTCAGGTACTGAAGAAATGAGTGCTTCTGTGTCGGAAATCCAGCGCCAGGTCGCTCAGGCCAACAAAATTGCCGAGGAGGCTGTTGGCAAGGCGGAATACACGAATACCGTGGTTACGGGGCTGGCGGATGCCGCCGCGAAGATCGGTGATGTTGTAAGCCTTATCAACGATATTGCTTCCCAGACTAACCTGCTTGCGTTGAACGCGACCATCGAAGCGGCCCGTGCCGGTGATGCCGGCAAAGGATTTGCCGTTGTCGCCAGCGAGGTAAAGAGTCTTGCAACCCAGACGTCGAAGGCGACGGAAGAGATCGCGACGCAAATTAGTGATGTTCAAAGCGCAACAGAAGACGCGGTTGGCGCCATTGAATCGGTCAGCACGATTATTGGGGAAATAAGCGATATTTCTTCGGCTGTCGCGGCCGCGGTGGAAGAACAAACGGCAACAACACAGGAAATGTCGACCAATATGCAGGTCGCAGCTCAGGCGGTAAGCAGTATTAGTTCGGGTATTGATGAGATTGCCCAGAGTGCCGCGCAGGTCGAAGAATCCACCCAGAAAGTCCGCGACGCGGCGGCGGCGTAAGGTTATGCTTACGCCGCTTTGGCAAACCGGTCACGGTCGTGCGGCCGCGTCAGGTCAACGACCGGACCCAGCGGCACCACACCATTGGCCCCAATCGGGCCGTGGGCGCTGAAGACCTGGCGTTTCATGGATTGAACATCACTGACACTGTCGATCCCCGGCGTCTGGTAAAGATCGCGCAGATAGTTCGACAGGTTCGGATAATCCTCAAGATGCCGCAGATTGCATTTATAGCCGACATAATAGATCGGATCGAAGCGGATCAGGTTGGGATAGAGCCGCCAATCGGCCTCGGTCTGGGTTTCGCCGCAGAGATAGCGCTGCTTTGACAGATGCTCTTCCATTTCGTCCAGCGTGTTGAACAGCAGCTCGATGGATTCCTCATAGGCTTCCTGGGTCTTGGAACGACCACTGCCATTCACACCATTATTGATGCCATCAAGAATTTTGTTGTTCATCAGCTCAATCTGGTCGCGCAGCGCTTCCGGATAATAATCCGGCGTTGGCTCGGCGATGGCGGCGAACTCGGTATTAAACATGCGGATGATTTCCGAGGATTCATTGCTGACCACCGTACAGGTCTTGCTGTCCCATAGCAGGGGCACCGTCACCCGTGTGGTGCATCCGGGCTCGCCCAGCGCATAAATCTCGTGCAGAAAGTTGACCGTCTTGTCGGTGCCGGGTACCGCATGCGCACCATCGACAAAGGCCCAGCCCTGATCGGCGTCGGATTGCTCGGTATTGATTAGCGGAATGATGTCTTCGAGTTTCTTGAGAACCCGGTAAAGCGCGGTCCGATGCGCCCACGGGCAGGCAATGGAGGAATATAGCACATAGCGCCCGGCCTCAGCAGGATAGTCGGAAGAGCTGTCAGCCGTAATGAAATTGCGAAATTGCGACGGCTTTTTGACATATTTGCCGGTCGCGGTTTCTGACAGATGGTCTTCAAAACTCCATTTGCCGTCGAGTAAATGTCCCATGACAACCTCCGTACCCAGATTTCGGCTGATTCAATCAGCCAGAACAACCTCTCGCAAGAGGGTAATAACCTCTTCCTCGTCCGGCCCGAGTTTGGCCAGACACAGCTGCTCAGGGTTTAGTTTCTACGCGTGTTCCATCGGATCGAGGATTTGATTCATACAGTCCTGTGGTTCGCCGACATAAATTTTATACCAGCATGTCGATATCCACCGCCGCCGCCATTGCCTGATAACCCACGCGGTTGGGATGCAGTTTGTCGCCCGGCCCGCCGATACAGCTATTTGGTACCATTTCGGGTCTAAGCTCGCCGGTGGTTTCGTCAAAGGTCGCGGCATCGAAATCGATGATGTCGTCATAGAGGTCAGTGGTTCTGACAAAATCATTGAAAGTGCGACGTCTGGCATCGACAGACTCGCTGCCATGGCCACCGGTGGTCGCGTTTAGGGCTGTCGTCAGCGTCGCACCAATGATCCGAACGCCGGGAATGGCCTCACGGATCTGCGCGACGCCCTGCTGGACTCCTGCGATAACCGCTTCCGCAGAAGCATCGGTGAAGCCAAAATCATTGATGCCTTCAAGCCAGATGACGGTGCTGACGCCGGCCATGCTGACGACATCGCGCTCCAGTCGTTTTAATGCTGAAATGCCGCCGAGACGGTCCGCCGCAGGGGTGTCGTCTGGCGGCCCAATGACCTGATTGCCACCGATCCCTTGATTGACCAGAGAGACGGTGTTGCCGAATTTGCTGTGTAATCGTCTTGCGACGACATCCGGCCAGCGGTCATAGCCATTGATGGTGGAACCCGATCCGTCGGAGATTGAATCGCCAAACGCCACAATGACTTTGGTGGGCGCGGCCATATTCATGTCGAGCGCATCGAGAAAAAACCAGGAGGTGGTCGAGTAGGGGAAGGCTGCTTCTTCTGGAGAGGAACAAACGTCAACTGCGCCGTTTTTCGAGAGGTATGATGTCTGTGATGCTTTGGCATGATAGGTCATCGGGCCGCTGTCGCCCGCAACATGAAAACTGATGGCAAGTGATGTTCCGATGAGTAGTGGGTCGTTGGGATCGGTAATGAAATCAAGATCAACGGGATCGCTGACCGCCCGGCCTCCCGCCTCAATAGTAATGCTGTCGGAGGTGCCAAATTTAATAGGTCTGCTGCTGCCTACATGCAGGGCGCTGCTCATCAACCGCAGTCCGACATGGATGTCATTGAAAGTAACCGGCTGTCGCCCATGTGCATTGGAAAGACGTATCCGCGCCTGTGATCCCCAGACGTCAGGTCTTACGATCATTCGAAAAGATTGATCCTGACAGCTAAAATCAGGCTCGGGGAAAAGCGCTGACAGATCAGGCTGTGCGGTTTCCCGGCCATGCGGGTAAGGACCTTGTGCCGACGCACTCCACGCTGCTGCCCAGTAATCGGCCATATTTTCTTCCCTCTAGTAAGGCGTTGAATTCATCTGCCCTCGACTATCGACCCATATGCGCTCGGAGCTTACTGGTTTTCCATCCACGCGATCCCGCAGCCAGTCATAGACAAGGCTGTCGACGCTTTCGCCGAGGTCAGCCGAGGCCGCAAACTTCATACTGTGATTAGCACCCTGATAAACGACGAGCCGTTTGGGGGCCTCGATCAGGTCGAATAGTTCATAGGTGTGATGAATGGGCGAGAGCTGATCAGATTCGCCCGCAACAATCATATAGGGTGCGGAAATATCCTTGGCGCATTTGCGGAGATCGAACTCCTGACGGAATTCATCAAAAGCCTCTTCGTCCTCATAGCCCGCCATGAACATGAACCGAACCTTGAAAGTCGGGGAGGCGGTATTGAAGATCGTGTCGCAGCCAGGTTCCTGACACACGCCGGTGCCGCAATAGCCCTTAATTTTGTCCTTTAGCCCCGCGGCGGCAACCGTGCCGTAATAGGTGCCAAAGCTAGAACCCCGAATAACGATGCGATCACCGTCGATTTCGGGACGGTTGTTAAGCCAATTTACGGCGGTCTCCGCCGCTTCAGCGAAATTGTCAGAAGAAATCGTTACACCGCGGTTTCGGCTTTCTCCCTGTCCGGGTCCATCCAGGGCAAGAACCGCCATGCCGCGTGACAGGGCAGAGTCGCCATGCAGTGACACCATGTTTTCCTTACTGCCATCCATGCCGCCGATATGAAGGACGCAGGGAAAGGTTTCGCCATCGGCAGGTGTCGCTGGCAAATGCAGAAAGGCGGAGAGGGCGGTGTCCTTAAAAGGAATATCCACGCGTTTGACCGGATGTGGCGCATATTCGATGAATTTGTCGTAACAGGTAATCATCCGGCGTTCCCATTCGAGACACTCATCATTGATATCGAAATAGGGCCATTGGGCGGAGGCGTAGAGCAGGGCAGCGATAAAGTAGTTCTCATAGGCCGAAACCAGCCGCCCCTGTTCCTCAAAACCGCGCGCGATATTTTCCCGGCGTTCCCCCTCTTTGCCAAACTCAGGGCCGATATCATCAAACACTTTCATCCGTGCCCCGGCGCGTCGGAAAGAAGCGAGACCCGCACCGCCGCCCTTGCCGCCTTTGCCGCCAAGCCGGCCCTGGTCCCATTCCGGTCCGACCGTTTTGATGACAGAGTCCAATAGCCAGCGTTGTTCGCGCCAGCGTTTAGTGCGGTTTTCCATGCGTGGGTTCTTATGCATTCTCTGTCTCCCTGTCCCTGTATGCTGGCAAGCTTGGCGGTCATTTTTGTGGCGGTCAACCAGGGTATAAACCGAAGGAGATCGGATGACAGGCCCTATTTCTATGGTTACGCTGTGCCCATAGAAATTAATGCTTCACTCAACAGGGAGATGTTTATGACAAACCGAATTTCCGGCCTTTTGGCCGCGACGATATTCGGGGCCGCAGCGATTACACTTGCCGCCCCGGCGCATGCCGATGAGGTTGCCGATTTTTACAAGGGGAAGACACTCACCTTGATCATGAGCACCGGTGTTGGCGGCGGGAATGATTTGAACGCCCGTACCCTGCTAACGCATATGGTCAAATACATTCCCGGCAAGCCTGATTTTAAACCGGTGAATATGCCCGGCGCCGGGCACGTTCGCGCTTCTAACTTCCTCTATAATCGCGCGCCGCAGGATGGCACCCATTTAGGGGCAATTATTCGGTTTTTTGTCCTTCATCAGGCGCTTGGCGGCAAGGGCGTGAAATATGATGCGACCAAGTTTAATTTTCTGGGGTCGACCGCCGTCAGTAATGTTGTCATGGGTGCCTTTCATACCGCAGGCATTAACAGTTTTGAGGAACTGAAGACAAAAGAGCTTATCGTTGGCGGAACCGGTGTTGGGTCCGGTTCGGTGATCTTCCCCAACCTGTTCAACAAAGTCCTGGGGACCAAACTCAAAATCGTTCAGGGTTATAAATCCGGCCATACAATCGATCTGGCAATGGAGCGTGGTGAGGTCAAAGGCCGCGCCGGGTTTACATTCGACAGCATGATGGCGGTTCACCCGACCTGGATGTCAAAGGGCACCTTCAAGGTTCTTGCCCAGATTGGTCTCCGCAAGGAGCCTGGTTATGAGAAAATCCCGCTTGCCGAAGACCTGGTCTCCGCAAAGGAAGACAAGCAGGTCATGAGGATGTTTGCCGGTGTCGTTGCCGTGGGCTCGCCTATTCTGACAACGCCCGGTGTTTCCAAAGCGCGGGTTGCCGCTCTCCGCAAAGCCTTTATGACTACGATGAAGGATAAGGACTATCTCGCGCAAATGAAAAAAATACGCTTGAGCGTCAATCCTGTTACTGGAGCGGATTTGACAAACATCGTCAGTGATATCGTCAATGCACCGTCCGCAGTCCTCGACAAGGCGAAGAACGCGCTAAGCCGCAAAGGGCTGGTTAAGTGTAAGGCGTTTACATCAGCGAAATACTGTAGGTCGAAGAAAAAGAAAAAGGGCAAAAAGAAAAGCTGATCCCGAAATCAGAATCGATGGAAGCGGCCGGTATTTTACCGGCCGTTTTCGGTTTAAGCTCCAGGTGACGCAATCAGACAAGTAACGGAAACCGGCCATGACCCGACCTCAAAAAAAATCATTCCGCGACGCACGCCCTTCTTTCAGCGACGGTTCATCGAGCCCTACTGGATTCCTTGAAGAATGTCTCGAGACAATCAATAGATTGGAAGGTGAGATTGGCGCCTTTGTGGCGACGGATGAGAAGGGTGCCAAGCTAGCCGCCGCCGAAGCGGACAAGCGATGGGAATCTGGCAATCCCCTTTCGCTGATAGATGGCATGCCGCTTTGTATCAAAGACATTATGGAAACCGCATCGATGCCGACCGAGCAGGGTTCTGATCTGTTTGTTGGTTGGCGCGGTGGTCGGGATAGTGCTGCGGTGGCGGCCCTTCGTGAGGCCGGCGCGATTATTTATGCCAAGGCCGTGACAACAGAATTTGCCGCGCAGCCGGCTCGGGGAACGCGTAACCCTTGGGATTTGACCCGTACGCCTGGCGGCTCCAGTAGCGGTACGGCGGCATCGGTGGCGGCGGGAATGCTTCCTGGTGGACTGGGCACTCAAGGATTAGGCTCCACCATTCGCCCAGCAAGTTTTTGCGGTGTCTTCGCCTTTAAGCCTAGTTTTGGCGGTATCAATCGCGGTGGCAGCTTCGATACCATCAGCCAGAGCAGCACCAGCACCTTCGCCGCGACGTTGGAGGAAACCTGGGAGATGGCCCGGGCGATTACCGCACGCGTTGGCGGCGACCCAGGCTTTATGGGTGTGTCTGGTCCTCTGGAAGCGCCTGAAGCGACAATGCCAAAGCGTGTGGCCTTACTCATGACCGATGGCTGGGACCGTACCGTGGATGATGCCAAACAGGCTTTAGCAGATGCTCGGGGAAAACTTGAGGCGGCGGGTGTAACCGTCGTCGATAAAAATAATGATGACACCGTGGCGGCGTTGGAGAAATCCATCGAAGGCACGATTGAGCTGTCTGGTGGTCTCAATAATTGGGATTTCCGCTGGCCGATGAACACCTATGCCAAAGATATGGATATCAATGGCCTAAGCCCTGAGGCACGGGAACGGTTAATTGCTGCCGAGGCGATGACCCTTGAAGATTATCAGGCGCTGGTTCTCAAACGAAAGGGGCTGCGGTCATCCTATGATGCGCTGCAAAACGAATTTGATGTCTGCGTGACGTTATCTGCCCCGGGACCGGCGCCGGTTGGTCTTAAATGGACGGGTGACGCGGTCTATGCCGTACCGTCTTCGGTTTTAGGAACACCGTCTTTCTCGCTTCCAGTATTGGAGGCTGAAGGCTTGCCTCTCGGTTTGCAGGTAATGGGTTATGCTGATCAGGACGCAAGAGCATTCGCGGCGGCGCGGGCGGTTCTTGGTTTGTTTAACTGATATGGCGAATGATGGAACACCTTCGACAGATGATGTAGTACGTGATGCGGCGATCGCGTTAGCCAAACAACTTTGCCGTTCAGCGATGGGCCGGCTCGGCAACGAGTTTCTCGGTTTTTATCTTATCGGCAGTCTCGCTCATGGCGGGTTTAACCGGCGCTATAGCGATATCGATGTCGCGCTCATCACCGAATATGGTGTTGATGAAGAATTTCTCGAGGCAATTAACGCTGAAGCCGAGGCGATCTCTCCTGACCTGGCGCATCGCGTGTCTTTGTTTTGGTCAGATTGTGAGTTTTCCAAGGGACGTTTCCCGCCACTCGACCGTTTGGATTACATCGATCACGCTGTCGCGCTTGAAGAAGTAGAGAAAGTCGCGGCTCCAAAACCTGACCTGGAAGAAATTAGAACCTATCTTCGGGGTACTCCATTTGAACAATGGGCTGAACGCGGCACGGTTTTCTCAACACATTCGACGCTTGATCCGGATGATCGAAAATCTTATCTGAAGACCCATCTCTATCCGGCGCGTTTCGCCTTTAGCTGGATAACCGGAAAGATCGGCTCGAACGATACGGCGCTGGAATATCTTCATGCTCATCCGGTTGATGGGCTGTATATGGAATTACTGGATCGCGCGCTGGCCTGCCGTCATGCGGCCGCCGATCCGGATAGTCTGTTTGATGACAGAGGAACATTACCCGCGCAGTATCAGGCCTGCGCGAAACTAATTTCATAAAAAAGGCCGGTGTTTGAGCACCGGCCTTTTAATGAAGTCTATGACAAGATTATTTCTTCTTTCCCTTCTTGCCGGTAAGACCGAGCGCCTTTTTGACCTTGGCTACAAACGGTTTGGGCGTTGCCATGATCTTTTTGACATGGGCGGTAATAGTCGCGCCATCGATCGGGTCGATATCGTAGTTACGCTTTTCCATTTCAGAGACGAATGCCTTGTCGCGGAGGGTTGCCATATAGGCCTTGCCCGCTGCGGCGGCCCGCGCTTTTGGCACACCAGGCCCCATTACAAAGGCTTTGTCGGCAATCTTGATTGCGACAAATTCAAGTAGCTTGCGTTGCTCATCATTCTTCGCCAGATCGGCTAAAAGAGGTACACCTTTCAAATCAGGCGAGGGTCTTGAGGCGACCTGTACCAGGGTGACGATCTTGCCGTCGCGAATCCAGTCTGCCTTACGAAGTTTCCAGCCCAGCCATTGGCCGGCCCAACCGTTCAGCTCTCCGGTTTCAATCGCCTTTCGGATAGGTGATCCGCCGCGATAGCCGGTAATGATCTTGAATTTGGTGCCGAGCACGTTGTTCATGAGTTGGGGAATTGTCGCAGTGCTTGAAGAGCGCCCGATGGCACCGAGGATGACCTCTTTCTGCATGGCTTCCTGAATTGTATTCACCCCAGCGTCTTTACGGATGGTGATAGAATTGACGGCTTCGCCCCAGCCACCGAGCCAGTGCATTTTGTTGGGGTCGTATCTCGGTTTGCCGAGCCCGAGCACGACCCGTTCAACAATGCCGCCATTCGGCGTAATCGCGTAGGTCCCGTCTTGCGGTGCGACGTTATAGATATAGTTCATTGCTTTGGTGCCACCAGCACCGCGCAGGCTGGTAATAATGGCGCCCGCCTTGTTGGGTAGATGTTTGCTAATGTGCTTTGACAACATATGGGCAAAGGTGCCGTAGATGCCGCCAGCGGAGACACCAATGTAAATGTTGAGTTTTTTGCCTTTAAGATAATCCTTGTCTGCCGCAAACGCTTGCGGCACTGCGACAAATGCCGCGGCGGCAATGGCTGAAGCCATAATCGTCTTTTTCATGAAAATTTCTCCCTGGATTGATTATGAGAAAAGAATAAACGGTTTTTCGGGCAAGTCGACATCGATTTGCGGCGTTTTTGGGGGGAGGCGGCCTTGATGCATTGTATAATACGGGGTCCAATCAGTCTGAAACTATTTTCCAGAGGAGTAGGCGATGCGTCCCTATAAGTATGGCGTTACGGAACATGACCCATCGCGGGCCTTTCCCGGCTTTACGGTTTTTACTCCTTCAGAAGGCAAAGAGACTTTCCTGATCGATATGGCAGGTGAGGTGGTTCATAAGTGGGATCTGCCGTCGAAGGTCGGGAATTATGCGCAGCTTTTACCAACCGGAAATCTGCTTGTGACCTGTCAGTTAGAAGAAGGGCCGAAGCTTCCCGCCGCGGGAGGCCGCATTATTGAATATGACTGGGACGGCAATATTCTGTGGGAACATATTGATCATTTTCAGCATCATGATTTCAATCGTTGCCCGAATGGCAATACGGTCTATCTCGCATGGGAACTGGTGCCCACTGCGGAAGCCGGTCAAATCATCGGTGGACAGCCTGGCTCAGAGCATGAAGATGGTGGTGTTTATTGCGATGTGCTGCGGGAAGTGAACCCGGCAGGCGAGCTGGTTTGGGAATGGCGCATGATGGATCATTTCCCATTCGAGAAATATCCCTTGCGGGCGAACCGCCATCGTCACGAATTTGCTCATGCCAATTGCTGTTATGTTCAGCCGGACGGCAATATACTGGTGAGTTGGCGTGATCTCGACCTCATCGCGCTGGTGGACCGTCAGACCAGTCAACTCACCTGGCAAATGGAAGATCGTAAATGGGGTGGGCAGCACGATCCGAGGCGGCTTGAGAATGGCAATATTACAATATTTGCCAATGGCAGCGAGCAGGTTGAGGCCGAGTTTTCCCGTGTTCTGGAATTGAACCCCGAAACGGGGGAGATTGTATGGAGCTATCAGGGCTCACCGGTTGATACGTTTTTCTCTCCGCGTGTGAGCGGGGCGCAACGACTGCCAAATGGTAATACGTTCATCTGCGAAGGGCGGCACGGACGATTGTTTGAAGTAACCCCAGAAGGCGATATCGTCTGGGAATATGTATCGCCGCATGAAAATGCACGGGGCGACGGCATTATTCGCCAGATATTCCGGGCGCTGCGTTATGGTATAGACTCATCAGAGATCGGCGGACGGATATAGCCCCGTTGAGTTTGAAGAAGCGCGTATACTTCTACTCTGAATATCTCAAGCTCAATCCCAATTGCGGGGTCCGGTTATCAATGGACCGCACCCGGCTCCCGGAAGCCGCCTAGCTCTTTATCCCCACAGCTCGTCACTGGCGATTTTGGCGCCTTCTACCAGCGCGTCGAACTTAGCCCACATAACCGACGGGTGAACCCGGCGGTAAAACGGTCCTTGGGCAAAACCACAGTCGGTACCCGCGATAACCCGTTCGCGACCAATCAGATTGGCAATCCGAACGATACGTTCCGCCACCAATTCGGGATGTTCGACGACATTTGTCGTGTGGCTGATGACACCGTGGATCAGGATTTTATCGTCCGGTAGACCCGCATCGCCCCAGACTTTCCATTCATGCTCATGGCGGGCGTTGGCGCCTTCGATGACATAGGCTTCAGCATTCACCTTGAGGATCAAATCAACAATGTCTTTTAATGCTACATCTGTGGTGTGCGGACCGGGCCAGCTTCCCCAGCACACGTGATAGCGAATTTTTTCAGGCGGGATGCCTTCGAGAGCGAAGTTCAGCACCTCAACATGTTTGGCCACCCAATTGCGATATTCCTCGAAGGTTCCGGGCGGCACCATCCGGTCATAGGTCACGGTCGCGCGGGCATCGTCGAGCTGCAGCAACAGGCCTGAATCAACGATAGCGTTATATTCGACCTTCATCGCGTTGCCGATGGCTTCGAGGCAGTCGTCTTCGGTCGCGTAAAACTCATTGATACGATCCGGAATAACACTCGAAGGTGCTGCAACGGGGAGGAAGCCTTCTGCGACACCAGCCTGATCGATGGCCCCTTTCATATTGGCGACATCACGTTCGACGTCGGGGAGGCCGGTATACTCAATCGGTCCGACGCAGACCGCTTGGTTGACCGTCGCATATTTTTGCTTGCCATCAAGTTCTTCATAAAATTCCGCAAAGCGTTCGCGGTCAGCACCTTGCGCGAAGGTGTTCTGGTCGGCGGGCATTTCGCGTTTTTCGAAACCGCTTAGCCGCTCCAGCGCATATTGTGACCAGCTGATCGATTTTCCGAATTCACCATCGCTGGGGATATCGATGCCGGCTGCTTTTTGTTCAGCAACAATATTGGCGACGCTGCTCTTGAGGCAGTCGGCGTAGCCCGCTTCGTCATAGGGTTGTCCAGCCTGCAACGGTTTGATGTAGGTGAGCAGGTCGTCAGGCCGAATGAGGCTGCCAACATGGGTGGTGAGGATGCGGTCTGTACTGCGTTGCATTGTCGGGTCGTTCCTTCAAAGACAAGGGCTGGGATTAACGGTTATCGTCACCGATTATACTAAATTATTTAAGGTGTATACGACGTGGTTTAGCCCCGCGATCCCACTGCCACAGCGAACCATCTTTTCGCAACGCGATGGTCGTATTTGAACTTGCAGCAACGTCAGTGACATTCTTGAGAACGGGTTTCGGGTCAGTGCCATATTCGCTGCCCCATGCGACAAGGGTGTTGTCATTCAGAATGGCGACGGTGTGGGACGAGCCGGTGGCAATCGCCTTCGCGCCTCCAACTATCTTGCTCCAGCGGATGGCCTTGTCGCCGAGCCCATGCTTGCCAACCGGGCCATAGATATTGCCACCGGTTCCTAATACGTCGCCGTTGGTTTTGAGCAGGATGGCATGACCTGTATGGGCAGTGATGTAGGAAACATTGGTGGCTGTACGAATGAACTTATCGGTACGCTCGAGGGTGCCATTGCCATATTGACCGCGATGGGCTTTGCCTTTGACGTATAAATCACCTGATTGCATGACGTAGTAGTTGGCACCATCACCTACTGCTGCGTTCTTCACGTCATCAGAAATTTTCTGCGCTTTGCGAGTGCCCGATGCAATCCACCAGAGCGTATTAGATTTATCGATTGCCAATGCACCAGTGTCTCCGGCAGCAAATCGCAGAATTTCCTTTTTTAACGTTCGCGGCTTGTCGAAATTGTCATTGTCGAATCTGAAAAGCGTTCCATCAACGGAAAGGAGATAATTGCTGTCATCACCGACTCCGACCTGTGTTGCTCTGTATGGTATCTGTTGTGGCGTCCCATCCCCTCGCCAGGCATAGGTGTTGCCCTCAATGATGGCCATCTGTCGATCATAATAGGCGGCCAGCAGGGGTGATGAACTATCAGCGTGGGCAGGTGAAGCAAAGGCGCCTGTAAGTCCCATGGCGAAAATTATTGTGATTCTTAGCGCGCCGATTTTCATGAAATGACCCTTACAAGGTTATCTGGCACAGATTTTCGAATGATGCCGGCTAAGCCCTCAATGATAGCGGTTCTTGGAAAAGATCTCCGAAATACCAGTCGTACAGCCCGTGAAGCTGTTCCGGAGGATTCCTTAAGGGTAATGATATTGGGCATATCTGTCGGTTTGGAGAGGGCAGGGACAAGGGTGATGCCATCGCCTGCGGCAACCAGTGCCAATAAAGTTCCGAGACTGGTTTCGCGCGTGTTGGCATTCGCTGTGCCAGTATTGGCGCTGCAGATATCGAGGACCTGGTTGCGGAGGCAATGGCCATCTGCAAGCAGGAGAAGCTCTTCATGTGGTAAATCGCAGACATCGATGGCTTTGTTCGTCGCTAAGGCGTGGCCTTTTGGCAACGCGACCCAGAATGGTTCGTCGTAGAGCAGGGTTTCTTTCAGATGAGTATCTTCGGGAACCGTTGCCAAAATGGCGGCATCGAGATCTCCGTTGGTGACGGCTTTCTCCAGGTTTTCGGTGAAACCTTCGACCAGCGTTAATGAGAGGTTCGGTAGTTTTTGTCGGATCATCGACAAAACAAGCGGCGATAGTGATGGCGCGATGGTCGCAATCATACCAAGACGAAAAGGGCCGGATAGAGGGTCATTGGCAGCCTGGGCGGCCAGAACAATTTCGTCAGCGATGGTGAGGAGTTGCCGCGCTTGCGCGGTAATCTGTTCGCCTATCGGTGTGATCTTTACCGAGCGGTTGGTCCGTTCGAATAGCGTGACGCCAAGATAATCCTCAAGTTTTCGTATCTGCCCACTTAACGCGGGTTGGCTGACATGACAGCGTTCTGCTGCACGCCCAAAATGTTCTTCCTCGGCGATAGCGATGACATATTGCAAATCCCGAATATTCACGTCAGCTCCTACGTCTAATTTATGATAAAATTAAACAATCAGAATAAGCAGAACAATTGATTTTAATTCTCATTAGTCTTGGAAAACGGCAATTGAATCTCTGTAAATAGCGGAGGTCCTCGGTCAATCTGCTGGCGACTGATACTCAGGTAAAAACCCTGCTTGCACTGAGGCCTTGCTGAATCAACAGATTGAGTCTTAGAATATTAAGGAATCGGTTCTTGATCGACCCGCTTCGAAAAGAACGCCATTAGTTCGGCGTGAAGCAAATTTATTTCGGGAGGTTACATGTTAAATAAAATGAAATATGCCCTGCCAGTCGCAGTTGCGGCCGGGCTTGTGGCAACGCCGACCCTGGCTGACAAGATTGGTGATCATTACAAAGAAAAAACCATTACGGTCACAATTCCTTATGGCCCTGGTGGCACCTATGACAAATATGGTTCGAGCTTTACCAACCATTTTGGTAAACAGCTTTCCAGCAAGCCCAACATGATCATGCAATATATGCCGGGTGCTGGTGGCGCCAAGGCGATGAACTGGTTCGCCAATGTTGCACCCAAGGGCGGTTACAACATGCTGGTGCCGTTGGATAACACGGTTGTTAACCAGGTGCTGCGGCCCAAGAAGATGCGCTATAACTCAAACGACTTTAACTGGCTCGGCTCATCGAACCAGACCAATAGTGTGCTGGTTATCCGGACAGATGCGGGAATCAATCACATTCTCGATATGAGAAAGACCCAGGCGATTAGCTCGTCGAGTGGCAAATTCTCGAGCACCTATCTGTTCATTAAACTGGCTTCCGGCCTGCTGAACCTTAAAGTCAAGACCGTCACCGGTTACAAAGGCTCCTCACGGTCAATGTTCGCCATCGAACAGGGCGAAGTTCACATGACTGCGCCGAACTGGTTGGCATGGAGTTCTAAAGTGCCGCATTGGTTCGAAGGTAAAAAGCCTTTTGCTAAAGCGATCCTTCAGAACGGCTTCCAGCCTGATCCGGACCTCAAGGGTGTTCCGATGTTGACCGACTTGGTTAAACCCGAAGACAAGGCTTTGGCTTCGTTCCTGGCATCGGCTGGCCCGCTCGGTCGTGGTCTTATCCTGCCGCCTGGCGCGCCGAAGTGGATGGTTACACCACTGCGTCGGGCTTACGACCGGATGAATGCTTCTCCTGCATTTGTTGCAGAACTTAAGAAACGTAAGCTGCGTTTGATTGCCAGCACGGGTGAAGATGTCCAGGCTGTTGTTGCGAAGGCGCTTAAAGATACGTCTCCTGCTGTTGTGGCACGGGCACGTAAGATTATCTTTGGTGGCGGTAGCTGATCCCAACAAATTCTAGCTAAAGAAGCGGCGGTTCCCCAATCCGGGGTACCGCCGTTTTTTTATGCAGATTTCAGATTGCGAACGGCGGATTCTTCTGCGATCAGCCGGTCGACGAGGCGGCGGACTTCGAGAGCACCGGCATCAGCGCTAACGTCGATTTTCGGAATTTCTGTATTCCAACGATCCTGCTGAGCTTCGATGATCACGATATCTTCGTTGAAGGCGAGAACCGAGGCATCGTAAATCGCGTCTTCCTGTTCGCTTGTTAACCCGTCGGCTTTGTTCGCCATTACCCAGAGATAGAGGGTGGTGTTGTCCGTCTCCGGCATGGCGAGATGAAGCGTATGACGGTCCAGGAGCATATTTTCCGGATCAGCCTCACGCCCACCCGTACCGGCTTTTGAGGAGCCAACTTGCAGCCAGACAAAGCCAGGCGGGGCGTATTCGATCACCTGCCAGCGATCAACATTATCGGAATAACCAGTCACCGCCACATGGGCCGGGGCGGGAGCTATATTCTCCATAAACCGCGTGATCCGAACCCGGTCTCCAAGGCGCTCGGTTTTCGCGACCGCCTGTTCGGCAACACCGGAGGCACCGATGGTGGATTTATGGGCAAAGGGTAGGTGCGTGACATCCATGAGGTTGTCGATCAGCAGGCGGTTATCGAACCGGCCATAGAGATGGGCGTAGCGGACACGCCAGTCGGGGTTAGACGCGAATGGAAAATCATAGGGTTCTACGGTGGAACTGAGAGCCGGGTCTCCCATCCAGACATGGATAAAGCCCTGCTGTTCGATACAGGGATAGGAGCGGATGGCTGCACCCGGCGGTATCTGTTTTTGGCTCGGAATTCGGACGCAGGTGCCGCTGCAATCATATTCAATACCGTGATAACCGCATTGCAGGTTATCGCCGACGATCTCGCCAAGTGACAAAGGGGCCTGACGATGAACGCAACGGTCTTCAAGGACCGAGACTTCACCAGTTGAGGGGGTACGGAACAGGACGAGCGGTTCGTCAAGCATTCGCGACGCGACAGGTTTGTCTGTGACCTCTTCAGAGAGGCCTGCAACATACCAGCGGTTTCTTAACTGGGGGGTATCGGTCATCTAAACTGTCCTGCCTGTGTAAGCAATTATTCTAATGTCCGTTTTGCAAATTTCAAAATTCAGCTTCGTCCCAAGGACGTACTGCCCGGAAACAGCAACGATTTAATAACAACAGGAACGGCACCTGATGCGATCATCATGCCGCCGATATCGATATAATCGAATTCTTCAAGGGCAATGCCATCGATGGAAACAATTGGAACGCCGAGTTCGATTTCTTCCTCTGCGTGAATACCAAAGACTTTCCCGATGTCCCCTTCGCAGACCATGACCAGTGGATGACCCTTTTCGATGTGTTTGCGAAGGCCTGCAGCCACTCCGCAAAGAAAAGCATCGATGCGTTGGTAGCTTGCAGATCCCAGCCAGTCGAAACACAAGGCGACAGGTTGCCCGGCATCAGACTGGTCCAGTCGCCGTAGAGCATTCGCGATGGCGTTTGCGATATCATTCTGGTCAATGTCTTGCTGGTCAAAGGAAAACCCGGGTTTGATAACCGGAATATTGCGCAGCGGGAGGAGGGCCTCGTCTGAGACCATGATCGTCGTACCCGAGAGCTGTATTGTATATTGGGAGGCACCAACGACAGTGGCCCTGATATTCTCAACCGGGGGCATAACCCGATAGCCGGCATTTTCCACCCGCTGATAAATTGCACGGCCGAGATAGGGGCCGAGGTCACCAAATTCATTCTCTTCATACTCATAGATGAATTCAGATACACCGCCGGAAAAGGTAAGGGCATCGATCTCGCCACGCCAGCTGATCGGCGCAAGACGATGCAGCGCTTCTGTTTTGGCAGAAGGAACGCGTAGCGCAATAATTTCTTCCAGCCGGTCAGCCATCCGTTCTGCAATGGCTTCGCAATTTTCAGTCGTGATGGTATCGCCCAGGGCAAGATTGAGTCCTGCCTCTTTGGCGAAAAATAGCCCACCTTCCTCTAACCGCGTAACCGTGCCGCCTTCGTCGAAGGCGATAAGTCGGGCGCCAATATCAACGGCAGTTAGCCCAACGATTTCGCCTTTGTCGCAAATCGCGATCTTTGTCGTGCCGCCACCGATATCGACATTCATAACGACAACACCGACATCTTTGGAATTCACAACGGCACCAGAGCCGTAGGCGGCCATCGCCGCTTCCATTTGATCGCCGGCGGAGACAGAAACGAATTTGCCGGTTTCGACGGCGAACAATTCTCCGATCGCCCGTGCATTCTGCCGCCGCACGGCGAGACCAGTGAGAATGAGCGCTCCCGTATCGACCTCATCCGGTCGAAGCTGAGCCGACCGATACTGACCGGCTATGTAGTCGCCGAGCCTGTCTGAATCGATTGTCTGTTGATCGGTATAAGGTGTCAGAAAGATATCAGAGTCGTAAATGACCTGGCGTTCGGCGACGACATAGCGACCATCCCGCTGTTCCATCCGCAACCGTGAAAATACCAGATGTGATGTCGAAGAGCCGATATCGACCCCGACACTGACGAGTGAGGTCTTTTCGGCAGCGGCGATATTGCGCTGCTCGGCAAAAATAACGCGGCCGCCTTCTTCTTCCTCGTCATACACGGGTTTTAACGGGGCCTTTCGTCATTTCACCCTTAGCCACCAGCAAAGGAGTATGTCGTGTTCTTGTCATAGAATTTGTCTTCCATCCGGTTCTCTGCCCCCTCGGCCGCGACGGCTTCGGCAAAATTGGCTCGGACTTGCGGGTCTTCGAGAGAGTAGGGAACGGAAGCCCCACCGGCATAGGTGATATCGACCATGCCGGGATCGACGACAGTGTCGCCTGGAACCCCTGCCTGTTGGGCGATGTGATTATTGGGGCCGTACCACCCGAGTAGCCGAAGTGGTTTTTCGCTGGTTGAGAAATGTTGGTGAAACCAGTCGCCTTCCATTGGTGCTGCGGAAATCATGCTGACTTCGCCATATTCTTGACGCAGTACGCTATCGCCCTGGCCATCCTGCCAGGGGGTGGGGCCGAGCTCCTGCGGCCAGGTATAGGAATACCCTTTGCCGCCGATGCATATAAATGCAGCGGCTGATCCTGGAGAATAGGCCCGCGAGTAGCGCCCGGCGGGATGCTCTCCGATATACTGGTAGAAGACGTTTTCCGCCATTTGTGGTTCCATTCGACGGTAACCGGGGGTTCGGCGGTTATCGAGATAGAGCTCTGTTGAGAATACGTCAGCCACGACATTTGTACGGCACATCGCCAGGCCACGGGCCGGATCGGGCTGTAACCCGTCCGAAGGCTCGAAGTTGCTGCCAGTTGGGTCGTAGCGCTTTTTCATCTGCAGCGAAGACCCAAAGATAACGTCTTCATCATGCATCAGGTTGAGCATATTGGGTGCGGTAGTGCCCGCCAGTAAAACAGCCGGATTGGCGGACGAATTGACAATGCGATGATTGGTATTCATCGGGATGGCAAAAAGCGATCCGCGACTCCATTCGAAAATTTCCGGTCGTTCCTGGCCATCATCCCAAATCTCGGTGGTGCCACGTCCTTCGAGAACCAGATAAACTTCTTCGTATAGATGCCGCTCTTCATTGAGGGCACCAGCGCCGGGAACCTCAACCAGATAACTGCCCCATTTTCCTTCGGTTCCGAAGAGCTGAATAAAACAGCCACGCCCTCCCATACGTTCCCAAGGGCGCAACGGCAGGTTTAGAACGTTGGCTATACCGATCTCCCGCACCACGGGGATGTCTTGCGCTTCCATAAAATCGTCATAGGGCGTTGCCAGTCGAGGCCAGGAAGGGGTGCCGGCATACAGGTCGCGACCGGGTTCGTGCCAGTGCGGATCACCCGCAACATCATGGGGCATAAAGGGCTCTCAAATAGTGATAAAACTACCGAATTTCTTGCTGTCGAACATGGTCAAAGGCGGCGCGACTGTCAAGCAACAGGCATCATTGATACCGGTGTTCCTCTCGGCCGTTTTGCAGCGCATACTAGCTATTAAACCGAGGAAGCGTGGGAGTTACCGAAATGCGATGGCTTGAGAATAAGGTTGTGTTTATTACCGGTGCTGGCGAAGGCATCGGCAAGGTCGTTGTTAAGCGTTTTCTGGAAGAAGGCGCTGCCGGTATCGTGGCATTTGACCTGGTTGAAGAACGGCTAGCAGCGTTGCAGGCTGCTCACGAAGATCGTCTGGTGACAGTGTGCGGCGATGTCAGGAATCTTGAAGATAATCAGAAGGCCGTTGAGCTGGCGGTATCCAGATTTTGCAGGCTTGACGTATTTGTTGGTAATGCAGGCGTTCGCGATGGCCGCAAGCGCCTCGAAGATATGGGTGAGAAGGAGCTGAATCAGGGGTTCGATGATGTCTTCGGGGTCAATGTGAAAGGATATTTGATAGGCGCCGCCGCTGCCCGTGAGGAACTCATTAAAAACAAAGGCTGTATTGTTCTGACCCTGTCGACCTCGTCTTTTTATATTGGCAGTGGGCCAATTTATACCGCCTCGAAACATGCAGCCCTTGGTCTGATGAGGGCATTAGCCCATGAGCTGGCTCCCGACGTTCGCGTCAATGGCGTCGCGCCGAGCGGGACGCCGACATCCTTTGCTGATGCAGAGAGCCTGTTGGAGCCGGGAGCAGACAGGACACCAGCGCGTACAGGTGGTCCAAACAGTAATATTCTGAAACGTCAGACGGAGCCGGAAGATCACGCAGCGTCCTATGTGCTGCTGGCGTCCGATCAATCTGCCGTTATGACCGGCTCGGTGATAAATAGCGATGCGGGACGCGGCGTTTCCGTCGCGTCCCAACGCTAATAATTTGAGCTTACGCGCCCCAGGGTGTGATGGCTTCTTTCAGTGAGGCATAGCCTTGCAGAAAGCCCGGGCGGTCACCGCTGTAATAGATCTCATCGAACTTCGCTAGCGCATCGTCAAGGAATGCTGCGAGTTCTTTGTTGCCCTTATTGGCATCGAGATAGGCATCGCGGATCAAAACAAAATGAATACGCGGATCATAAGGCTGTTTGGTGCCGCCAACCCATTCGTCACCATCCAATAGGCGAAGGAGCATAGCATCCGCTGAACCCAGCGTTTGCTCATGAATGGCGGGACCCGTCATACGGTGCATGACCGACGTCATGTCACGACCATTACCCGTGGTGTAACCCATGTCGGACCAAATTTTGCGCATATCGACATCCTGCCCGAGATGTTTGGCGACCATACCACCAAAGGCACGCAGAGGATCAGAAATATCGGCCATGAGGTCGGTGAGGCGGTCGCCATCCAAGTCCGTCGCCAGCACGATGCAATCACGCTGTTCAATTAGATCCCACACCAGCAGCCCATAGTTTGTGTCGGAAATGTGCTGTTCGATACGGCCTCCCCAGTTCTCCATGCCATCTTTAAAATCAGCCGGGAGGAGGGCGATGATCTTGTCGATTTCTTCCTTGAACTCATCGTAAGGATCGACGGCATATTTCCGTCCGACTTCAAACTTGGTGCCTTGAAGGAGCCAGCTGTGGAGACCGGCATTAATGCCGTCTTCCTGGGCCTGCGTCGGCTTTGTTGCAACACGGCCAAGATGTCCGGTTTCATGGACCATTTTCAGGAACAGGCGATTGGCATAGGCAAGCTGTACGCCGGGGGTATTCATTTCTGAATGGATATGACCGGTTTCAGCGTTTACGCCAAAGACGCTCTTATCCTGCGAATAGGGCAGGCAGGGCATGCAGCGGACGGCAGTGATTGGTCCGTAAGGACGAACGTTACAATAAACGCCTGCCTGGGTCCGCAACGGGGCATTACCGGATTTACCCATCACAACGACCTTGCCGCCTTTGCCATCATTCACGTAAGCATCGCCAGCCGTCGACCATTTGATTGAGATGCATGGCATGTTGCCGAACCATGTCAAAGGTTCAAGATTGTGGTCATGCCGGTATTGCGACCACATTGGCACCGCGTAAAAGGGCAGCCCTAGCACATCGATCGCGGCCATGGTTCCAATCAATGCAAACGCATCCGTCATGGAATGGGCAACAGGCTCGACATTGCCATCATGATTGCCTCCTTGCCATACGACGGCATCAGGAAAGCCCGTTGGCCGGACATCGGTGGGCTCATACAAATCGTTGAGCAAGCCAAACAGGTCCCCGCCATCGGCTTCAGTGCGGGCAATATTCATCAAATCGAGCATGGGTGCCTCTTAAATTAGAAATTTGGTCGTAATACGGATGCCAGACGCATCCGCCCTAGAAATCCGGGCTAAACATGCTGATTTGGAGCCCAACTGTAAAGGGCGAGTTGGTGATTAATGTGGAAAATGAATTGTTGGACTAGAATTTCCACATTGGGCGAACACGCTTCTTTTCATTCGCGATTTTTCGTCCCCGTAAACGTTCCCACAACAATATGCCGGCGTAATTCTCGACTTTTGTCGTCGGGACGCGGAAATCTTCCAGCTTTTTGTGCGTTTCCTCATTGGGAAGGACAAAGGACCACATGTTCAGCGCCCCTTTATTGTTCTCCGCCAGGATAGATTTGAAATAGGCATGAGGTATCGGGACGCTGACACCATTTTTGTCCTTCGAACCAATTACCTTGATTGCTTTGCCAAAATCAAAAATGGGCCCTGAAATGACATAGGTTTCAAAGATTTTCGGATCGGCATCGAGGGCGCGGACCGCTCCTTCAAGTTCTTTCCAGATCCCCCGGTTAAACTTGGGTTTTTGTGGTGACATATTAGAGAGCAGAAAGGTCTCGCTATTCTGCAGCACGCCTTCGCGTTGATTGGCACTGGCGACCAGATGACCTCGATCATGTTTTGAGCCTGTGTAATCGGCAAGATCAGCTCGAAAGATTTGTGGGACCCGGAAATCAGACCGGAAGTTATCTAGACGCTCAACAGCTTCCTCTCCTTCATCAACCCGTCCAACAATTTCAAGCGCCCACTTCGCTTGGCGGAAATAGTAGGAATATCCGATGGTGAAGTAACGATTGACCATTATCTGGTCTGCGGCGGGCGCTCCATATCAGGCTTCTCGGCGTTGGCTTACCAAGTCTGTCATGACGGCTTCTCCCTCATCCCTCATCGAGGTAAGTAGCCTATTCTCGTACTGGTTGCAGAATCAAGTGACAGTCAATGAAAACGTCTAAAGGCGAAAACGGTCTGGTCTAAAAGCTTCAACATTGATCGCCGGAGATTTGCCCTCGAACTGGTCGGCGAGAAGCTGTGCACTTGCGGCCGACGTAGAAAGCCCGTTGTGCTGGTGGCCAAAATTGAACCACAGTCCTCGATGACGCGGTGCAGCACCGATCATCGGCAGGCTATCAATGAGGGTTGGACGGCGACCCATCCAAGGTGCGTCTTCTACTTTCTCCCCCAATGATGTCGCCTGGCGCGCTGAACGGATTGATTGTTCTATCTGACTGATATCGAGAGGTGCATCGCGATCCGCCAGTTCCACGCCTGAGGTAATACGTACGCCTTGTTGTTGAGGGGTCATGACATAGCCCGCATCGACGTCGTGCACGGCTCTGGTCAGGGCAGGTCCTGTACCAGGTTTCAAGTGCCAATGATAACCGCGTTCCCAGGCCATTGGGATTTTATATCCGAGACATTTTGCGATTTCAGCGGACCATGGCCCGGCGGCGAGAATGATGGCGTCAGCCTGTAGAGGTTCTCCGTCTCTAAGCTGCACTATCCAGCTTTCGGTTCTCTGGAAGCTTTCAGCAGCGTCGAGAATTACGTTACCTCCAGCGTCAGTAAAAAGCTTAAGATAAGCGTCGCAGAGCGCTGCCGGGCTGGAGACGCTGCAGGCGTCGTGAAGCAGGACTCCATGACGAAATATTGGATTTAACGCCGGTTCCAGCTGATTTAATTCTTCCGCGGAATAAATCGTATGTCCGACACCTGTCCGCTCAAACACCTTAAGCTCCATGTCGTAGGCTTTGTAACTTGAGTCACTGCGGAAGACTTTTAGCCAACCTGTTCTACGCAGAAGGTTTTCGGCTTTTGCATCTGAGATAAGGTTCAAATGAAGTTTTAGCGAATGAGCCTGAAGGGCACGGAGGGCTTGGCTACTATGATCAAGGTGCTTTTCCGTGGTGTAGCTCAGGAAACGGGCGACCCAGGGCAGGCGTTTCAACACAAACCCCAAACTATAATTCAGGGCGTTGCTCTTTTTAAGAATGAGCTTGGGTAGCCGTTTTCGGAGGCCAGGATTATTGGAAATTACCACTGACCCGTCAGACAGGACGCCGGTATTCCCGTATGAGGTCTCGCGGCCCGGCTGCTTGGGGTCGAGAAGCGAAACCTGATAGCCGCGTCGTTGAAACTCTAAAGCGCTGCTAATACCGACGACACCGCCGCCTATAACAATTATGCGCTGCGGAGTTGTCACCGACCGATCAGTCGTCGGTTAAACGGCGGGGCCAATTGATTGTGGTGTCTTGATTGGGCCTTCCAGCTCTGACTGAGGCAAAGCCATAATAGCCGGTTCGTCGAAGACATCCCCCATATTTGAGCTCACACCATTCTCGGCGATTGCTTCCAGCCATTTGCGATGGATACGGGGATCCTGATCTTCATATTCAACCTGCCGACCACCTTCCTGAATGGATGTTGCACCTTTGCCCTCCGCGCTTTTGCGGCGTAATGCAATAAACGGATAGCGGCGGCTGCCCATACTACAGGCCAGATATCGGGCCGGTTGATCGCAGGTGTTGAAGTGCTGATGGAACATCCAGAACGGCGGTGTGTACATAAAGCCATGTTCCCACGGAAATTCCTTGAATTCCTGATCCCCTTCGTACCAAAGAAGGGTGTAGCCAGTGCCGCTGACGGCGTGGACGTGCGTACCGGCAGCATGACGGTGGGCTTTCTTGTAACGGCCCATCGGGATTTCAGACGAATGGGCATGCATGGTGCTGTCCGCGAGAATAAAGGAAACGTTGAGTGACCCTTTTCCGCGTGAATCCATCGCATAGAGCTTAAAGTTTGTCAGATCATTGACGAAGTTGGTTTCCCACAAATTGGCTTCGGCGACGTTGTCGCCACGATTAACCGTCAAGTGATCGCCTTCGCCATCAAAATGCTTGCTGTCGCCAATCCGTTCAGGAAAATCGAAATCGTTTTCAAAGACGAAGCGTTCATTGTGAAACAGGTTGATGACCAGCGGCGCATCATTGGTGCAGGACAGGCGTGCTGGCTCCTGACCAGAGCCATTGAAGATTTGGTATTCGCAGTTCAACGGCACTGTGAAAAGTGATTTGGGACCCCATTCGAAAGTCCGGACCTCGCCATCGGGGTAAGTGACCGTCGTTGAGCCATAACCGGAGAGGGCATAGAAAAACGCTTCGTATATATGTTTGATCGGTGCTGTCTTCTTGCTCGGTGCGACTTCCAGGACATAGTTGGCCATGAAGTCGCCATTGCCGTGCGTATGCGCGAAACAGCCGCGTGCGTCCCAGCGATCCCAAACATCTGTTTCCAAGGCTAGCAGGTTGTGGCCAAAATCGAGATGCATGGGAATGCCTTCGCCCTTCGCCCAATCCATATAAGGATCGACAAGAAACTTTTTGCTGATATCAATTTCTTCGGTGGGGGCGTTTTCGTCAGACATACGGGTCCTCTATGAACAACAGGCTAAAAATACGATGATCGTTCGGGTGACTATGCAGCCCTAGACCAGACCCGCCCATTCTAGCAGGACGCCCGGTGGGAAGGGAAGGTGCAGGAGGTGGCCAAAGATATACCAGGTCGCAACACCTGTCCCTACGGGCAGGGCAATTGTCATCACCAGTGTTTCCTTGTGGCGTAGCATATAGGCCAACACCATAAGCGGTGCGGCGGTATAGAAACCGATGAGCCACAACAGAAGGGCAAAGCCGTACATCCAGGCGAATAATTCCAGGGCACGGCGTTTCCCCAGCTTGGATGATTCCTCCTCAGAGAAATCGATATCGACACCGGTTTGGTCTGTTTCTGTTTTAGCAGGCGGTAAGATTTCTCGAACCAGCTGATAGGCCAGTAACACCAGAGCAATGATGCCGATAGTCCAGGGGTAAAGCTTGGCCTGTAACGGCATTTCGGAGGACGAAATAACGACATAGGCAAAGAGTGCGATAAAGCAAAGCGTCAGGAGAGAGCGCGGTTGAAATCGTAAGCCCATTTTATGTCTCCGATTCCTGTGCTCGTAGTTTTGAATTCCTGTCCTGGAACATTGGATAGGTGACACAAAACACAAGGATAACGAAGATAATCAAGACCCCTGGACGTAACAGGAAGTCGGGACCAAACAGCTGGACCGACGTCCACATATGGCGTTCCGCGATGGGGCCTAAAACCAGACCCAGCAGCAATGGTGGCCGGGGCCAGCCAGCTGCGCGCATAAAGTATCCGATTGTGCCAAAGGCAAACATGATTAGGACATCTTCAAACCGGCTGGATGCCGCGAAACTCCCGATAACGGCCATGGCCAGGATGACCGGTATCATCAGCGATGGTCGCAGTTTTGTTGCCATTGCTAACTGGCGGGTGAAAGCCAGACACAGAATTGACGTGATGACAGTGCCAATGATCAACAACCAGATCATCGAGAAGGTAAGGTGAAGATCCTTCGTCAGCATGTCGCGACCAGGCGTGATCCCCACGATAATCAACCCGCCAAAAATCAGGGCAAGCGTGCTTGATCCGGGTATGCCAAAGGCGAGTGTCGGAATAAGTGACCCACCTTCTTTGGCGTTGGTTGCCGCATCGACGGCAATTACGCCGCGGACATCGCCTTTACCGAATGTTTCGCGGGCTCCAGGGCAGGTTTGTTTGGCGCTGCCATAGGCGAACCAGTCTGCGACCGCTGAACCGAGCCCTGGGATTATGCCGACCCAAACTCCAATCAGGCTACTCCGTAGGACTAGCCACCGATGCGTGAAGGCATCTTTAATGCCTTGCCTGCGGCCTTTGCCGAGATCACCAAGCGGCAGGTCGGATATGCCAGTTCCTTTGACGCCCATATAGATGAGCTCTGGAATGGCAAAGAGCCCGATGGTTACCGGGATAAGTTTCAACCCGTCGAGGAGAAATATCTGGTCAAAGGTGAACCGATGCAGCCCCGTAATAACATGAACGCCGACCATTGAGATGACCAGACCGAGACCGCCCGCAATGATCCCCTTTACAGGGGCTTTGCCACTCAGTGCGCCGACCATGGCGATACCGACCATCACCAACATGAAAAATTCTGGCGGTCCGAGAAGAAGAACGAGCGGACGCAGAATGGGGATTGCGACAAGAAGAACAATAGCCCCGATGATCCCGCCAATGGCGGATGAGGTGAATGCTGCAGCCAGGGCACGAGCGGCTTCACCTTTCTTGGCCATTGGGTAGCCATCCATAATTGTGGCCTGAGAGCCGCCCCCCCCAGGAACACTGAACAGGATTGACGTAATGGAGTTGGCGGTATTGCTCACCGCCCAAACGCTCATAATGAGACAGATCGCCTCAAATTTGTTGAGAACAAAGGCAATAGGCAACAGCAGAGCAATCGCGGTTTTACTGCCGATGCCGGGCATGGCAACCAGCGTTGAACTAATGACAATGCCTACAATCATCAGCAGAAACGCTTTCCACTGCAAAATGCCAAGCAGGCCTTCAATGGCGGCATCGATCATGGTGATCCCCCGAGATTAAGGTTTAAAGGGCCACTCCAGATAGAGTGACCCTAAGTACCTTATTTGCAGTCGACCATAGCGGCTTCTTCACCAGGTTTCGGATAGGTGAACTGGCAGGTCATGCCGAGCTTGATCGCCTTACGCTTTACCTTTTTGCCGTTTAGCGTGATCTTGGTCCGCGACCCTGACACCTTGGCCATTACATCTTTGCCATTGTAGGAAATCCAGATCCGGCGACCTTTTCTTTTAATATTGGTCACCTTGCCAGAATGTTTAAGGAACTTGCTGAGATCCTTTTTGGGTTTCTTGGCACCGGATTTATAAAGCGCGACGACTTTGTCAGAAGCACCCAGAATTTCGGCATTGATCTTCTGCATCAACTCCGGTGCGGTCCAGGCGACATTGCGCTTGGCCCGTTTGGCTTCTCTGAGAAGGTCTTTGTCATGCAGAGCGGCTTTGAATGCAGCCCGCAATGTTTTCAGGCGGTCCGCCGGAACACCGGATGTCGTGAAAAACGGACGACCTGCAGCCAGTGGCGCTCCGAGGAGCGCAGCGAGTGCCTTACCATCGGCGGTTAATTCGGTGCTGATGTGTGGTACGCCTTTAAGCGCCGCAAGAGGCGCCCCGTTATACAGAATTGGAATTAAGCCAAGTTCTTTGATGGCCTTGCTGGTGCTCTCATAGCTGTTTGCCGTGCCTTGAACATCACCACGTTCAATCGCCAGGAAACGGTTCTGACCTCCGCTGAAACCAGAGATGATTTTGACGTTAAATCCGTCCTGTTTCAGAAGGGCCGGGTACTGATACGACCCTGATCCGGGACCCGTAGCTGCAAACAAGATAGTCTTTTTGGATGCTTTCAGCTGTTTGAAGGTACGGATTGGCTGGTTCTTACCCATCACCACCAGGAATGTTGATGAGGCGGCGCTGCCGATCGCACTGAGTTTACTCAGGTCATATTTAACGCCGACAGCTTTTGTCCGCTGCGCCAGGGCCAGTTCACGGGTTAGAATAGCAATCTCCGTACCATTCTTCTTGGCGCGGTTGGCCAGATAGTTCGCTGCGACGATGCCACCGGCGCCCGGCATATTGATGACAACCATTTTGGGATTGCCGGGAATATGTTTCGGCATGTGACGGGCGATAAGGCGTCCGTAAAAATCGTAGCCGCCACCAGGGGCAGATCGTACGATCATTTTTATGGTTTTGCCTTTGTAAAAGCCTTGGGCATTAACGGCTTGTGTGTCGGCGATGCCCCACGCTGCAACGCCAGCCAAAAGGCTGCCGAGAGCAAGTGATCCTGAAAATTTCTTCATCAAAACTCCTCCAAGTATGTATCTATATTTTTATTCTGATTGGACGCTAGCCGAGGTTGTTGAATGTTTCAATAGGATCAAGTCACATTGAGTCCGGCGTCTTTGGCAGCATGTCGTCCGGCGCGACGACCTGAGGTAAAGGCCCAGCCAATGTGATGGCCATGTCCTTTGAGCATGAGGCCGCCTTGTCCCACGGAACCCGCTGCAAACAGGCCAGGAATCGCGTTATCATTTTCGCCTAACAGACGATGGTCTTCATCGACTGCCAGACCGCCATCCGTCAAAACCACATAACTCTTGGCCGGGCCAAGGGCATAAAACGGACCTGAAAGAATTTTTGTATCACTGTCGGCGTTATGATCCGCAACTGATTTTTTGAGTTCATCAGACGGCATGTCCAGTGCGCCGGCCAAAGTCGTAACGGTATCCGCTTTGCGGAATATGTCGGGCCGTGTTTTTCGAAAGTCATCGAGATAGGCGTATGAGACTCCCGGCGCGGTGGCGATAAAATCAGGCCATGCGGAATATTTCGCAGCAAGGCTGCTGTCTAAAATGACATATCCGATTTTTTCCGGCTCTTGCGCGATCGCGAGCCCCAACTTGGCGGGAGTATCTGTAATGCGTTTGCCGTTCTTGTTAACGAGCAGGGCACCATTGGTGAATAGATCGAGTTCGGGTGCCATTGAGGTGGTAGTAAACCCGAGGACGAAGGGTCGTAGTATTCTATCCGGCAAATATTTCAACGCGAACCGCATGAATTTTGTGACAATTTTTACGGGTGGTAACATCCGGTCAATGGATTCCCGCGGTGGCGGAATAAAACGCAGGGTTGGGCCAGAAAGTACATCACCGTTAATGACTCTGGCCGCAAGCGGGAAGGCGATCTCGTGACCGTCACCAGTGGCCGTTGGATTCATCGCATCTACCAGAGAGACCTCGGGTGAAATATATTTGGCCTTTAACTCGCGGTTGGCGGCGTAATCACCACTTGCTAGGACGATCGATTTTGCGTGGACCTCGGTAATACCGCGCGGCATTTCGCAGCGAGCGCCAATAACGCGGTCATTTTCGAGGAGAAATTTATTAGCTCGGCTGTTGCACCGAATTTCGACCCCAATTTTAGCCGCATGTTTACCGAGGTGATGAATATAAGCGCGAGAATTTGGCAGGACATTATGCATCCGTGGTTTGCGGTGCGGTGGCTCCGGCATGGGACCAAAGAATTCGACTCCCATAGACATGAGCCAGCGCAAAGTCTCATTGGCGTTATCGACAAAAATACGTCGAAGTTTGGGGTTATCCCGGTCTGCCTGAGGGCCGGAGAATTTAGGCATGTCTTCGAAATGCTCGTCCGGCGTATCGACAATACCTTCGGCTAGTTGGTGTGGGGTCTGTGTTGCAGAGAAGGATCCTATCGACCACGCGGTTGTCCCGCCCAGCTCAGGGTTTTTTTCGATGAGCATGACATTGGCACCGTGTGTTCGCGCCTCAATCGCTGCCGCCAAGCCGGCGCCACCGCCACCGATAACCAGGACGTCACAACTTAAAGATTGCTCTTCGATCACGGCCCCCACCTTCATTAAACGTTAAAGTTGTATCAAGTTTAAAGCAGCAACTTTGTTCTGCCAAGGTCATGAAATTCACCCTACTGCGACGAAGAACTCTGCTGTAGCGTAAGATATTATTTGTGATGGTTGTTTGACACAAAAGGATACGAAATGAAGATCGACGTTTTTAATCATGTGTTTCCCAATGAATTCTTCGAAGCCGCAGAAAAGCTTATGCCTGCGCGCGCTGTAAAGCGTTGGAAGGCCATGGAAGAGCTTTATGATATGGACGCTCGGATGAAGGTAATCGAGAAATTTGACGATTATCAGCAGATCATTTCGATCTCACAGCCGCCTTTGGATATCATTGCCGGGCCAAATGATTCGCCTGAGCTGGCTCGTGTGGCCAATGATGGTATGGCCCGAATTTGTCGAGAATACCCAGATCGCATGCCGTGGTTCATCGCGGCATTACCCATGAACAATACTGATGAGGCGATCCGCGAGGTTGATCGTGTCCTCGATGAGCATAATGCGGTGGGATTTCAAATTCATTCCAACGTTGGTGGCAAACCACTTGATGCGCCAGAGTTCCACGACATCTTTCAGAAGATCGCCGAACGCGGAAAATGTGTCTGGTTACATCCGACCCGTCCCGCGAGTCACGCTGACTACCTGACCGAAGATCAGTCTCACTACGAAATTTTCTGGGGCATTGGCTGGGCTTACGAGACAACGGCAGCGATGTGCCGAATGGTTTGTTCGGGCATGTTTGATAAAATTCCAAACTTCCACGTTATGGCGCATCATTGGGGTGCCTATATCCCGCATGCGGAAGGGCGGATGCCGCTTTGGGAAGCACGCAATGGCACCATGTCGGCCGATGGTAGGTCTTTTGCAGACGATCTCGAAAAGCCAATGCTCGATTATTTCAAAATGTTCTATGGGGATACAGCGATGTTCGGTGCCAAGGCGCAAAGTCAGGCCGGTCTCGATTTCTTCGGTTCTGGCAATTCGTTCTTTGCGACCGATGCGCCCTACGATCTTACCGGTGGCGAAAGCAATATTCGCGAGACCATTGAAGTCATTGAAAGCCTGAATTGTGAGGACAGTGATCGTCAGGCGATCTATGAAGATAATACGAGAAAATTGCTCTTCGGTGAGTAGATGACTAACTACGACCCCATCATTCCGCGGGCTCGGCTGGGCTTTATCATTCCGTCTTCAAATCGAATGGTAGAGCCGCAGTTGCAGCATTACTGCCCGGAGGGGGTCGTCCCTCATTTTAACCGGATCGGCATGACCAACCGGCATAAGGCGCCGCTGGATGAGTTAATGCCGCGCATTCTTCTCGCGGCTGAACTCCTCGGTGATTCCAAATGTGATGTGACGGTTCTGCAATGTACCGGGACATCAATGTCGGGCGGCGTTGAAAAGGAGCGGGAGGTCATATCGGCGATTGAGGACTTGACCGGTAAACCGGCAGCCTCGGCGGCCTCATCCTTGATGGATGCGTTTCAGGCATTGAATGCGCAACGGTTGGTTTTTGTGTCTGAAACCCCGCAGGGGGGACACGATAAAAAGCTCGCCTTTCTCAAGGAAGCCGGTTTGGACATCATCGCCGATAAGGCGATGGGGCTGGCTGGCACCGATGTGTATTGCAGTACGCCACCTGAATTCTGGTTCGAGAACGTCAAAGCCATGCGCAACGACGATGCGGATGCCTATTTCATCAGCTGCGCCAATATTCGCAGTATCGATGTCATTGAAGCGCTGGAAGATGAATTAGACAGGCCGGTGATCACCAGCAATCAGGCGGCACTATGGTCAGCGCTGCGCCTGGCTGGTCTCAATGACAATATCTCAGCGCTTGGCCGATTGTTTAAAACCGGCTAGCGAGTTCTCGGTCGGGTGCGTCTTCACCTGGAACGACACCGATAGCCGCGAGGGCATCGGCAACAAAATTCTCAGCAATCACGTCTTCCCGCGTTACCTTAGGGAGATCGGGGTTGAGCTTGTAGAACAACTCCATCTCATCCTTCCAGTGACCTTTGGTAAGCTCGCCATTGATGGCAAAGCCCGCCGTGTCATGTTCCTGTTGCCAGATTATTTGAACATCCTCTTCCGGCACCGGGACAGTGACGTAATGGTTATAGACCTTTTTGAAGGTCGCAAAGTCATCGTGCAGCGCGCGTGATGCCTTGATCATGCCGCGCGTTAGACGGTTGAGCTCTTCGCGGTGTGCCTGTTCATAGGCTTCGGTTGTTCCGAGAACGCCATGCGGCTGAACGGGTACCAGTTTCTTGAGGTCAGCAAATCCCAGCAATGTATGTAGGCTGTTGCTGGGGTCCTGGTTCAGCGAAATGGCTTCTTCAACACGGATCAGGGACACATCAATCGTGTCAGCCAACAGGCGGTCGATTCGTTCTGGCGGTGGTCCAACGGCCTGCCAGTCTATTTCACTCTCCTCAATGCCGAGCGCAGCCACCAATAGTCTCGCCATGTGATGGCTTAGGGCACCAAAGCCGTCCAACGCCCAGGAACAGCCTTTTAACTGCTGTGGATCAGTGATCCGGCTTTGGGTAACAAGGTTCTGGGCAAGGCCGCGTGCCATCGAAACAATGATACGAACGGGCTGTCCTTCTGAACGGAACTTAAGAACGGGCCCAAGACCGCCATAAGAAACATCTACAACATCATCGAGGACCGCCTGCATGGCAGCGACACCGCCGTGGACCGGGGTCCAGGTGACATCGAGGCCTTCGTCTTCCCAGCATCCGAGAAGCGTAGCGGCGGCACAGGCAAGGTCGTCGACGCCGAAGGTCGGTCCGGACCCCGCAGCAAGCCGGATAGAAAGTCTGTCACTCATAATGTGTTCCTTAAGGCGCTATGGTTGTATCGAGATGAATATGAATTGGTTCGGCACCGTCCTGAATCTCACGACCGAGCAGCAAGACTGCCTTTTCTGCATTACCGAGCGAATAATTATGTGTGCAGAGTTTTCCAAGGTCTTGCCACTTGTCGGTCAGAATTTCGACGGCGCGGGCGGTGTCTTCCCAGTCAGAGGACAGGACGCCGAGCATTGAAATTTCATTGAACAGTAGTTTGTCGCTATAAAAATTATTGAGGGCGTTATGGGTTTTAACGCCAGCGACGACCAGCGTGCCACCTTTCTTGAGCATTTCAACGCCTTGAATGAGAGGCTCCGTTGAGCCCATGGAAACGTCGAGGACGATATCGGCTTTTTTCCCGCCTGTGAGTTCATGGACTCTTTCGACAGGGTCTTCTTCCTGAACATTGATGGTAGCATCGGCGCCGAGTTCTTTGGCGATCTCCAGCCGGTAAGTGTCGGCGGCGGTACCGGTCACGAAAATCTGTCCGGCACCCATCTCTTTGGCGACCAAGACACTTAACAGTCCACGCTGTCCCGGACCTTCAATAACGATGGTTTGGCCTTCTCGCAGGTTTGGCCGTGCCCACGCCCAGCGTACTGCATTTGAAAGCGGGTTATTGAGGCTCATTATGTCAGTTGGAATATGATCGGGAATCTTATGCATCCGCGATTTCGGATGCAGATAAAGATGTGAGGCATAGCCGCCCCACAAATGAGGCTCGTTATCAAATCCCATGCGAAGCCCATAACCCATATTGGCATCGCAAAATATTGGCCGGCCATCGTGGCAGGCGAGACATTCGCCACAGGGGATCGAGGTTTCGACGACGACGCGATCGCCTTCTTTTACATTCCATTTCTTGGCCGCATTGGCACCGACCTTGTCGATCCAGCCGAAAATTTCATGGCCAGGAGTGATCGGCAGCGTGCCATGGGGGGTGCCAATAAAATGGCCATCATATTGCTCATAGTCTGTACCGCATAGTCCGGCGGCTTCTATTCGCAGGATGCCTTCGTCCGGGCCAATGTCAGGGATTGGTACCTCTCGCGTTTCAAATTTGCGCTTCTCAACGAGTACGGCGGCATAGGCTGTTTCGGTCATAAATTAACTCCGTCCCCCAACGGCGATTTTATCTGCTGTGGAGTTTGTAAATTTCGCGCGGGTGTCTTCCATGAATTTTATGCAGGCGGGATCGTAATCGTGCCGGGGCTCCGGGTCGATCCCCCAATTGTCACCGAAATTTTCACCACGCAGCAGCATAGCTGTCGCACCGTCGAAACGGGTTTCTTTGACGTGCGGTGCAACGTAATGAATGGAAAACCCAACACGAGGGTGATTGGCTCGGTTCGGCCCTGATCCATGAACGACGCTTTCATGATGCAGGACGACCTGGCCAGCATTGACCTCGGCAAACACGGCCTTGTCCTCAGGGACATCGACGACGGTCTGACCCTGCTGGACCAGATTATGCTCGTGCTTGCGGATTTCATGGACAGCCGGTGGGCCTTTATGCGTGCCTGGGATGTATTGGACGCAGCCGGATTCGACTGTGGCATCGTTAAAGGCCAGCCATGCCGTTACCGTTTCTGCGGGTTTCAGTCCGTAATAGAAGCTATCCGTGTGCCACGAAACAAATCTTGGGTCGTTGGCTTTCTTTGTGAAGAAGGAGGCCCCCCAGCACAGAATGTTTGGACCTAGAATGTCTTCGATGGCGTCCAGAAGTTTCTCGTTTCGAACGACATCGCACAGCCAGGGAAACGGCAAATGCGCCTTAACCCTGAATTTCTTTTGTGGCTCATGACCTAGATGTTCCTCCATCGTTGCGAACCTGGCATGCAGTTCGGCAGCTTCTTCTCGCGAATAGGCTTCGACAGGGAACAAAAATCCATTTTGGTCAAATTCCCTGACCTGATCTTCTGTCAGAACTTTCGGCATTGGCGGAACCTTATAGATATTCTTTACGTGGCTATTTTGCCCTGAATTGGTCCCGATTACCAATATCAGCTACACCATTGCCGAATGGCGCTATAGTGATCAAAACATGGGAGGGAATAATGGCGGAAAAGAAAGCAAAAGCGCTGGGGATCAATCACATTGTTCTAGAAGTAGGTGATCTTGACGAAGCCTTGGAATTTTACGGACGATTGTTTGATTTTAGCCTTCGTGGGCGAAATGAACACAACGCTTTCATTGATCTTGGAGATCAGTTTATCCAGCTTCGCCTTGGTAGAACGCAGGAGCCCGATGGCGCGCGCCATTTTGGTTTCGTGGTTGACGACCGTGAACCTGTACAACAGGCACTTGAAGAAATGGGCGTTGAAATGCTTGAGCGCGGAATGAATTTTCGGGATCCGTGGGGCAATCGGGTTGAGGTCGTCCCCTATGACGACATCCAGTTTAGCAAGGCCCCTAATATCCTGCGGGGCATGGGGCTTGAAGGGTTGGAAAAAACGCCGTCAGCTATCGAGGAACTAACCAAAAAGAATATGGCGCCTTAATCGCGGAACCCGGTAACGAAACCGTTATTGGTGGTTCGCGAGGTAGAGTACATATTGAAAGCAGGAGAACAGGTGGGGCTCGGGAGATAACATCATGAACAATATGAGTATGGAAAAGACATTCGACTTTATCCAGACCGCGAATGACATCCTGATTACACTTATTGTGTTTGTCCTTGGCGTTGGTATCGTTGTTGTTGCAGTTCTTTATGTCATCGATGTCACTCAAACAAAGCAGGCGGTCCGGCGGAATTTCCCGGTCGTGGGGCGTTTCCGTTACTTGTTTGAACATATGGGCGAATTTTTTCGCCAGTATTTCTTAGCCATGGACCGTGAGGAAATGCCCTTTAATCGGGCGCAACGCTCCTGGGTCTATCGCGCAGCCAAGAATGTTAGCACACAGCTGGCGTTCGGCTCGACACGGGATATCACCCCGCCGGGAACAATTTTCTTCGTGAACTGCCCTTTTCCGACTCTGGAAGTCGATGCGGCGGATCCAGGTGAGGTGACGGTTGGACCCTATTGCGAGAAACCCTATACGACGAATTCTTTCTTTAACGTTTCCGGTATGAGCTATGGCGCTATTTCTGAACCGGCGGTGAGAGCACTTTCCAATGGTGCCAAGGCGGCTGGTAGCTGGATGAATACTGGTGAAGGTGGGTTGTCGCCATTTCATCTCGAAGGCGGGTGCGACATCGTTTTTCAGATGGGGACGGCTAAGTATGGTGTTCGTGATGAAAACGGCGAGCTGTCTGATGAAAAGCTAAAAGGGATCGCCGCACACGAGCAGGTTCGGATGTTTGAGATCAAGCTCAGCCAGGGCGCAAAGCCCGGTAAGGGTGGCATTTTGCCTGGTAGCAAGGTGACGCCGGAAATTGCCGCCATTCGTGGTATTCCAGTAGGTGAGTCCTCGATAAGCCCTAACCGACATCCGGATATTGATAACGTCGATGATATGATCAATATGATCGAACGCATCCGAAAAGTGACGGGTAAACCCGTCGGAATAAAATGCGTTATTGGTTCCTATGGCTGGCTCGATAGTCTGTTTAACGCCATTAATAAGCGCGGTATCGAAAGCGCGCCCGACTTCATCACCGTTGATTCTGGTGATGGTGGAACCGGTGCGGCCCCAATGGCACTGCTCGATTATGTCGGATTGCCGGTAAAAGAAAGTCTGCCGATGGTGGTTGATACACTGACCCGTCATGGTCTCAAGGAACGGGTCAAAGTCATATCGTCGGGCAAGCTGGTAACGCCGGAAGAAGTCGCTTGGGCGCTATGCGCTGGGGCAGATTTTGTGGTTTCCGCGCGGGGTTTTATGTTTGCTCTCGGCTGTATCCAGGCGATGCAGTGCGACAGGAATACCTGCCCAACGGGAATCACGACTCACAATAAACGTCTTCAGAAAGGACTTGATCCTGTCGATAAGGCGGAACGGGTTAAAAACTATATTATAACGATGAGAAAAGAGGTCGGGATCATCGCGCATTCCTGTGGCGTGAAAGAGGCACGGCATCTACGTCGTTACCATTGCCGTGTGATGATGGCGGATGGCAAATCCAAGGCTCTCAATGAAATCTTTCCCGAACACCGGGCGCCGGGAGAAAAAAAGGAAGAAGACGCCGCTGCTTGAGGACTAGCGCCAGGTCGCCTGATCGATCATTATCAATGTCGATTGAATGATTACACAGGTGACATAATGTCTGGTTTTAAAAGCGATGCCTTCAAGGGCGCCGATACTATTAAATATGAGACGCCTCGCCGGGTTGAGGCGACGGGAATTCTTCATTTTACGATAGGCGTGACGGACCTAGAGGTGTCGCGGAAGTTTTATGAAGACGTCGTAGGTTGCACATACTGGCGGCAAAATGACACCACGGTGTTTATGAAAGCGGGAGAGGATTATTTTGTTCTGTCGCGGACGGGATACCATCAGCCACCCAACAAACCGGGAGATTCATTGATCCATCATGCCTTTATGGTGGCGAGTGAAGATTTTGATGCGTCTATGGCGCATCTCGAAGACCAAGGGGTTGAGGTTCTGCTCTACGAAGATACCGGCCATCGCAGCTTTTCCGGTCGCCATGCTTATTTTCATGACCCGGATGGCAATGGCATCGAAATCATCGACTTTGATGGTGTTGGCGACACGTCTGCCGAGCCCTATGAGGGCCGCAAGCGTCGACTGCCGAAATCACATCTGCCATCAGCGGACGGGTGATCTGTGGTATGGAAGGAAGCTCGGTCGGAATAAAAAAACCAACGCATGAGGAGATTGTCGCACGGGCGACCGACCTGGTGCCGTTCCTGCGTGAAAAGGCAGAAGAGACCGAAGCGAACCGCTCGATGTTGCCGGAGGTTCACGAAAAGTTAAACGCTGCGGGCCTGTTGGGCATTATGTTAGCACCTGGTCTTGGCGGTCTCGGCATGACGTTGCCAACCCATCTTGAAGCTGTGATGGAAACCGCGCGTGGCTGCGGATCAACTGCTTGGCTGCACAGTCTGATCGGTAATCAAAACTATCTCGTGGGCTGGTATCCGCCGGCGGCGCAGGAAGAAGTCCGCGCAAGCGGCGAACCGCTCTTTACCTGTCTGGTGATGGGAGCAACGATTACAGCGGATAAAGCCCAGGGCGGCGTCCAACTTACCGGTAGCTGGCCTTATGTCTCTGGTGTCGATCGTGCCAATTGGCTGATGCTTAGTGCGCATGATCCTGATGATCCCAAGCGAAATCTTACCTGCCTCATTCCGCGCGCCTCTGTCTCTGTAAAGGATGATTGGCATTGTCTGGGAATGAAAGGGACGGGCAGCAAGACAGTTTCTCTTGATGGCGAGTTTGTGCCGGATCATCGTGTCCTGTGTTTTCGCGAGGCCGAGCAAAACGGCATTCCTGGTTCGGCGTTAAATGACGGACTGCTCTATAAGACGAGCCCCAATTCGACTGTTTTTGCCTTTGTTGTCGCGGCACCAGCCGTAGGGTTGGCAGAATGCGCGATTGAAGCCTATCGCGACCGGCTAAAAAGCCGAACCAATGCAAGAATGCCATCGGCGCAATCAGAATGGGCATCATCGCAGCAGCGTCTCGGGCGTGCCAGGGTGCAATGCAATATTGCGAAGGCGACCGTCCTTGAAAGTGCACTCGAGTTGATGGCTAAACTTGAACTGGGAGAGCGGATTTCTACTGAAGATCGCGTTCGTTATCGTATGACCATGGTTGAAATCGTGCGTATTTGTAGTGAGCTGGTCTACGAGCTGTTCTGTGATGCGGGAACCGGTGTGATGATGGAAGGCAGCGAACTACAGCGCGCATTCCGGGACCTCCATGTCTTGCGTAGTCACTTCGTGATCCTTCCAGAGTTTGCGGCGGTAAATGCGGGACGGCTGCAGCTCGACCTTAAGCCAACGGGACCATTTGTTTAGCCAAGAGATAGTTGGATGGTGGAAGATAATATTGAACATATTGCTGCTGAACTAAGTCCGGAGCAACGGACAACCTTTTTGGATGTCTTGGCGTCGCGGTCTTCCATTATCCGTGACGGTTTCGCCTTTTGGGAGGAATTAAAAGGTCAGGATGACGTGGCGCCAAAGCGTAGCGACTTCAATCCTTTTGATGTACCCAAATTAATGCCGCACATGGTTTTGCTTGAGGTTCAACAATCGCCTGCGGACTTCCGTTACCGAGTTATCGGGTCATTTGTTCTTGAACATTTGGCGGAAAATCATACCGGGGCGTGGATGTCCCAAATCGAACACCAGAAATCACCAAGCCGGATTTGGAGCAGTTGTGAACAGGTGGCAAAAACCTGCCACCCGATGCTTAGCCAAATTCCTTATGTCGGGCCACACGCGGAATTTCTTTATGGTGAAGATATTATTTTGCCCTTGTTAAATGACGATGGTGAGGTTGTGAATCTCCTCGTTTTCGTTTCCTATATTCGCAAAGAATAACAAGCGGCTTCACAGAGACGTTGAGAAGTGGATTGATTATGCCTGATGCAGGACACAGCGCGGTGCCAACGCGCGAAGAATTAGCGGAACGTGCGCGCGCTATGGTCCCTGTTTTGCGAGACCGTGCCCCCGATGCGGAGAAAAACCGGCGGGTGCCCGATATCACTCATAAGGAATTCATCGACGCAGGATTTTATCGCATGTTCCAGCCGCGACGATATGGCGGCTATGAGATGGATTGGGATTGCATCCTTGATGTTGCAGCCGAGCTGGGACGCGGTTGTGGTTCCAGCTGTTGGGTCTTTACCAACCTGACAGGGCAGAGTTGGATCAACGGTATGAAGAACGAACGCGCCCAGGATGATGTTTGGGCGAATAACCCCGACGCGGTTATTGCATCCTCGTTCCCGGGGAAAGGGGCAACTGTAAAAACCGTCGATGGCGGCTGGATTGCGGATGGCACCTGGGGTTTTTCAAGCGGTATAGATTTCGCAGACTGGAGTAACGTTCAGCTTTTCGTGCCGCAGGAAAAGGGTCCACCACAGCATCAATTTGCCCTTGTCCCGAAAACTGACTTCACCGAAATGGTCGATGACTGGAATCCCAGTGGTCTCGCTGCAACGGGCAGTCGATCTTTTGTTCTGAAGGAAGTGTTTATCCCTGAACATCGCGCCATTTCGGCGGGGCAGGTCCAGGGTGGCCCAACGCCAGGTAGCGAGATTAACCCCAACCCGCTCTACAAGATTCCGTTATTTGCGATGGGGACCAAACAGTTTGCTTCAACAGCTGTGGGGATTGCCCTTGGTGCACTGGATGCCATGTGGACAGACCTTGCGACTCGTAAATCAGTTGCGGGCGTAAAGCTCAGTGAGCAGGGAACAGTGCAATCTCGTGTAGCGGAATCCAGTGCTGAGATCGAAGCTGCCCGGGCGCTATTGCTGGAGGATTTTCGGGAAAGCAATCAGGTTGCAACCAGTGATGAGCCGCCGACACAGGAGCAGCGGGCACGATGGCGTCGGAATAATTCCTTTGCGGGCAAATTATGTGTTCAGGCAGTTGAACGGTTGTTTCCGCTGGCGGGTGGTCGTGGTCTGGGTTTTGACAGCCCTTACCAGCGTGCGGTCCGTGACGTTCACGCAGCAACATCACAAAACAGTATGGCGTGGGACGTTGCCGCGATTACTTATGCACAACAGCGTTTTGGTACCGTGATTTCCGATCCAAGATATTTTCCCGACGCCAAACAGGAATGATCGGGTATAATCCAGCTATCGAATTTTAGGAGGACATTATGGCCAAGCTGAGACACATCGCAATGTCGGTGGATGATCCCGAGAAAACCGCTGATTTTTATTGCGAAGCTTTTGATATGGAACGGGTGGGAACGACTGATTCTCCACTCGCAAAAGGCTGCTATGTCTCCGATGGCGTGATTACGGTCGCCTTGTTGAAATATAAATCTGACCATTGGGCGGGTTATGTCGAGGGTAAAGACGAGCGCGGCAAGGATTATGTCGGGCTGCATCATATTGGCTTTTGGGTTGATGATGCCGAAGAAGCTGACAAGAAAATCGAAAAGGCTGGTGGCAAATATTTTATGGGTCGGCCGGACAAGAAAGCGCCGACGACGTTCTATGAAATCAAATATCGTGATCCCAATGGTGTGATCTTTGATGTAACGCATTTGGGGTGGGGGGGTGCAACAAAGGATGTTGTTCCGGCACCGGGAACCCCAGAGCCGCCCACTCGCGGCCATCCAAAGGATAATTAATCAGTTTCTATCCCGCTGCGGCTTTGGCTTCAGCGGTTTCCAGCTCTTCCTGAAGTTCAAGCCATGCTTCTTCGGCGTCCGCTAATGTTTTAGCGGCATATCCTGCCTCGACCTGTAGTGATTTGACGGCTTCGCCGTCGCCTTTTTCATATAGCTCGGGGTCTGCGAGAGCGGTCTGCAGCCGTTCGGTTTCTGCGGTTAGCTTTGTAACCTTGTCCTCGGCACGCTTTACGCGTTTGCGCAGCGGTGCCAGAGCGTTACGTCGTTCCGCTGCGAGTCGGCGTTGTTCTTTCTTCGGTATCTCAGGAACGACGGGCGTTGCGGATTCGCGAGATTGCTTTTGCTTCTCGCTGTTCTTGACCGGTTTCGTTAAAAGCTTCCGGTAATCATCGAGATCTCCGTCATAAGGCGTGACAGTTCCCTGATCGACCAGCCATAGACGGTCAGCGGTCAGTTCAATGACGTGGGGGTCATGGCTGACGATGACCACGGCACCTTCAAAGGCGTTGATCGCTTGCACGAGGGCTTCGCGGGCAACGACATCCAAATGGTTGGTTGGTTCATCAAGCAGTAGAATATGAGGCTCGTCGCTGCTCATCATGGCAAACAGCAATCGCGCTTTTTCACCACCTGAAAGATCACCGGTACGGGTTTCAGCACGTTGCTGCGAAAAGCCAAAACGGCCTAAATGGCTTCTGAGTTTTACATCAAGGTCTTTTGGTCGTCTTCGAGCCAACTCAGTAAGCGGCGTGGCATTGAAATCAAGCTCGTCGGTCTGATGTTGTGCAAAATAACCGACGCGTAGTTTTCCGGATCTGACAATATGACCAGACATTGCTTCCAGCCGCCCTGCGAGCAACTTGATCAAGGTGGATTTGCCATTACCGTTTGCGCCCAGCAGAGCTACCCGGTCATCCAGATCGAGCCGGAAAGAAACCTTGTTCAAGACAGCTGTGCCATCATAACCGATTGATGCATCGTTGATGCTGTAGAGGGGCGGTGCCAGAGGCTTTGGGTTTGGAAAGGTAAAGGCAACCGAACCATCTTCGCTCCGTTCTGGCAGGGGCTCCATTCGTTCCAGCATTTTTAGCCGAGATTGCGCCTGGCGAGCTTTCGTCGCCTTATAACGGAACTTGTCGACGAATTTCTGGATGTGCGCGCGCTGCGCCTCCTGCCGAGAGCGTTCGGAGGCGATGCGTTCGAGTTGAGCCCGAAAGCTGACTTCAAACCGGTCATAACCACCCGAATAGAGTTTAAGCTTGGTGTCATCGAGATGCAGGATTTGATTCACCACCCGATTCAACAATCCCCGGTCATGGCTAACGATCAGGATCGTTCCCTGATAGCGTTTCAAATATTCCTCAAGCCATAGACACGCTTCGAGATCGAGATGATTGGTGGGTTCATCGAGGAGCAGGAGGTCGGGTTGCGTAAAGAGCAAGCCGGCGAGGGCGACACGCATGCGCCAGCCGCCAGAGAATTCGTCACAGGGGCGCTGCATTTCGGCTTCTGAGAAACCGAGGCCGGAGAGCATGCGTGAGGCCCTGGAATGTGCCTTATGAGCTTCTTTTTCGTGCAGCCGGGTATGAATTTCAGCGATACGATTTGGGTCAGCGGCGGTTTCGGCCTCTTTATTGAGTTTGACCAGCTCCCGATCAGCAGACATCACCGTTTCGACAAGGTTTTGTGTGCCGCTTGGGGCCTCTTGTCGGGTAATCCCGATACGCCAGCGGCTCGGATAATCGATCACTCCGGTGTCTGGAATGATCGAGCCCATGATCATGTTGAGCAGAGTCGTTTTACCAGCGCCATTGCGTCCAACAAAACCTACCCGGTGGCCTTCATTGATCGCCGCATCGGCATTTTCAAACAGAGTCCGGGGGCCGATCCGGTATGTCAGCCCTTCAATGCGCAACATATTGTTTTAAAACTTGTTCTTTGAAGCGGGCACAGGCCGGTGGTTTAGTTTTCCGGCGGCAGGATTTCAACAGTGCATATCTCTGCGGTCAGGTGTCCGCGACCGATATCTTCCAGATGCAGGCGCTTTTGTTCGTTGGAGAGGACCCGTCCCAAACCTTGCGTCATCATGAGAATGATCGAACGGTCGGCCATGTCGAGCCAGTAGCCGCGTCTCGCCAATTTACCATCGGCGTCGCGGGCGAAGGGATTGTTGGGGTCCTGTCCCATATCGGGTTCGTAAAACTTGGCCATGGTCTTTGTTCGTTCAGTTGATCGGAGCGCTAAACTGCCCAGCTTTTGGCCTAACCGCAAGAGCCCAATTTTGCAACGGGCGCGATTTGCGCTAGCTTGCGTCAAATTCGTTTTTGAAAGGGTCAACAATGCATTGGGCAGACAGACGCGAACGGTTCCGGGCTCTCATTGAGGGAGATCGTTGTGTCCACCCCGGGTCGGTATTTGATCCGATCTCAGCCCGGATTGCGGAGGAGTTGGGCTTTGAAGTCGGTATGTTTGCGGGGTCTGTTGCTTCCCAGGCAGTTCTGGGCTCCCCGGATCTCATCGTTCTCAGCCTGTCAGAGTTTGCAGAGCAGGCCTATCGGATTTGTCGCGCCGGCAATCTTTCTCTTCTGGTCGATGCGGATCATGGCTATGGCAATGCGTTGAACGTTCGTCGCACCGTTGAAGAATTAGAGACGGCTGGCGTTGCGGCGCTGACGATTGAAGATACTGAGTTACCGCAAAGCTATGGCACCGTCGGTGGTACGCGGCTGATCCCGATTGAAGAGGGCGTTGGCAAGATGAAGGCAGCCCTTGATGGTCGCCAGGATCCCAGCCTCGTCATTGCCGGGCGAACGAGCGCGATGGGGATCACGGGGCCTGAAGATACTGTGGCCCGAATTAAGGCCTATGAGGCTGTCGGCGTCGACGCGGTGTTTTTGTCTGGGGTGACAAATACAGATCAGCTCGCTGTTGTTTCAGATGCTGTCAACATACCGATTTTCCTTGGTGGTGCGGCGTCGGCGCTCGGTGATCTGGATTCACTTAGCGCTGCCGGTGTGCGGATTTGCTTACAGGGTCATCATCCGTTCCAGGCCGCTGTCAAAGCAACATACGACACGCTGAAAGCTTTGCGGGACGGGGTGCCGCCATCTGAAATTTCGACTGTAGCGCCGAAGGATATGATGAAACGGCTTACGCGCGAAGACGATCATCGCAAGTGGATGCAGGATTGGCTGGGCGGCGAACTGGCTGAACGCGACTAGCCTTCACGTAGGCACTTACGCCATTTGTACCAGGTGAGGAGGGCAAATGCCGGGGCACCAATAGAGGCGCCAACGACGAACGGCATTTGCCAGCCAAGCCAGACGATTGGGGCGAACAGGTAAAGCACGTCATCGAAGTCGAACCCCCAGATACCGGCGTAAGCCTTGTCGCCGGTATCACTGTTCATCTGATCAATCTTTTCAGCATAAATCTCGGCGGCAAATACGCCTGCAGTGCCCATAGCGCCCATTAATATCATCCAGTTACCGAAATAACCGTCGCGCAGCCCAATGCCACAGCCAATGAAGAACAGCGAGGTAACGGTGATGTCGCAAAACATGTCATATCGGTGCCCGCCAGGTGTGAACTTGCCGGTCAGTCGGGCGAGCTCGCCATCGGCACGATCCATGAACGCGGAGAACAGCCATAACCACCCGCCCCAAATGTCCCATTGCCGATCCCCAATGGCGAACGCAACGCAGGCTGCGACGCCGGTGATCAGGCGAACCGTCGTCAAATGGTTCGGCGTTACAGGCGTATTGGCGAGTGGCGTGATACAAACCTTCGCTATTTTGTGTGTCCAGGAATCGCCAACCATTAGATGTCCTTGTATGTCGATAGGGTAATATCGCATTTCTTGATTGCCGCAGCGACATCCGGTGAGATTAAGGCTTCGAATTCTTCTCTGAATTTAAAGCCTGACGCAGCAGGGTCCATATCGTCCCACCTTCCCATGGCGGGGTGTGAGAAAATTTCCGTTACGCCGTCCGGAAGATTTGAAATTGCTGATAATAGATGCATTTGGTCGAGGGTTCCGGTCTCGGTAATGCCAATAATTTGGTCATTATAGCTAATGCCGGCGCGGCGCAATCGCCAGCGCATGAGAGCTATCCATGGCGACAGTAGGAACGCGCCTAAGCCGCCATTTTTTTCGGCCGGTAAACGCACGGCTTCGATCCCGAACTCTGCCGCATTTTCGAGAATCAGGCTAAGGACGGTAGGGTGCAGGTGCATATGGTTGTGGGCATTGACATGATCGAGCGTGAGCCCGGTTGCGCGGAAGGCTTCGAATTGTGCCCGAATCTCGGCCCGTAACTGACGACGAGCTTTGGGTGAAAAGAAGTAACGAAATCCCGCCCGAACAAGATCGTCATCAAAAGACCCGTTTGGCGCAATGGCTGAGAGCTGGTCCTTCGGCAATATGGCTTTCGCACGCACAACAGCGATATGAAGGCCAACGCCAAGGTCTGGTAATCGATTTGCGCGGGAGACGGCATCCTCCACTTCCGCTTCGCCGACCATCAGGCAGGTTGCGGTTAATATCCCTTTGGAATGTGCGGCTTCAATCGCCTCGTTTACCGGGATCGATATACCGAAGTCATCGCCAGTGACGATTAAGCGTTTCAGACTGCGTTCTCCCGGCCCCACAGGAAGCGGAAAAACTCAACGCCTTCGCGGGCCTGACGCTTCATAACGTTCCAGTCTTTGCACATATCGAAAAATAGCGATGCCATCTTTCGGGGGCGGAAGTAGAAACGTTTGTAAAACAAATCGACCGCTTCAAAGATTTCTTCCTTACTGAGGTGATCGTAATGCAGAACGCTATTTTGCACGCCATTCTCAGCAACCAGCTCATTACCGTCTTCGGCAATGAGCCAACCATTCTCGGTGGCCTGTTTATAGAGGAAAGTTCCAGGGTAAGCCGCTGGCAAAGACACCTGGATGGTCTTGGGATTGATCTCCTGCGCGTACTGGATGGTTTCTTCGATTGTGTCGCGGGTTTCGCCAGGCAGGCCAACAATGAACGTGCCGTGGATCAAAATCCCGAGCTCATGGCAGTCACGTGTGAACTGCTTGGCTTTGGTGACCAGGATACCCTTTTTGATATTGTTCAGGACTTTCTGGTTACCGGATTCATAACCCACTAAGAGCAGCCTTAGGCCATTCTCTTTCATAATCTTCAAGGTCTCATAGGGGACATTGGCCTTGGCATTGCAGGACCAGGTAACGCCGAGCTTGCCGAGTTCACGTGCAAGCGCTTCCACGTTTTCGCGGTTATCGGTCAGCGTATCGTCATCAAAAAAGAATTCTTTGATCTCAGGAAAATTGTCGCGGGCATATTTGATTTCAGCCGCAACATTTTCTACTGACCGTGTCCGGTAATTGTGGCCGGCAATCGTTTGAGGCCAGAGACAAAAGGTACAGCGGGATTTACAGCCGCGACCGGTATAGAGCGACATGTAAGGGTGCAGCATATAGCCGTTATAGTAGTCAGTTGTGACCAAGTGCTCCTTATATATTGGCGTGACCCAGGGGAGCGTATCCATATCCTCGATAAGAGGGCGCTTTCCGGTGAAGTGCGGTTTGCCATCTTTCAGGATGGTAATACCGAGAACCTCTTCGAGAGGCATGCCTTCCGCAATTTCCTTGATAGTAAAGTCGAATTCATTGTCGCAGACGAAATCGATGGCAGGTGAGGCAACAATTGACGCTTCATTATTGATGGCTACATGAGCGCCACAAAACCCGATAAGAAGATTGGGATTTTGCTCTTTGAACAGCTCGGCAACCTTTGTGTCATTCGCGAAGGAAGGCGTAGATGTGTAAAGGACCAAAAATTCGTAATCCTTTGCATCCTTTAGGACATCGTCGACAGATAGACCGCGCGCCGGGGCGTCGACCAGTTTACTGCCAGGAACCAACGCCGCAAGCTGGGCCAGCCAGGTTGGATACCAGAAGGATTTGACTTCTCGCTTGCATTGGTAGCGGGAGCCTGCGCCACCGTCATATCCAGCATAAGTCGGTGGGCTCAAACAGAGTGTCTTCTTCATCCTGTATTCCGTATCCCCTGGATTTCGATTTCCAGCCTATTTCTATTCCCAGCCTATTTGGCAACCTTCAGCCTGTTGTCGGCCAGGACAACAAATTCCCGTTCCCGCCATAGAACCTTGGTGCCGCAGAAACTGTATATCCGTACCGCGAAAGATAGCATATCCCGCACTGGAATCAGCCAAGCACCGCAGGATTTTCTGCTAGTTAAACCGCGACAGACTGCATAGTGCAAGAGGGTCCGCATGCCCAGCGCAATAGCGATCAACATCAGTGACATAGGGGCTGAGGCACCCATTGTGAAGGCGCCAAAAGCTGCAAATAGCGAGAGGGGCAAAATTTCAGTCGTTATTGAGGCTGCATAGCCTCCCGGCTGAACGGAGCGAATGGTCCGCGCCCATCTGATTTCGTGGAAAAACACACCTTTAAGGTCTTCTTCCAAAATGACGTTTTCAACGACATAAGGGACCAGAGCGACGTCATAGCCCTGTTCGACAACAAATTTGCC